>NZ_JALDQE010000005.1:0-556935 GCF_022748145.1 Bacillus sp. CCB-MMP212
GAAATAGTAAAGCCTAAAGAAGAGGCAAAAGTCAAAGAAGAAGTAAAAGTTAAAGAAGAACCGAAAGCGCAAGAAATAGTAAAGCCTAAAGAAGAGGCAAAAGTCAAAGAAGAAGTAAAAGTTAAAGAAGAACCGAAAGCGCAAGAAATGGTAAAGCCTAAAGAAGAAGTAAAAGCTAAAGAAGAAGTAAAAGCTAAAGAAGAAGAAAAAGCGCAAGAAATAGCAAAAGCTAAAGAAGAAGAGAAAGCAAGAGAAATAGCAAGAGCTAAAGAAGAAGAGAAAGCAAAAGAAATAGCAAAAGCAAAAGAAATAGCAAAAGCTAAAGAAGAAGAGAGAGCAAGAGAAATAGCAAAAGCTAAAGCTAAAGAAGAAGAAAAAGCAAGAGAAATAGCAAAAGCCAAGGAAGAAGAAAGAGCAAGAGAAATAGCAAAAGCTAAAGAAGAAGAGAGAGCGAAAGAAGTATCAAAAAACAACATACAGTCTGCTAAACGTGAATTAACGGTAGTAGCGACAGCGTATACTGCTGATCCAAGTGAAAATGGTACATATGGTGGACGCGTTTTAACTGCGATGGGGCATGATTTAACGGCAAATCCGAATATGAGAATTATCGCAGTTGACCCGAAAGTAATCCCATTAGGATCTAAAGTATGGGTAGAAGGTTATGGAGAAGCTATCGCTGGTGATACTGGAAGCGCAATTAAAGGTAATCGTATTGATGTATTAATGGGGTCAAAAAGTAAAGCTATGAATTGGGGAAGAAAAACTGTTAAAGTAAAAATTTTATAGTAACTATAATGATCCAAATAGAAGTCAGTTCTCTTTATTGAGGCTGGCTTTTATTTTTTTAGTGGAAGTATAATAGGATTTTTAAATGACTTATTAATAAACCTGTAATAAAACATAAAAATTGTCTCATGTTTAGAAAAACTATTAAGAATGAGGTAAGGAAGTAGAACAGAAGGTTATTGAGAAGTAGAGAAGAATAGTATGTTGAAAACGAAGGGTTAACGTATAATGAAATATATAAATCGGATCAAATCGTTTACTAAACACTTTCACTCATAATAGTGTAATTAAGTTCAAAGGATAGGTGTATTTCATGAAAGAAGTAAGAGAATATATTGAAACAAAGAAACAAGGTGTATTGGAGTTGCAAATAAAAGAAACGGAAGAAAAGCTAGGTGCTGCTTTCCCAAATCAATATAGGGATCTTATTAAATTAGTTAATAATGCTGAAATAGGGGAATGGATACTATATCCGATTAAAGATAATAGAAATGTAACGAAAACTTTGGATGATATTGTTAGAAAAAACATTGACATGAGAGATGAGTCTATACCAGAAAATCTTATCATAATTAGTGACGATGGTTCAGGGGATAAATTGTGCTTTAAAATAAATAATGGAAAAATGGATGATAAAATATATATTTGGTATCACGCGGATGACGAAATGGAAGAAATATCTCCGAGTTTAAAAGAATTTATTATGGAAACTATTCAGGAAGACGATGTTTTTTAGTCTTAATTATTATCATTTTGTGAATCATTCTTATAAAAGGCGAGGATAGAATATGACAATAGAATTATATGGCGCACATTGTAATGAGCGGAAAGGGTATAGAGTAATTGAAGGAAGAGGTTCATATAATCATTACTTTGGCGGTCAAGATTGCAATTTGCCAGTATGTAAGTTATGCGGTGAGAAGATGCACCAAATTCTCTGTTTTGATTTAAAAGATGAGAGACTTGCTGAACTTAAAAGTAGTGAACTAAATATTTTACCATTCGTTTCATGCTTGAACTGCGCGATGGTGTGGGAACCGCAATATTTTCAGTTAAGTGATGGAGGTAAAACAGTTCAAATCATACAGCAGCAAAATACAGAAGAATGGATAATGGAAGAGGAAGATAAGTTACCAGTTTCATTACCAAAAACAACGGTAAAGCTTATAAATATGAAAAATGAAGATATACCTACAGATGAAGATAGGTACTGGGAAGCTTTCGACTTGTTCGGTTCGGAATATGTATGTAGATTGTTAGGGGCACCATTATATGATGATCTTCCAGAGGATTTGGCGTGTCCAACTTGTTCTAAAGAGATGAAGTATGCTGCTACAATTACACAAGATATCGAGGAACGTGAACTTATTTCAGTAGTTGATTTCCAGTTTGGGGAAATGAATATCTATTTTTATTTATGTAAAGATTGTTCAATTATAAAAACGGAAACACAAAGTACATAACAAGACTAACATATTATATTAGTCTTGTTTTTGTATCGCAACATCGTTAAGAATCGCATCAAATATATCTTTTTGTGTAAAATTATCTGTAAAAATAGTTTCACTAGCAACTTCAATTGTATCGTGCGGATTATACCATTTTTGAAGGGAATATTCACCAAATTCATGTCGTTTGTCCCTTGTGTTATGTCGTCTAATGGTTTCCTCGAGTAATAAATCAAAGTAATATGTATATGCATTTCCATCAAAATAACGAATTAATTCTTTCAACATATCACCGTATCTACGATTGTTTAAAATACCTTCTAAAATAACAAACTTACATTTTCCTTTTCCGTACTTCGTAATTTCAAATAGTAGATCATGAGATAAGTTCCCCATCGTGTCGTGTACTCTTAACATATCTCTACGCACGACGTCTTGAGAGACTAAAAGTGTACCTTGTCCGAAATGTTCTTGTAGTTGCTTTGCGATCGTTGTTTTACCACTTGCGGAGTTTCCTCTAAGAATGATTAAAGTGGATGTAAGTATATGATTAGACATAATGCATTCCCCCAACAGTATTGATTATATAGAAAATTTTAACAAATAACGTGGAGAAAGTGTATAATCAATATGATGGATATTTAAGGAGGGGGTTAGATGGGGGATATATTAAAAAATGCACAACCTATATGGAAACGGACTTGGTTTCGTTATCTAGGGGCATTTTTTATTGTTCAGTTACTGTTTATTTTGTGTGAAATAACTGCGTGGGCACCAAACTTTAGGCCAGGCGGAGAGTTTTTTAATAGAATATTAAATTCTCAATTTTTCACTGAATGGTTCACACTCTATACAATCCCGCAATTTAACGTATTTACAGCATTTTTTGCGATTACATTACTACCATATGCATTAGTAGGTGCAATGAAAGATGTAACATCAAGAAAAAATATAAAGGAATAATAGAGGTATAATATGCTTTTTCAAAAAGAAGGTTTATTGATTAGATACGTAATGGAAAATGATGCAGCTATCATTTCTAAATGGTTAACGGACCCAGCAGTCCTGCGGTATTACGAAGGGCGAGATAATCCGCAATCTGTAGAAAAGGTGCTTGATCATTTTATGCATAATCCAAACAGTAATGAAAATAGATGTTTAATAGAATTTGATACCGTTCCGATTGGTTACATACAAATGTACCCAGTTGATTCAGAGTGGAAAGCGATATATGGCTATAAAGAATCACAAAATGTATGGGGAATGGATCAATTTATCGGTGAACCAGTCTATTGGGGAAAAGGAATTGGACAAAAACTCGTTCAGGCAGCAATTACATACATTATGGGTGAAATGGGAGCAGAAGCAATCGCAATGGATCCGAAAGTAAATAATGAACGAGCGATAAAGTGTTATGAAAAATGCGGATTTAAAAAAGTAAAGATTTTAAAGGAACATGAGCTGCATGAGGGGGAACTAGAAGATTGTTGGATGATGGAATACAAACAATTATAATGAATATGCAATGGCTTATATAAACGAAGGGAGCTGTGTGAAATGAAAAAAGCATTAATCGTAATTGATGTGCAAGCCGGTATGTATACAGCTGGAATGCCAGTACATAATGGGGGAAAGTTTTTACAAACATTGCAAGAGCTTATTGGGGAATGTCGTTCAAATGATATTCCAGTTATTTATGTCCAACATAACGGTCCTAAAGACCATCCGTTAGAAAAAGGTACGGATGGATGGCAAATCCATGCAACAATCGCTCCGCAAGAAGGGGATGATATTGTTGAAAAGACGACGCCAGATTCATTCCATAAGACAAACTTAAGCGAAGTGTTACAAGAGAAAGGAATTGAACACGTTATTCTTTCGGGAATGCAAACAGAGTATTGTGTAGATACGACAACGCGCAGAGCATGTAGTGAAGGATATAAAGTAACGTTAGTTAGTGATGCGCATAGTACATTTGATGCAGAAGTGTTACGTGCTGAAGATATTGTGAAACATCATAACGCAGTATTGGGAGCGTTTGCGGATGTTGTTGCATTAAAAGACTTGAAAGTGGCTGCCTCTAAATAAGAGGCAGTTTTTTTATTAGAAAAATAGCGTCAAATATTGTTGGTAAGTCGATATTTTGAAATAATCGTTTATATAATTTCACGTATCATAATAAAAATATACAAAAAAGGAGCACCACATAATTAAAAAGGGTGCTCCTGTATTAAAATGTTACTTTTTCTTGTCTTTATCCAATATATTTTGTTCTTCAGCAAACTCCGTACCATATGCAAAGCGGCGATTAATACGAATGTTATCATTGTTGTGCCTTGTATGAGAGTTAGAGAAGCGATGAACGATTACTTCAGATAAAGTGAAGACGATGGCAGAAAGGATACTGCCCCATGCAATTTGCATATAGTTGTCTAATAAAATATTACCGAAAATCCATACGCTTAAATATGTTAATAAGAAATCCGACATAATGGCACCAGTATTGCCAATTCGATTTAAAATAATTTTATCAACGAACATGTAGGATACGATTGTAACAAAGAGACTGAATGAAATAATTTGAACAAACGTTGCAGGGAAAAATAAAGCAAGCCCAATGCTAAATGCGATAATGCACGATATAAACTTGATAAGCACTACTGTGAAATCATTCAAAATTTACACCTCCGATTTATACATAGTTTTGCAATAAATTCTGGAGTTCATACATTGTAACGGATTTATTTACATAAAACTTTTTCATGTTCGGAATTTAGTCTAAATATTATAAAAATAACGAAAAAATGTTATAGTAAAATGAGAGTGTATGACATTTTTAGGTAAGGGGGAATCCAGGATGTGGATTACTTCAGAAGTAGAAATTCCAGATGAGTTAATTGATCACATTGAGCAAGGAAAGTTAGTGTTATTTGTTGGAGCGGGAGTTTCTATGAAAGGGAAATCAAACTTACCAAATTTTGATGATTTAGTTGATGAAATTGCAAAAACGTTATATGTCGAAAAGCGTGAAATAACAGAACCACATGATTATTATCTTGGTAAAATTGCGAAAACAAAAGATGTACATCAAGTCGCAAGAGATCTTGTTCATATAGAGAAATCAAAACCGAATCCATTACATTATGCAATTCCAAGGTTATTTCCTTTAGATACAGATATCCGCATTGTAACAACAAATTTTGATCAACATTTTACAACTGCAATTAAAGAAATAAATAGAGATATCAATGTTTATTACGCTCCAGCTTTACCGACTGGGAGAGCTTTTAAAGGTCTTGCTTATATACATGGTAATGTAGAACAGGAGAAAGAGGCTTTAATTTTAACAGACGGTGATTTTGGAAGGGCTTACTTAACGGAAGGGTGGGCGAGAAGATTTTTAGTCGATCTATTCTCAAATTACACCGTTTTATTCGTTGGATATAGTCATAATGACCCAGTAATGAAATATTTAGCAACTGGTTTACCACCAAGTACAAGACGATTTGCTTTCGTCGCACAAGGAGAAAATACGTACCACTGGGAACATTTGGGGATAAGACCGATTGTGTATCCGAATAAAGTGAATAATCATCAATCCCTCGTAAAAGCGGTAAAACGCTGGGCGGAATTAATGGGTGATAATTATATTACGAAAAGAATGCGTATTCGGGATATTGTAACGGTTCCCCCGTCAGTAGAACAGGAACAATTATCATACATAAAGCAATCAATTAAAAAAATTGAAACAGTTCGTTACTTTGTGGAATTTGCTCACGATTATGAATGGGTCGAATGGTTAGAAGCAGAAGGTAAATTACAAAATTTGTTTATGCTTACGCCAAACTATAATGAAGTAGATGAATTACTTGCAGAATGGTTAGTGGAACAATTTCTTTTTAGTCATCAGATAGAATTATTTCAATTAATTTATAAAAACTATTCTAAAATATCACCGTTATTATGGAGAACAATTTGTAACTACTTAAACGAAAAGAAGAGTAAGATGGACCCATTGTTGTTTGCCAGGTGGACACTCCTTTTATTAGAAACTGCTGAAAAAGATAGTAGCTCTATAGAAAAGATTTCTAAGTTACTGCAAAAATGTTCTTTTCCTGAGCATAAGGAAATTGCGTTATTGTTACTAACTTTTATTTTAGACGGAAAGCTGAAGTTGAAACGTGTAAGAAAATGGGGAAATGATACGCAAGAAGCAATAGAACTCGAGGAATCGAGTCGCTTACCAGTATCAACAGTTTCTCATGTGGAGCAAATTTGGAATGAAAAGATGAGGCCATATATCGCCTATTATGCTGTTCCAATTATGATGATTGGATTAGAAAAATTGAGAATGTTGTCATTAAGACAAACGGCACTGAAAAAAAGAAATACGGAAGATGTAGAAAAAGAGTTTCATCAAAATGATCTTGCATTTTTAATACAAATTGTAAAAGAGTGTCTAACTTATTTATGTGAAAACAATGAGAAAAAAGCGGATTATTATATTACAGAAATGATAGAAGCGAATAGTGTACTTCAAAAGCGAATTGCAATTGATGCGATGAATAAAAATATTTTTGTTCGTGTAGATGACAAAATGAAATGGTTGTTACATGAAGGACTTCTTTTAGATTTCACTTATAAACACGAAGTTTTCCAACTTTTAAAAAGTCATTATGCAAATTGTTTGGAAAAAACAAAAGAAGAAGTCACTCGAACTGTAATAAAGCGTCTTACAGAAGAGAGAGTATTTGATGCATGTCTCGTATTAGACTTATTATTTAAGTGTGATTCAAATAGTCCATCTACGGCAAATGGGTATGAGTTAATGAAGCAAAAGCATCCTCATTTTCATTCTGAACAATACAGTGTACAAAAGAAAGAGGATACAGCGCAAAGCATTACTTGTAATGTAACAGCTGACGGATTATTGCAGCTGAAAGATGTTGAAATTATGAAGCAAGTTCGGCAATTTTCGCAAGATGGTGTTTTTGAACAACGCCATTTTTTAGAGATGTTATCAAAAGCATGTAAATTGAATACAGAGTGGAGTATTTCATTCGCATATCAATTAGTAGGAGTGCAAGAAATAAGTAATGAAGTATGGTTTGTTTGTATTAGAGAATGGCGAAATAACAGAGGATTGACAAATGATCAAATCCAAAAAATTATTCCGTTATTGCAGAAATTTGTTAGAAATACTGCTTTTCATTGGTTAATTAGTAGTTTTCTATATGAAATTAGTAATCGACTAGAAGAGTTAGAAGAGAATAGTATACGTGTTGTAAAACGCTTTGCTTTTTCAGTGTTTCCTCAAGTTATGAAGAGTGATACGGATTTTAAGCTTGGAAAACAAGATTTTTACAATGAATCAATTCAGCATCCTGTTGGAAAAATGACGGCTGTATTATTAAAGTTGTTATCATATGATCATTTATACGATCGTAATGTATATGAATATTTATTTTTATTTGAAGAACAAGTAAGAGTTAATTCAGTACGAACAAACTTTATGTTTGCTCGTTTAATAGCAGATATTACATTTCTATATCATATTGAAAAGCAATGGTGCCGAAAATATTTGTTACCATACTTAGATTTAAAAAAACAAAATGAAATTACGGAATATGCATGGGCTGGTTTATGTTACACGCAAATAAATTTACCTTTATTTACAGAAATGAAGCGTTTTATTAAGTATGCGATAGAACATTTGGAAGTATTACATCCGCATACGAGGGAAGCTTTCTTGAAGTGGCTTAGCTTTGTATTTATTAAATGTGTACTATATTGGGAGCAAAAAACAGATTGGTTATACCCTTTACTCGTATTAGAAAATGAAGAAAATAAAATTAAATTTATGCAGTTTTTATGCTATTACGTCAAAACATTAAGTGTAAAAGAACAACAAAAATTTTGGACAGCTTGGCTCAGTGTATTTTTGCGAGAACGACCAAAAATGGGTGAGATAACAGCGAGAGAATATGTAATGCTTTTACGTATTATTTTATACATGGATGAAATATTAGAAAAAGGATTATGTATTATGTCTCGTGCATTTTCAAGTGTAAATGGTAAATGTACAGGTGAGGAAATGAAGCAGTTATTGATTGAAATGCTTCATAAGAAAGAAAGTATGAAAGCGCATAAAGAAATGTTTGCAAATGTGTTTTTTATTTTACTACAAACATGTCAAGAAGCCGTTTTATTTGAAAAAGAAATCATAAAAATAAAAGAATTATTAGTTCAGTATGGAGTAGAGGAATATGTTTTACATTTACTAGAAAATGAAATAATTCGCATAGGAATTGTAATGGGTGATTTACAAGAAGAATTATAGGACGAAAGTGGAATTTTAAAAAATATATAAAAAGTTGTTGACAGTGTTTTGAAAAGCGTTCTATAATACGAATCATACTTATTCAATTTCAAAAACATTTGAATAAACAAAGTGCAATGAAGAGATCACAGTAGTGGTTAGTCTTACTGTAACAGAGAGCTGGTGGTTGGTGTGAACCAGTACAGGGATAATCATGAATTACAGTCTTGGAGCATCTTTTTCGTAATAAAGATAGTTTGTCTTTATGAGGAAAAAGCGGTCAATTGATCGTTAACAGTGAAGAGAGGTAGACAGAAAGTTAGTCTACAACTAGGGTGGTACCGCGATAAATATCGTCCCTACTGATTTATTCAGTAGGGACTTTTTGTATTTTAGTGGTCCAACTTGAAAATAAAATAGTCATGCATTGAAAGGAAAAGCAGTAGTTGTTGTTTCCCTGTAACAGAGAGCTGGTGGTTGGTGCGAACCAGTACAAAAACAAGAGCGAATTACAGTCCTGGAGCATCTTTTTCGTAGTAAAGATAGTATTGTCTTTATGAAGGGAAAGACGGTCAGATGATCGTTAACAATGAAGAGAGGTAGACGAAAGAAGTCTACAATTAGGGTGGTACCGCGATAAATATCGTCCCTACTGATTGGATCAGTAGGGCTTTTTTGTACAAAAAAGTGGCTTTTTAACTAGTAGTTCATGTCTTTGTACGAATTATTAGTTTAAAATAAGAAGAGGTATCGATTCCACTATAAATTTGTATAATTAACCAGTTCAGAAAATAGAGAATCTTTTATTCTCTTACTATACTTTTAAAACATTAGAGGAGGATTTCCAAATGGCAAATCATGAATTAGATCAATTACGTAAACAGGTAGATGAAATTAACTTACAACTATTACACCTTTTAAACAAACGTGGTGAAATCGTTCAAAAAATTGGAGAACAAAAGCAAGTACAAGGTACGAAACGCTTTGATCCAGTACGTGAGCGTGAAGTACTTGATATGATCGCAGAGCATAACGAAGGACCATTCGAAACATCAACAGTTCAACATATTTTCAAAACGATTTTCAAAGCAAGCTTAGAGTTACAAGAAGATGATAACCGTAAAGCGTTACTAGTATCACGTAAAAAGAAACAAGAAAATACAATCGTTGATGTAAAAGGTGAATTGATTGGAAACGGAACACAAACGTTCATCATGGGACCTTGTGCAGTAGAAAGCTTAGAGCAAGTTCGTCAAGTAGGGCAAGCGATGAAAGACCAAGGCTTAAAATTAATGCGCGGTGGTGCATTCAAACCGAGAACATCTCCATACGATTTCCAAGGTTTAGGAGTAGAAGGACTACAAATTTTACGCCAAGTAGCAGACGAGTTCGACTTAGCAATTATTAGTGAAATTTTAAATCCGAACGATGTTGAAATGGCATTAGACTACGTTGATGTAATTCAAGTTGGCGCACGTAACATGCAAAACTTCGATTTATTACGAGCTGTAGGTAAAGTTAACAAACCAGTATTATTAAAACGTGGATTAGCAGCAACAATTGATGAGTTCATTAATGCAGCGGAATACATCATTGCGCAAGGTAACGATCAAATTATTCTTTGTGAGCGTGGTATCCGCACATACGAAAGAGCAACACGTAACACATTAGACATTTCTGCAGTACCAATTTTAAAGAAAGAAACACATTTACCAGTTATCGTTGATGTAACACATTCAACTGGACGCAGAGATTTATTATTACCAACAGCGAAAGCGGCACTTGCAATTGGCGCAGATGCAGTAATGGCTGAAGTTCATCCAGATCCAGCAGTTGCATTGTCAGATTCTGCACAACAAATGGACATTCCAGAATTCCATAGATTCATGGATGAGTTAAAAGGTTTCAAAAATAAATTATCTTAATTCCATATCATATATGCGTTGAAGAGGAAACAGTAGTGCTTATCTCACTGTTAAAGAGAGCTGATGGCTGGTGTGAATCAGTACAAAGGTAAGCATGAATTACAGCCTTGGAGCATCTTTCTCGACAACTTATGGAGGGGAAGACGGTCAAACGATCGTTAAAGAAGAAGAGAGGTAGACGACAGTTGTCTACAACTAGGGTGGTACCGCGATAAACATCGTCCCTACTGAGCGCTCAGTAGGGACTTTTTTGTACAAAAAAATAGTAAAGGGGCAAGAGAAATGAGATACATTACAGCTGGAGAATCACATGGACCGCAGTTAACAGTTATTTTAGAAGGTGTACCAGCAGGTTTGACACTTACGGCGGAACATATTAATAAAGAATTATTAAGAAGACAAAAAGGTCATGGACGCGGAAGACGCATGCAAATTGAAACAGATACAGTTGAAATTGTAAGTGGTGTTCGTCACGGGATGACACTTGGATCACCGATTACGTTAATCGTAAAAAATGATGATTTCAAACATTGGACGAAAGTAATGGGTGCTGAGCCAATTTCTGAAAAAGAAAGTAAGGACATGAAACGTACAATTACAAAACCACGTCCAGGACATGCGGATTTAAATGGAGCAATTAAATATGGTCATCGTGATATAAGAAACGTATTAGAGCGCTCATCTGCAAGAGAAACGACAGTTCGTGTAGCTGCTGGTGCAGTTGCAAAACAAATTTTAAGCGAATTAGGCGTAAAAATTGCAGGACATGTTCTTGAAATTGGTGGAGTAAAAGCAAAACATATTTCAAACTTACCGATTGAAGAAATTCAAACGATAACTGAAAACTCACCAGTTCGATGTTTAGATAAAGAAGTAGAGCAAGAAATGATGGATGCGATTGACAACGCAAAAAGTAGCGGAGATTCAATCGGTGGTATTGTGGAAGTTATTGCAGAAGGTATGCCAATTGGCGTTGGTAGTTACGTTCATTACGATCGTAAATTAGATGCAAAACTTGCTGGTGCAATTATGAGTATAAATGCATTTAAAGGTGCTGAAATTGGCTTAGGTTTTGAAGCGGCAAGACAACCAGGAAGTAAAGTGCATGATGAAATTCTGTGGGATGAAGAAAAAGGATACACGAGAAAAACGAATAATGCCGGTGGTTTAGAAGGCGGTATGACAACAGGTATGCCAATTGTCGTAAGAGGCGTTATGAAGCCAATTCCTACATTATACAAACCGTTAGCAAGTGTTGATATTGATACGAAGGAAGCATTCCAAGCGAGTATTGAAAGATCTGATAGTTGCGCAGTGCCAGCAGCGGGTGTAGTAGCTGAATCTGTTGTAGCATGGGAACTTGCAGATGTACTAGTCGAACAATTCGGAAAAGATCGTATGGAATTATTAAAACAAAACATTATGCAACACAATAACTACGCAAAAGAATTTTAATAAAAAGGTGGGTTTAACGTGCAAGTAAAAGATCAACTATCATCATTACAACCATATAAACCAGGTAAATCACCAGAACAAATGAAAGAAGTGTACGGAGATCATTCGTTTGTGAAATTAGCATCGAATGAAAATCCATTCGGTTGTTCACCGAGAGTTTTAGAAGAGTTGCAAAAATCTTGGTTGGAACATGCTTTATATCCTGACGGAGGTGCTACGACGCTCCGTCAAACAATCGCGGATAAGTTGCATGTGCAAATGGAACAAGTACTTTGTGGTAGTGGTTTAGATGAAATCATTCAAATAATAAGCCGCGCCGTATTACGAGCGGGAGATAACATTGTAACAGCAGGTGCAACATTCCCGCAATACCGTCATCATGCGATTATTGAAGGCTGTGAAGTGAAAGAAATTCCTTTAAATAATGGTGTATACGATTTAGACGAAATTTTGTCAGCGGTAAATAATAATACGAAAATCGTATGGATTTGTAATCCGAACAACCCGACGGGCACATATGTGAATGAGCAAAAATTAACTCAATTTATTGAAGGCATTAGTGAAAATACGTTAATTGTCATTGATGAAGCGTACTATGAATACGTAACAGCAAAAGATTTCCCTGAGACATTACCGCTTTTAGAAAAACATAAAAACATTCTTGTACTTAGAACGTTTTCTAAAGCATACGGATTAGCTTCTTTCCGCGTTGGATATGCGATCGGACAGGAAGAGCTAATTGAGAAATTAAATGTCGTACGTTTACCATTTAACGTATCTTCATTAGCGCAAAAAGCAGCTACGATTGCTTTTGGTGATAACGAGTTTATTGAAGAAATAGTTCGTGTGAATACAGAGGGATTACAACAATACGAAAGCTTTTGTAAGGAAAATGAAATTCCATTTTATCCATCACAAACAAATTTCATCTTCTTGCCAGTTGAGAATGCAGGAGAGATTTATGAAGCTTGTGCACATGCAGGGTTTATTATTCGTCCATTCCCAAATGGTGTCCGTATTACAGTTGGAACAAGGGAGCAAAATGAAGGAGTGATTTCAGTGTTAAAACAACACTTTGAAAACAAAAAAAGTAAGTCTCGAGATGAGGCAAATGCGTAAAAAGGTAGTATTAATTGGAACAGGTTTAATAGGAGGCTCTCTCGCATTAGCGATTAAGAAAGAGCACGATGTAACGATAACAGGTTACGATATATTTAAAGAGCAAGTAGAGCGTGCAAAAGAATTACACGTAGTAGATGAAGTAGCAGTTGATTTACAACATGCATGTGAAGAGGCACATTTAATTGTTTTTGCTTCTCCAGTTGAAGAAACGAAGAAGCTATTACACAAACTTGCGTCATTCCGTTTACGAGAAGATGTTATAGTGACTGATGTTGGTAGTACAAAAGGGTCTATTATGAACGAAGCGGAAGCTTTATTTTCAAAGGAAGTTTCTTTCATTGGGGGACATCCGATGGCGGGTTCTCATAAAACGGGAGTTGAAAGCGCAAAGGCGCATTTATTTGAAAATGCATTTTACATTTTAACACCGATGAATCATGTACCAAATGAACAAGTGGAAGACCTTAAAGTATGGTTAAAAGGAACAGGATCTCATTTTCTTGTTTTAAATACAGAAGAACATGATTATGTAACAGGGATTGTTAGTCATTTCCCGCATCTTATCGCAGCAGGTTTAGTAAAGCAAGTTGAGAAACATGCAGGAGATAATCCGCTCATTCATCAACTCGCTGCTGGAGGTTTCAAAGACATTACACGTATCGCATCTAGTAGTCCGAAAATGTGGAGTGATATTGTAAAGCAAAATCGAGAGCATTTAATGGTATTATTAAAAGAGTGGATCTCTGAAATGGAAGGTTTATATAAGACAGTTTCTACCGGAGATGCAGGCGAGATTCAAAACTATTTTGCAGATGCGAAGGAATACCGTGATTCTTTACCAGTAAGAAAGAGTGGTGCAATTCCTGCCTATCACGACTTATACGTTGATGTATTAGATAAGGTGGGGGCATTGGCTCATATTACGAGTATTTTAGCGCGCGAGGAAATTAGTATTACGAACTTGCAAATATTAGAAGCGCGTGAAGGACTGCTTGGGGTATTACGTATTAGTTTCCAAAGGGAAGAAGATCGTATGAAAGCGAAGCTAGCGCTTGGAGAAGAAGAATACCAAACTTATGAAACAATTTAAATGAGAAGGTGAAAAACGTGAAAGAAAGAACAATACAACCTGTTAATAACGGATTGAATGGCAATATTACAATCCCAGGTGATAAATCCATTTCACACCGTGCTGTTATGTTCGGTTCGATTGCAGAAGGGAAAACAACAATTAAAGGTTTCTTGCCCGGTGCAGACTGTTTAAGTACTATTTCATGTTTTAAAGAAATGGGAGTAGAAATTACGCAAAACGGTGATGAAGTTACTGTAGTTGGTAAAGGATTAGAAGGTTTACAAGAACCGAAAGTTGTATTAGATGTTGGTAATTCTGGTACAACAATTCGATTAATGTCAGGTATATTAGCTAACACACCATTTTTCTCTTGCGTACAAGGTGATGAGTCTATCGCAAAAAGACCGATGAAGCGTGTAACAAACCCATTAAAACAAATGGGTGCAAACATTGACGGCAGAGAAGAAGGAACATTTACACCGCTAACAATACGTGGCGGAGATTTAAAAGCAATTGAATATATTTCTCCTGTTGCAAGTGCACAAGTAAAGTCAGCTATTTTACTTGCAGGTCTTCGTGCAGAAGGTGTAACAGCTGTTACAGAACCACATATTTCCCGCGACCATACGGAAAGAATGCTTGAAGCATTTGGTGTTAAAGTAACTCGCGAAGGGAAAACAGTGAAGCTGTCAGGTGGACAAAAATTAACAGCAACAGACATTCAAGTGCCAGGTGACGTATCATCAGCAGCATTTTTCTTAGTAGCAGGTGCAATCATCCCAAATAGTAAACTAGTATTACAAAATGTAGGAATGAATCCAACTCGTACAGGTATTATTGATGTTTTAGAGAAAATGGGTGCTACGTTCACTGTAGATCTAATTAACGAAGGGGCATCAGAACCAGCTGCAAATATTACAATTGAAACATCTTCATTAAAAGGAATTGAAATTGGCGGAGATATTATCCCTAGATTAATCGATGAGATTCCTGTAATCGCATTAGCGGCAACGCAAGCGGAAGGAATTACAGTAATTAAAGATGCACACGAATTAAAAGTAAAAGAAACAAATCGTATTGATACAGTCGTTGCTGAGTTAACGAAACTAGGAGCTCGCATAGAAGCAACTGATGACGGCATGATCATTTACGGAAAATCAGCTCTAAAAGGCAATACAGTAAATAGTTATGGTGATCATCGCATCGGAATGATGCTTGCGATTGCTGGCTGCCTGGCAGAAGGAAAAACAATTATTGAAGATGCAGAAGCAGTAGGTGTATCATATCCTACATTCTTTGATGAACTTCAAAAGTTAGCTAAATAATAAGGATGGAAAGCAGATACGTGATGTATCTGCTTTTTTTGTTAAAACGTCTTTCTAATTTCACTTACCGAACTATAATAGAAAGAATTGTGATACAATTCAAACAGGGAATGGAGGAGAATTATATGAATGTCATACAATTAAAAGAAGATAAGTTCAGAGAAGCATTACGTTTATCAGAATACGCTTTTCAATATAAAGTAGATGAGGAACGATTACAGCAGCAACTTACAAAGATGAAGGAAAGTCATGAAATATACGGCATTATGGAAGGGGAAGACTTAGCAGCAAAACTACATCTTATTCCGTTTCATATTTACATAGGTAAAGAAAAATTTAAAATGGGTGGCGTTGCAGGGGTAGCGACGTATCCTGAGTATAGAAGAAGTGGGTATGTAAAAGAGCTACTTCAACATTCACTTCAAATAATGAAAAAAGATGGCTATACAGTCTCTATGTTACATCCATTTGCGGTTTCATTTTACCGTAAATACGGCTGGGAACTTTGTGCGAATTTAGTCATATGTCATATGACTAAGAGCGATTTAGTGATGAAAAAACAAGTAAATGGCACTGTGAAACGTTTCAATAAAGAAAAGCATCCAGAAGAGGTCGAAAAGCTCTATGAAGTATTTGCAGAACGTTTTTCAGGTATGCTAGTTCGAGAGAAGAACTGGTGGTTACAAGCGGTTTATGATGATTTAACATTAGCGATTTACTATGATGAAAATAAAAAGGCAGCAGGTTACATGTTATACAAAATAGAAAACTATAAAATGACAGTAGAAGAATTTGTACCACTACATAATGAAGCACGAAATGGTCTGTGGAACTTTATTTGCCAGCATGATTCTATGATTAAAGAACTTGAAATGACAGTAAGTGAAAACGAACCGTTGTTATATTCATTGCAAGAGCCACGCGTGAAGACAGAAATAAAACCATATTTTATGGGAAGAATTGTAGATGTAGAGCAGTTCTTAAAACAATATGAGTTGAATTGGAACAATGTACAGCAAGAAGTGATCCTACACATTACAGACGCATTTGCTCCGTGGAATAACGTAACAGTGAGACTTGCAAATCATGAAATAACAATTGTAGAAGAAACAACGGAAAAAGGAATAAAACTGGATATAAATGCACTATCGGCAATAATGTTTGGTTATAAACGCCCATTAGAACTAAATGAACTTGAATTAATTAGTGGAAGTGACGAGGCAATACGGTCAATTGAGAATCTAGTACCAGTGCGTAAGCCATTTATTTATGATTTCTTTTAATTTATATGTATGAAGGTGGGCTATCCTAAGTGGAATTTCGGGATAGCTTCCTCTTATATTGTGAATTTCTTTCGGTAAGTCAATATATCATGAAAATCGCTGATATAATTAGAGTTGTGCCAATATATCCAGAAAGTCGTTCATATAATTTCATTCACAAATAGAGGATAAAAAATCACAGCTATACTTTGTCACGCACTTGACTTTTAATTCATGTAATTTATAATTAAAAACGGAATGAATTTTCATTCCTGGAAATTGAGGTGGAAAAATGGCTAAAAACAAACAAGAGGATATTTTTGATGCTGCAATACAACTTTTTGCAGAACGAGGTTATGATGGTACAACAATTCCGATGATTGCTGAAAAAGCAAAAGTAGGCGCAGGTACGATCTACCGTTATTTTGAAAATAAAGAAGCGCTTGTTAATTCTTTATTTACGAAAAGTGTTTTACAACTATCAGAATTAATAAAAAATGATTTCCCGGTCGATGCAAATATTCGTGAACAGTTTAGCCATACATACAACCGTTTATTTGAATTTGCGAGACAAAATGCAGATGCTTTTCTTTTTACAAATTCTCACTGTGATAGTTATTTTCTAGATGAACATAGCAATGAAATATTCGAGGACTTCATGGGTTTCTTCATGAACTTGATTGAAGATGGAATCGAAAAAGGTTTGCTTCGTCCATTACCACCAATTGCTTTAATTATTATTGTATATCAACCAATTGAAAAATTAATTAAAGTAATGGAAACAGGGCAGTTAGAATATACAGATGAATTGGTAAAGGAATTGGAAGAAAGTTGTTGGAATGCTATTAGAATCATTTGATTCTATAGCGTTATAAGGATAGGAATGAACATTCATTCCGAGAGAGGTATGAAAAAGAATAACAGGAGATGATAACTCTTTATAACTAAAGGAATGAATATTCATTCCGATTCACCTAGTTTAATAAAGTTAATTAATAAATTAATAGAATGATAGGAATGAACGTTCATTCCGGAAAGTGTTTCCAAAAGATTAGGAATGAATATTCATTCCACATGTGGATTTTATAATGGGAGATGATTCAAATGAGCAAGTTAAAAAGTTGGAGAAGTTTATCTTTTCTATTATGGATAGTTATTACTATTACAATGGTCGTAACGATGCCTAATATGGATAAATTAGTGAAGGAAAAAGGGAAAATTACAATCCCTAATACAGAACAAAGCAGCATTGCTGACAAGATGATTAAAGAGATGGATAAAGAAGGGGTTGAAAAGTATGAAATTATAGCCGTTTTTAATAGTGGCAATAAGGCAGCTTTAACAGATGAACAAAAGAAGGAAATAACAAAAACGATCAACGCCCTGCAAAATGAAAAAGTGCAATTAGGAATTAAGGAAGTTGTTTCGCATTTAGATAATAAAGACTTGGAGAAACAATTAGTTTCTAAAGATAATACGACTATTTTAACGCAAATATCGATAGATAAAAAACATGGTGAAATATCAAGGGTTTCAAATAATCTGCATGAAAAGGTGCAAACGAAAGGAGTAAAAACGTATTTAACAGGAAGTGACTTAATAGCGGGTGATTTTCTTAAATCCTCTCAAGAGGGAGTGAAAAAGACAGAAGTTATTTCAATCATTTTCATTCTTGTAGTATTAATCCTCGTATTTCGTTCACCAGTTGTTCCGATTGTTTCTCTTCTTACAGTCGGTGTGTCGTATTTAGTTTCAATGGGGATTATTGCTCAGCTTGTAGATCAATTTAATTTCCCATTTTCAAACTTTACACAAGTGTTCGTAGTCGTCGTCCTCTTTGGAGTAGGAACAGATTATAATATTTTATTATATACGAGGTTTAAAGAAGAATTAAGTAAACAAGAAAATGCATTTTGGGCCACGAAAGAAACATTTAAATCGGCAGGTAAAACCGTATTATATAGCGGTATAGCGGTGCTAATTGGTTTTGCATCACTTGCGTTAGCAAATTTTAAATTATATCAATCTACTTCAGCGGTAGCAATTGGTGTTTTAGTATTACTACTCGTATTAACGACTTTAAATCCATTTTTCATGGTGCTTTTAGGAAAAGGAATGTTTTATCCAGTTAAAACATTTAAAGGTCATGAGGATAGTCGCTTATGGGGATTCTTTGCGAAAAACTCAGTAGTAAGGCCATTTGTCGCTTTAATCATCGTATTTGTAATATCGATTCCTTTCATATTAAAATACTCTAATACACTAAATTACAATGATTTATTTGAAGTAGATAATAAGTATGAATCAAAGATGGGTATTAACGTAATAGAGGATCATTTTCCGCCTGGTTTCTCTTCACCGAGTACATTAGTCATTCAATCTGATAAAAAGCTGGATGAAGGAACTTCTCTACAAATTTTAGACGAATTAACTGATAAAATTTTGAAAGTTAAAGGTGTATCAGAAGTATATGCACCAACACGTCCAACTGGTGAGAAGATAAAAGAATTATATTTAAATAAGCAAGCGGGAGAATTGAATACAGGATTAGGAGATGCCGATGGTGGCATAAAGGAAATTAATGATGGATTAACGGATGCGAAAAATAAAATGGGAAGTAATGATTCAAATAGTCTTGCGAATGTTCAAAAATTAATTGATGGAACGAACGAGGCGAAAAACGGGGTATCAGCATTAGGAACAGCTTTACATCAATTATCAAATGGCATAAACGACGGTGCACAAGGGGCACAGCAAATTGAGAGTGGCTTAGCTTCAGTAAACGAAAATATAAATGTTCTATCTAATGCAACGTCGCAGCTGCATGCTGGCTATGCACAGTTAGAAAAAGGTTTAAGCTCTTACGATCAGTACTTCGGAAGCATTTCTCAAGCAATTGATGGTGCGAAAAAGGGATATGAACAAATTGAAATGTTAATGACCAATTTCGTTCAAACGAAACCAGAACTAGCGAATGATTCAAACATACAACAAACGATAGGGATTGCTAAAGAAGCTCAAAAACAATTAAATGTACTTTCAAAAGAATTAAATCAATTAGCAACGCAGCATAAAGCAGCGATGAGTTCATTTAAAGAAGCGAATCAATCGTTACTGAAAGTGGATAACGGCTTAAAAGAAATGAACAATGGAATTAATAAGTTACAAAAGGGAGCAGCGGATCTTAAAAATGGATTAAATGAAGGTTCTGCAGGTTCAAAACAAATTGCGAATAAATCAGCTGAGTTACAATCTGGATTAACGAAAATAAACGATGGGCAAGGGCAACTTTTAACGGGCCTTAAAGACCTGCAGGAAAAGATGGGGCAATTACAATCTGGTTTATCTAAAAGTACAGAAGGGCTTGGAAAAGTAAGCAATGGCCTGCATGACGCGCAGAAATATTTAGGGGAGCTCAATGAATCGAAAAGCTCTGAGAAGTTTTATATTCCAAAAGAAGTGTTAGAGGGAGACGATTTCCAAAAAGCATTGAACACGTACATGTCACAAGATAGAAAGATTGCTAAAATGACCATCATTTTAGATGTAAATCCGTATTCAAAAGAAGCAATGCCGATTATTCAAGAAATCAATAAAACAATCGAGGGCACTGTAAAGGGAACGGAATTAAAGGATGCGAAAACAGCAATTGGCGGAACAACAGCTAGAAACGTTGATTTAAAAGAAGTAACGGGGCAAGATTTCTTACGTACAGCTACGATTATGTTAATTGGAATTGCGATTGTATTACTTGTAATTACACGTTCATTATTAAATACAATATTTATTATTGGCTCATTACTATTAGCGTACTTTGCATCGCTTGGTATAAGCGAACAAATTAGTGCACATGTATTACATGTAGAGTCATTAAGCTGGAATGTTCCATTCTTTAGCTTCATTATGATTGTCGCTTTAGGAGTGGATTATAGTATTTTCGTAATGATGCGCTATAACGAGGTAGAAGGGGATTCGGTAACGAAAATTATAACTGCATCTCGTCATATAGGAGGAGTTGTATTATCGGCGGCGCTAATTTTAGTAGGGACATTTGCAGCATTAATCCCTTCAGGTGTATTAACACTTATACAAGTAGCATCAGTTGTTGGCGTTGCACTATTACTATTAGCTTTAATCGTGATGCCGATATTGTTACCTGCTTTAATGGGGTTAACGAGTAAATTGAAGAGTTATAAAGAAAAGATAATAAATACGAAATAAGTGAAGACTGTAGGGGATGATTTCTCTACAGTTTTTCTATATATAAAATTTTGAATGAAAAATGAATCCAATGTATTACAGAATGAGAAGTGAATGGTTATATGAGAAAGAGGTCAATGATATACATACAATAGCTAGGGGAATGGATAAAAACTATCCGATTTCATTATAGAAAGGTAATCAACCGTTGCTATTCATCCAGCTTCTACTATATAATAGCTATAGTCTACAATAATTGAGTCGTAATATGCGATTTTTTAAGACAATCGGTGAGAAAACGCTGAAATAAGCGGTATTAGTAGGAGGACACAAATGATTACAGTAAGTAACGTTAGTTTGCGTTTCGCGGATCGCAAATTATTTGAAGATGTTAACATAAAATTCACGCCAGGTAACTGCTACGGTTTAATCGGAGCAAACGGTGCTGGTAAATCAACATTTCTAAAGATTTTATCTGGAGAAATTGAACCATCAACAGGTGATATACATATTACGCCAGGTGAGCGTCTAGCAGTATTAAAACAGAACCACTTCGAATATGAAGAGTTCCCAGTATTAGAAACAGTAATTATGGGTCACACGCAACTTTACAAAGTAATGCAAGAGAAAAATGCTATTTACATGAAAGAAGACTTTAGTGATGAAGATGGAATGCGTGCTGCAGAACTTGAAGGTGAGTTCGCTGAGCTTAACGGTTGGGAAGCTGAGTCAGAAGCTGCAATCCTTCTAAAAGGTCTTGGTATTGGTGAAGATCTTCATGACAAAAAATTATCAGAATTGACTGGTGCAGAGAAAGTAAAAGTATTACTTGCTCAAGCATTATTCGGTAAACCTGATATTCTATTACTAGATGAGCCTACCAACCACTTGGACTTAAAAGCGATTCAATGGTTAGAAAACTTCTTAATGAACTTTGAAAATACAGTAATCGTTGTATCCCATGACCGTCACTTCTTAAACAAAGTATGTACGCACATGGCTGATCTTGATTTCGGTAAAATTCAACTTTATGTTGGTAACTATGACTTCTGGTATGAGTCAAGCCAATTAGCTTTAAAATTAACACAAGATGCTAATAAGAAAAAAGAAGAGAAAGTAAAAGAGTTACAAAACTTCATTGCACGCTTTAGCTCAAACGCATCTAAAGCGAAACAAGCAACTTCTCGTAAAAAATTATTAGATAAAATTACATTAGATGATATTAGACCATCATCACGTCGTTACCCATTCGTTGGCTTCACACCTGAGCGTGAAATAGGAAATGACTTATTAACTGTTGAAGGCCTTTCTAAAACAATTGATGGCGAAAAAGTGTTAGATAATGTGTACTTCACTTTAAATAAAGGTGATAAAGTTGCATTTATCGGTCGTAACGATATCGCGATGACAACATTATTTAAAATCCTTATGGGTGAAATGGAGCCAGATAGCGGTTCATTCAAATGGGGTGTTACAACATCTCAATCTTACTTCCCAAGAGATAACTCTAAATACTTTGAGAACAGTGACTATAACTTAGTTGATTGGTTACGCCAATTCTCTCCACAAGATGAGTCAGAAAGCTTCTTACGTGGTTTCTTAGGCCGTATGTTATTCTCAGGTGAAGAAGTTAAGAAGAACGTTTCTGTATTATCTGGAGGCGAAAAAGTTCGTTGTATGTTATCTAAAATGATGTTAAGTGGTGCGAACGTAATCACACTTGACGATCCAACGAACCACTTAGACCTTGAGTCTATCACTGCATTAAACAACGGTTTAATTGCTTTCAAAGGTACAATGTTATTCACATCTCATGACCATCAGTTCGTACAAACAATTGCAAACCGCATTATCGAAGTAACACCAAACGGTGTAATCGATAAAGAGGCAACTTACGATGAGTACTTAGAAAATGAAGAACTTCAAAAACAAGTAGATGCAATGTACAAAGGTCAATAATATATCATGAAAAAACTCGCTCTTTTTAGAGCGAGTTTTTTTGTCGAGAAAACATAACACCACTGGTAGGGTAAATGAATAATTATTCAAATATAACATTAGTGAACATGAGGGTTTTTCATGTATGGAAGAGATGTAATGAATTTAAGATTTAGTTGAAGTAGGGAAATGTAAGATGAGCGATATAATTAAATAACATTATTTTGTCATGTGAAATATGTACCAAAATTGGAGATAGAATAGTTTGCGAATGAGTTTATAAAGGTATATAGTATGGGATGTCATAATTAGTGGATGAATCTTGGGAGAAAACAGGAAATGTTACAAATTTATTTTGTTAAATAGAAACCAAGGTCAAAATGTTTAAAAAGAAATAGTTGAATAAATACTAGCTTCAAATTATAATTACTAATATTCTTCATATAGTTAAATAAAGATAATCTATTTGAAGAAGAAAATTTGAATAGAGAGACAGACTTATAAAAAATAAGCCTTGGATGATTAAAAGAGGTGGAGAAATGAAACAGTTCTTATTAAAGAGCAAAAGTGTGTTAAGCAATCATTTTGGATTCTTTCTGTTTGCCGTTATTTTATTTTGGCTCAAAACATATGCCGCGTATGTAACGGAATTTAATTTAGGAATTTCAAACACAATCCAAAAATTCTTGCTGTTTTTCAACCCGCTTAGTTCAGCAGTTCTATTTTTAGGACTTGCATTATTTGCAAAAGGGAAACGATCTTATATTTGGTTAATCGTTATCAACTTGTTATTGTCGATTCTTTTATACGCAAACGTAGTATACTATCGCTTTTTCAGTGACTTTATTACGTTCCCGACATTAACACAAACGAATAACTTTGGAGATTTAGGTGGTAGTATTCTTGCGTTGCTACATCTTTATGATCCACTATACTTTTTAGACACGATTATATTAATTGTGTTAGTCGCAACAAAATTTGCAAATCCAAAACCAATTCGTGTTGCGAAGCATAAATTATCTCTAGTATTTGTAGCAGGTATTTTATTATTCAGTGTTAACTTAGGTCTTGCAGAGTCTGACCGTCCTGAATTATTAACAAGAACGTTTGACCGTAATTATATTGTGAAATATTTAGGGGCATACAACTACACAATTTATGATGGAATTCAAAGTGCGAAAGCATCGACAGAACGAGCATTAGCTGATGGCGATAATATGACAGAAGTACGAAATTATTTAACATCAACTTATGCAAGTCCAAATCCTGAGTATTTCGGTAAAGGAAAGGGAATGAACGTAATTTATATTCATTTAGAGTCATTCCAAAACTTCTTAATTGATTACAAATTAAATGGTCAAGAAGTTACACCGTTCTTAAACTCATTTACAAAAGATGCGAATACACTATACTTTGATAACTTCTTCCATCAGACAGGACAAGGGAAAACATCTGATGCGGAGTTTATGTTAGAGAATTCAATGTTTGGTTTACCGCAAGGTTCTGTCTTTACAACGAAATCTCATAATACGTATCAATCAGCACCAGCTATTTTAGGACAACAAGGATACACATCAGCAGTATTCCACGGTAACTACAAAACATTCTGGAACCGTGACGATATTTATAAATCATTTGGTTTTAATAAATTCTTTGATGCGTCATACTACGATATGAATGAAAAAGACGTAGTAAACTACGGATTAAAAGATAAACCGTTCTTTAATGAATCTATTCCGTTATTACAAACATTGAAACAACCTTTCTATACGAAGTTTATTACGTTATCGAACCATTTCCCTTATCCAATTGATAAGGCAGAAGCAACGATTGAACCAGCAACAACAGGTGATTCATCAGTAGATACGTACTTCCAAACAGCACGCTATTTAGATGAATCTGTAAAAGGCTTCATCGATTACTTGAAACAATCTGGTTTATATGATAACTCAATTATCGTTATGTACGGAGACCATTACGGTATTTCAGATAATCATAACGCAGCAATGTCAAAAGTAATGGGTAAAGAAATGAACTCATTTGAAAATGCACAGTTACAACGTGTACCTTTAATCGTTCGTGTACCAGGAGTGAAAGGTGGCGTACAACATCAATATGGCGGTGAAATTGACGTTCTTCCTACGTTATTACACTTACTAGGTACAGATACGAAAAACTATGTTCAATTCGGTTCAGATTTATTATCACCAGAGCATAAACAAGTCGTTGCGTTCCGTAACGGTAACTACGTAAGCCCAACTGTTACTGCACTAAACGGCAAATACTATGATACAACAACTGGAAAACCTGTAGAATTTACAGATGAAATAAAGAAAAATGAACAAATGGTTCAAAACTCACTAAAATACTCTGACCAAGTCGTAAATGGTGACTTATTACGATTCTACACACCGGAAGGATTCACTCCAGTAGATCGTTCGAAGTATAACTATAACAATCGTGATAAAAACAAAACGAAGGTAAAAACGACTCCGGAAGGGGAAGCTAAATAATAAAAAGCGCTATTCATATGAATAGCGCTTTTTATTTGTAAATATACCATCATTATTAGACAGAACTAGCTGTTGCTTTTTGTTTTGCTTTTCCGAAGAAAACTACACCGACGATGATAATAATGATAAATGTCCATTTAATGAAAGGGTTACTTTCAAAAAATCCAGCAAACCATTTCTCATCTACAATCATTTTTGCAGCAGTATAAGCTAAAACCGCTGCTCCAATCGTAATGATGACAGGAAAACGATCCACCCATTTTAAAATCAATGTACTGCCCCATACGACTACAGGAATAGAAACTAATAGACCAATGATTACTAAAGAAAAGTTACCATGGGCAGCTCCTGCAACAGCGAGTACATTATCAATGCCCATTAACGCATCAGCGATAATAATGGTTTTAATAGCAGACCAAAATCCTTCTTCGGCTTTAATATCATGATTTTTGCCCTCAGCAATCAACTTGTAAGCGATCCATATAAGAAGTATACCGCCAATTAGGAGTAAACCAGGTATTTTTAATAACCAAACGACAACTAAGGTAGCGAGGGCTCTAATAGCGATTGCCCCGACAGTACCCCATATAATAACTTTTTTTTGTTGGTCTTTCGGTAATCTTCTTGCTGCTAATCCAATTACGATGGCATTATCTCCGGCTAACACTAAATCGATTACAATGATGGCAAGCAAGGCAGACAAATATTCAGATGAGAGAAACTCCATATACATATCACTCCTTATGGTTAATATGTGCTAAAGTGTTGATAATATAAAAAGGGTTGAAATTTTATATTCAATCCATAATTTCTTACTATATTTTGATAAATCTGTTTTAATTTCGTATAAGTCGCTTTTGCAATCTTTTTTGTTTTTCGATTCTTTTTCTTAATTTTCGATTCATCTTTTTAATACGGTTTTCTTTTCTACTATCCCAGTTATCACTTCTGATTTCATTAATAGATGTATCTTCCTTAGCGCGAAAACGCCTTACTTTTTTTACGAAGGAAAGGGGAATGTTGCCGATAACACCTTGTTTTTCTAACGAATCCTCTTTATCTAGACACCAATCAGGATGAGATAATAAATAATCGAAATCAAATATTATCTCGTATTTTTTATCCATATATGTATACCATTCATCTAAAGTACACTTATTTTTTGTATGTAAATATATTGATCCATCAGTCATAGCACAGCACCAATAGTCAAAATAGCTCCATAGTACCCATTCTTTCGGTACATCTAGTGTTAAAATTACCATTTTTGAATTTGTTCTACCCCAAGCTTTATGATTTCGATTTGGGTAATTATTTGCTTCCCAGACCCAAATAGGATAGTTACCTTCGTAATGAGGCAATCTTGTTTTAGCAACGCGCACCATCCAGTCATATGAATATAAATCGTCTGGATCGATGAATTCTTTATTACCTTCTAAATAACCAAGTTTCTTAAATTGTTTCCAAGCTTCTTCAGTTTGTACTGTATATACGATCATATGGCACCTACTTATTTAAACTAAATTTTAGTATAACATGTGATTTTGAATTTTTATTGATATTAGAGAAGGGGGAATTTGAGTCGAATATACGAAGAGTAATTCCCAAAACGACAAAAAGACTTGATTCCCAGCTAAAGGGAATCAAGTCTTTTCATTACATACGATTATCATGCCAGAAGTTTAATGGGAAATGTTCGTTCTCATTATATGCTTCTAATTCATATCCTTTTTCTTTCAGTCCTTTAATAATTCCAGGTACTGCTTTTACTGATTGTGGATGAATATCATGCATAAGGATAACTTCTGTTGGATTTGTAGCACCATGTAACACGTTCTCTACAATTTTAGCAGATGCAGCATCAACTTGCATTTTGTTGTATTTCCAGTCTAAAGAATCAATTGTCCAATCCCAAACTTTTAAGCCATTTTCTACAACTTTGTTGCGAAGAGCTTCGTTTAATCCTGGCATAGAGCCGTAAGATGGACGAGTTAATACTGGTGATTTACCTAAAACACCAGCGATTAAGCCTTGGTCTTCCTTCATTTCATCTACGTAATGACCTTCTGTGTAAAGTTTCTTGTAGTTATGAGTCATACTGTGCATCCCAACGTAGTGGCCTTCAGCATCTTCGCGTTTTACAAGATCAGGGAAAGCTTTTACGTTTGAACCAATTAGGAAGAATGTTGCTTTTGCATTTTCTTTCTTTAACATATCTAAAAGCTCAGCTGTGTATTTTCCAGGACCATCATCAAATGTTAAATAAGCGACTTTTCTAACTTGCCCGTTATAATGTTTAGGAGCTTCTTTCGGAGCAAGAGATGTTTGAATCTCACTTACAAGTTGAACAGATTTTGCTTCATCCTCTGTACTAGCTAGAGCAGTATGTACTGATCCCAAAGCCGCTTCGTATGTGAATAATACCCCCGCACAAACTAACATAGCCCTTTTTACTAAAGTTGTCATTCGAATTCCATTGTGCATAATTTTCCTTCTCTCTATAAAAGTTCTACTCTACTATATTAGCAATTATAGGTAGGGAAATGCAAAAAAACTTTTTTACAAGTGTAAAAAAGTTTACTCAAAAGTATGCAAGATTTTATATCAATTGCAGTTTTGAAAAATAGGATGAATTTAAACTTTATTATTTAAACTTTCAATCATCAAATTTAAATCTTCTAATAAGGATGCATGCGCTTTTTTAGGAGAACCTGTATCAAAGGGAGGCTGAGGGTCGTATTCTAACATGAGTTGAACTGCTTTGCTTTTTTCATCTCCAAATTCCCAAGCTATTAACTGAAGGGCCATATCAATACCTGCAGATACACCAGCAGCTGTTATAATTTTTTCATGGCGCACGAATCTCTCTTCAGTTGGAATAGCTCCGAGAGAACGAAGTAAGTTAAAACAGCTCCAATGACTAGTAGCATTAACACCATTTAGTAGACCAGTAGCACCTAAGATTAAGGAGCCCGTACATACAGTTGTAGTCCACTTTGTCGTTTTATGTATTTGGAGAATCCAATTAAGAGTTTCTTCATCCTTCATAAGTTGTGTAAAGTTTGGTGGACGACATCCGGGAATAATAAGAATATCTGCTGAAGTAATTTCATTAAAATTGTAATCAGCATGTAAATAGCCCATTTTCGAATCTAATTTTATTAATCCCTTCGTTTTAGCAACAAATTTTATGTTGTTGTTGCTTTCTGCAGCAAATACTTCGTATGGACCAATAGCATCTAATGCAGTAATTCCATCATAGAGCATAATAACGATTTCCATTAAAACCTCTCCTTTATTTGTTACGAATTGAATCTAGTAACGATAAGGAAGATAAAATTATTGAATATTCTTTTATCGTTACTTTAAATATACTATACCTCTAATGTGTATCGCTTAGTGCAACTATGTCAAAGGTGTGACGAAATCTATGAATAGGTTCATTTATTTTGAAAAGATGTATTCACTTATTTAATGGGTAAAAGTTTAATTTACTTGGAATTTCTATTAAAAACGATATGCAACTTTCACAGAAAGAAGAAATGAAAAATATAGTACTTAGGCTAAAGTCTTAAAACGAAAGGAGACTAATCATACTTTCGTATCATTTCATTTTCATTCCAATTATTGATTCGAATATTTTTGCTTTTTATTAAAATATTGGTAAAGAAACAATTACATGAAAAAAGGAGTGGGAATATGGATAATTATATTTGCACTACATGTGGAGTACAGTATCCCGAAAATGAAGAAGCACCTTCTCGCTGTAAAATTTGTAATGAGGAAAGACAATATGTTAATCCAATTGGGCAGTCATGGACAACATTAGAAACGATGCAAAATAGCAATTTATACAAAAACGAAATAATAAAAGAAGAAAGCGGTTTGTATAGCATTACTACTAAACCTAAATTTGCGATTGGACAAACAGCATTTTTAATACAAAGTAAAACTCTAAATGTTATGTGGGATTGCATTAGTTATTTAGATGATAAAACGATACAACGTATATATGATTTAGGTGGTATTCAAGCAATAGCACTTTCTCATCCACATTATTACTCTACACAAGTTAAATGGGCGGAAACATTCAATGTACCTATTTATATTCATGAAGATGATAAAGAGTGGGTGGTTCGTCCGAGTAAGCAAATTAAATTTTGGTCTGGGGAGCATCTGATATTATCGGAAGAACTTGCATTGCATCGCTTAGGAGGCCATTTTAAGGGCGGAACTGTTATACATTGGAAAGACGGTAATGAAGGGAAAGGCATTTTGTTATCAGGTGATATTATACAAGTAGTTTCGGATCGAAAATGGGTAAGTTTTATGTATAGTTATCCCAATCTCATTCCATTACCAGCGAATAAAGTTAGAGATATGGCAGAGAAGGTAAAAGATATCCAATTTAGTCGACTATATAATGCATTTCATGGTGTGGTGGAAGATGCGAATAAAGCTGTACAAAGATCTGCTGATCGGTATATAAAGGCCCTGCAAGGAGAACTATTTCATACGTAATAGCTTGTAATTCATCTCTACATTTATATAACTAATTTTATATGAATTTTATACTAAAGTCCTATTGTTTATTAACTAATAGGTCTTTCAACTTAGGAAGTTCACACTAATGAGGGATGTTAAAGGGAATATATGTAACCTATACTAATTACTATAAAGCTTTGGAAAATGAAAAGGAGGAGATTTGCATGAAGAATTGGGTTCAATTTAGAATTGCAAGACCAACAGATAAATTTGAAGAAGTGATAAGTTTTTATGAAACAGGATTAGGTTTAAAACGTATAGGGGAATTTCACAATCATGAAGGATATGATGGGGTTATGTTTGGCTTACCAGATGAAGAGTATCATTTGGAGTTTACTACACATGTTAATGGAAGTCCATGTCCGGCACCGACAAAAGATAATTTACTAGTTTTTTATATGCCTAATAAAGATGAAATTGAAAAGATAGTGAATCGATTAAGTAATATGGGCTATCATGAGGTGGAACCAGAAAACCCGTATTGGATAGAGAAAGGAACCACAATAGAGGATCCAGATGGTTGGAGAATTGTGCTTATGAATGCATCTGAATAAGGAAACTATTTTCATATGAAATAGAGTGTAACAAAATGATTTAGACATAAATCCCTACAGTGTTTGTAGGGATTTTTATATAAGAAGATCTTATTGAGAGAGTTATTAAAATGTAGAAAGTATTTTGGCTGAGAACAAATGTAATAAACATAATTTATGAAGGAGGTATAAAAGTATGATAGTAAACTATTTTGAAGAGTTTTCTAAACATGTTGGAAATACACCTCTCATGAAATTAAAATGCGAAGAAACGAAGGACCTTTCTATCTATGCTAAATGTGAATGGCACAATCCTACAGGATCGATTAAGGATAGGGCAGCACTTGGAATGATTAATAAATATTTACAAGAAGCGGACAAAAAACAAAATATTTTAGAGTATAGTGGTGGAAGCTTAGCGAGGTCAATTGGGTGTATTTGTAATTATTTAGGGATTCAATGCACGTTAGTTTTAAGTTCTGGAACCGGTAAATCTCTATTAAATGAACTTGATCGTTATGGTGCTAACGTAATCTTAGTTGATAAATGTAAAGGGTTCTACGCAGTAATTGAGAAAACAGTAGAGATTAGTAAACAAAATCCAGAATTATACTTTTTATTCCAACATTATAATAATGCAAATCTAGTAAGTCATATAGAAGGTACAGGGCGAGAAATTATTGCACAAATGATTGGAAAACCAATACATGCATGGGTAGCATCTGCTGGTACTGGTGGAACTCTAATGGGAGTCTATACAGCAATAAAGAATTATACAAAAAATGTTGAACTACATTTAGTAATGCCTGCTGAATTGCCTTATGGTTCGGAACAACCACCAAATGATTTAAAGAAATATGCTGGATCAGGTGGGTTCGGCTTAGGAAGGAAACAACATTTCATAGAACAGGAAGAAAATTTGATAGAAAAACAATGGACTTATTCATATGAAGATACCCTGTATGAAATGGCACGTTTTTACAAAGATACTGGTATAAAAATAGGAACTTCTGCGGCAGCGAATTTATTAGCAGCTAAACAAATTGGGAAAGAAAAAGGTGCGAATTTTAATGTAGTTACAGTTTTTCCGGACGCAGGATCAATAGAAGAGTGGTCAGATGTAAAAAATTTAGTTGAAAATAGGGAATAGACCAAATGATAGAGAGGACCATTAAAAGTTCTATTGTAGTTTATATCTTATTCTACGCAAAATTGATACCATTAAAAAACTGTATGTTTAACATGTACAGTTTTTTAATGGTGTAGCTGTGCAATGTTTAGAAATTTCACATACCGTATTTTAAAAATAAATATAGGAAAACCGAAAAGTAATGTAGAATATATCGTACATACATATATACAGTCAACATAAAAGGTAAAGAGGTGGGTATATGTTACTTGAGGAAGTAATGCAGCAACTAGAGGAATATGGAACAGAACAAAATCGTAAAACGTATAAAAACCACGGAGCGAAAGAGCCACTATTCGGAGTTAGTTTTGCAAATTTAAAATTGTTAAAAAAGAAAATAAAAAAAGATCACGATTTAGCAGTTGAATTGTGGGAAACGAAAAATATGGACGCAATGATATTAGCAACTTATATTTTAGACCCGAAGAATATAACAGCAGAACAGCTTAATAGTTGGGTTCAGGATGTTGATTATTACTGTTTAATGGATGTTTTTATGACATCTATATGTACTTCGCCAATTGCAAAAGAAAGAATGGAAGAGTGGACAAAGTCTAATGATGAATGGATTGGAAGAGCTGGCTGGTCTTTATTAGCAAATATATCGATTAAAAATAAAGCGTTACATGATGATTTCTTCTCTCCATACTTAGAAGAGATTAAAGAAAATATACATAATGAAAAAAATAGAAAAAAAGAAGCGATGAATAGTGCTTTAATCGCAATAGGAATTCGTAATGAAGACTTAGAGCGACAAGCGATTGAAATTGCACGTGAAATTGGAAAAGTAGAGGTTGATCACGGTGCAACATCATGTAAAACACCAGATGCAGAAAGCTATATAAAAAAAGCGAGAGAAAGAGCTCAAAAAAAGAAAGTGAAATAAGAAAAGAGGAACGGCTATGAAACCAATTGAAGCAGCACAAAGCATAATTACATCACAATTTCCGAATTGTGATGTAGCTTTACTCGGTGGAAGCGTTGCACGAGGAGAAGCGACGAAAACATCTGACCTTGATATTGTAATAGTTGACCAAAGTTTAACTTCTTGTTATAGAGAATCTTTCTATAGTAATGGATGGCCTGTTGAGGTGTTTGTTCATAATTTTACAACATATAAAACCTTTTTCAAAATGGATTGTGATCGAGGGAGACCGTCGTTACCACAATTAGTTTCAGAAGGGGTTGCATTAAAAGGGGAAAAGGAAATTGTTGAGAAATTAAAAAAAGAAGCGAATGATTTACTACATAAAGGACCAGCTAAATGGACCGAAGAAACGATTAAGCAGAAGCGATATTTTATTACGGATACTTTAGATGACTTTATTGGTGCAACAAAAAGAGAAGAAGAATTGTTTATCGCTAATTTATTAGCGGATTTAGTACATGAATATGTATTAAGAGTAAATGGTAGGTGGCTTGGGAGTTCAAAATGGTTTATTAGAGTGCTAAGAAGATATGATGAGCAATATGCAAACAAATTTGTAGCGGCTTTTGATCATTTTTATAAAACGGGAGAGAAAAATGAATTAATTCATTTTATAGAAATGACGTTAGAACAGTATGGTGGAAGAGTGTTCGAAGGATTTTCTATTGGTAAATAAAAAGGGGAGAGAAAAATGAATGTACCATATGTTCAATTAAGAGAATTGACACTAGATGATGTAGAAGATCGCTATCAATGGTCGTTAGATAGCGATGTAACAAAGCATTTAGTCGTACCAGACCAATATCCTCCGTTCACTCGTGGAGATACGAGAATCTGAATTGAAGCTTGTATAAGCCGAAAAAATGGTTATGAACAAAGGGCGATCGTTACTGAGAAAGGTATACATATTGGATGGGTAGACCTTAAAAATTTTGATAAAACAAATAAAAATGCAGAACTAGGAATTGCGATTGGAAATAAAGACTATTGGGGGAAAGGATTTGGAATGGCAGCTCTAAACAGCATGCTACAAATAGGTTTTTCCCAGTTTGAATTGGAGAAAATTTGGTTACGTGTAGATGAAGATAATACACAAGCTAAAAAGAGCTATGAAAATGCCGGATTTGTATGCGAAGGGTTAATGAGAAATGATCGATTGAGACAGGGAAAGTTCATTCATCGCTATCGTTACAGTATATTAAAAGAAGAGTATGAATCAAAAAATAATAACCTATAAAAATATTATGTCAATTAAAAAGGGGAAGATAAAATGATTCGATTACTTACAAAAGCGGATGCAAAACAATATTGGGAGTTACGTTTACAAGCACTACAAGTAAATCCAGAAGCATTTGTAACGACTTATGAAGAAGCAGTACGTCAAGAAAACCCTCTTGAACGCGTTGCTAGTAATCTTTCATCCAACAGTAGTTTTACATTTGGTGCTTTTAATAATGAAAATGGTTTAGTTTGGGTTGTTACTTTATTAACAGAAGAAAAGGACGCATATAAGCATAAAGGGCATATCGTTGCAATGTATGTAGATACTGAAAATCGAAGAAGTGGTCTTGCACGTGATTTAATACGTAAAGCAATTGAAAGGGCAAAAGAGATGAAGCTAGAGCAATTGAACTTAGGGGTTGTGTCAACGAACGAACCAGCCAAACGATTATATGAATCAATGGGATTTAAAACGTACGGAATTGAAAAAAGGGCTATAAAAATGAATGGTGTGTATAGTGATGATGAACATATGGTGTTGTTCTTTTAAGAGAGGAAGTTTTATATGAAAAAGGGGAAAATACGACTATAAGATGGGGAATTTGGCATATAGCAGATCATAATCGGTATCATCAAGCACATATAAGTCGATTGAGGAAATTATATAGAGAATATAAACTACATATTCTTTAATTTTTGAATGAACAAACGCCCCTAAATAATAATTAAAGGAGGCGTTTATTTTTATTTGTTTGCTTTTCTTCCCAAGCTATCATTAAATTTTTATGATAATCTTTTGGTTTTTCAATAGAAAACCAGTAAATTGAATGTGCAATAGTTGGTAGCCATCTTTTATGGCGGATTCGTATATTTTCATGGTGAGTATAATGGGTCGAGATTAAGGTAGATTTTGACCCTTGAAAATTTTGGTATGTAATATCCTTGATTTCATACCAATACACTTTATTCCCATGCAAATCTACTACAATTCCTTCATCATCCCAATAGGAACCTATATCGTTTGCACGTGTTTTCCATAAGGTTAGGGCATACTTTAGTAGCCATAAGGAGAAAAATATTGAAATAATTCCTAGTAAATCAAATTCTTCCATTAAAGATAAAACACTTATTAGAAGGAAAACAACTCCGAAAGAAAGTACAAATAAAATAGATTGTATAGAGGCTCTGTATATTTTCAGTGTTATCACATTCATAGAAGTAACTTATTTTTAAAATTATTTCTGTTTAATGTTTTTATATTAAGTATAATAAATGAATGAATGTATTATTATCTTTTTCATTGCAAGTGAATGGAAAGTGAAATGTAAGTTTGTATGTAGATTTTTCATCGCGTATACTAAAATATATGTTGTAGAGATTAAAAATTAAATACAAGGGGTTTTACAATGAAAGCAATTGTTATAGGGATACTGGCATCATTTTTCTTTGCCTTTACTTTTGTTTTAAACCGGGCAATGGACTTAGAAGGTGGAAGCTGGATTTGGAGTGCATCATTACGGTATTATTTTATGGTTCCAATGCTATTACTTATTGTTATGTATAGAGGGAACTTAAAGCAACTCTTTCAATATATGAAAAACAATCCGAAAGAATGGTTAGTATGGAGTATCGTTGGATTTGGTCTCTTTTATGCACCGCTTAGTTTTGCTGGAGCGTTCGGACCAGGTTGGCTCGTTGCATCAACATGGCAAATTACAATCGTTGCAGGGATTTTGTTAACACCATTTTTTGCGGTGGATCCACTACATAAAAAACTTCCGATGAAGGAATTAGTTATGTCGGGCATTATTTTATTCGGTGTTGTTCTCATGCAAGTAGAACATGCTTCTTCATTAGGTATTCGTGAAACCGTTTTATGTGTAGTTCCTGTACTTATTGCAGCATTTGCGTATCCTCTTGGAAATCGAAAAATGATGCAAGTTTGTAAAGGGGAATTAGATGTATTTCAGCGAGTACTCGGTATGACATTAGCAAGTTTACCATTTTGGTTTTTATTATCTGGTTACGAAGTATCAACTGGCGGATTACCGTCAAGTAACCAAGTTCTTCAATGTTTTATTGTAGCAGTTAGTTCTGGGTTAATCGCGACAATATTATTTTTCTTTGCAACAGATCTTGTGAAAGATGATCCACAAAAACTAGCAACAGTGGAAGCGACGCAGTCTGGTGAAGTTTTATTTGCGCTAGTAGGAGAGCTGATCTGGTTATCTGCACCAATTCCGTCATCATTATCTTGGATTGGTATGAGTCTCGTTATTATTGGAATGGTACTTCATAGTTATGTGGCTGTCGTTGTAAAAAAAGAAGAAAAAATAACGGCGTAATGAGATTAGCTCTTTTTATTAAGAGCTAGTCTTTTTTCATAGAAAGGGATGAAAATATGAATTTACAGCGTGTTGAACAAATTGAAAAAGATTCAATATTAAATGTGCTACAATATGCCGTCGGTCCAAATGAAATAAGCTTAAAGAAGGCAGTATTATTTTACCAAATGAATAAAGGGACTTTGTACAAATATGAAGAAAAAGCTTGTATAGGTATTGAAGTAATCGGAGCAACTAAAGCACGAGTATGCCATATAGCAGTGGATTCAGATTATCGTCAAAAAGGAATTGCACTGCAAATGATTAAAGAAGTGGTAAGGATATATCAATTGACTTATATAGAAGCAGAGACAGATGATGGGGCGGTAGAATTTTATAAAAGAATTGGTTTTCAAGTTAAAAGTTTAGGAGAAAAATATACGGGAATCGAAAGATTTCATTGTTATTTGGAAAAATAGTATAAAAATATGCATATGGAGTATAGCTTGAAAAAATAAGATTTACATTTTTCTTCATTTGAAAAAACTCTCGCTCATCATTATCTACGATTTTAATAGAGTTTTGAGGCTTCAGTACACCCATATACATATTTTTGTAGTAATGAATATGATTAAGTTAAAAATTAAGAAAAATATGATAATATATTTATATAAAAGTTTAAATTTACGTGGCTAGTGAGGGAACCAATATGAAAATGAATGAAATAGTAGCAAGCACACAATTTCCAAATACAATCGAAACAATAACAAAAGATTTAAAAGCATTAGGAATCGAAAAAGGAATGACAATTATCGTTCATTCATCACTAAGTTCTATCGGATGGATATCTGGTGGTGCGGTTGCTGTAGTAGAAGCATTAATGAAAGTTGTTACGGAAGAAGGAACGATAATAATGCCAACGCAATCTTCGGATTTGTCTGATCCGAAACATTGGTCAAGACCACCTGTACCGGAAGACTGGTGGCAAATTATCCGAGATAACGTCCCTGCATTTGATTCACGTATAACCCCAACAAGGGGAATGGGTGAAATAGTTGAATGTTTTCGTACATATCCGAATGTAGTACGTAGTAATCATCCGTTAGGAAGTTTTGCTGCATGGGGAAAACATGCAGTAGAAATAACAATGAACCATTCATTATCAATGAGCTTTGGAGAAGAATCTCCATTAAGAAAAATATACGATTTAGACGGGTACGTATTATTAATTGGTGTTGGATATGATTCAAATACGTCTGTTCATTTATCCGAGGTGCGTACTGGTGCATGTGAGTTAATACAAGTAGGAGCACCTATTATAGAAAACGGTGAAAGAGTGTGGAAAGAGTTTGTTGAAATGGATTACGAATCTGAGAAGTTTGTAGAAATTGGTGTGGAGTTTGAGCGAAAAGGAACTGTAAAAAACGGGAAGATAGGGAATGCAACGTGTCGTCTAATGAAACAGCGTGATATAGTTGACTTTGGAACAGAATGGTTTCGTAAGAAAAATTAGTAAGGGATGGTTACAATGAAGGGGAAAAAGGTATTAATTACGAGCGGTGGTTGTCTAGAAAAATGGGATCAAGTACGCGGGCATACGAATATGGCTAAAGGTACAATCGGAAGGATAATCGCAGAAGAACTTATAGCTAAAGGGGCACATGTTATATATTTGCACGGTTATTTTGCGGAGAAACCGAGCGATGTACATAGAGGGTTAGAATTACATCCATTTGAAGGAATTGTTGATTTACAAGATAAAATGAAAAGTATCGTCACACATGAAAAGGTTGATGCGGTTATTATGGCAGCGGCTGGATCAGATTGGATTGTGGAGAAAATTTGTGATCAAGATGGTAATGTTCTTAATATGGACGGAAAAATTTCAAGTGATATAGCACCGATTATTCACTTTCAAAAGGCTCCAAAAGTATTAAAACAAATAAAAGAATGGGACCCAGAAACAGTACTTGTTGGTTTTAAACTTGAAAGTGATTTAAATGAAGAAGAACTGTTTGCAAGAGCGAAAAATAGAATGAAAGAAGCAAGGGCGAATGTAATGATTGCAAATTCACCACATTCTTTATATTCGCGTGGAGCTGTACATTATGTAATTGGACAGGATGGTAAAGGGAAGTTGTGTAATGGAAAAGATGAAACGGCGAAAGAAATTGTCAAAAGCTTAGAAGTATTATGTAATCGTGTCACTGCTTTTTAAAATTAAGTTTTTAGATAAGAATGAATCCGCATAGTAATAAGTAAGCGAAACTTTAATTGGTGGGAATTTTACTTTTACACGAATGTGAAGCGTATATCAATCAAGAGCTATACACAGAATAATTGGTGAGGAGTGGATTCTATGGAACATTTATTAAAGCAAGCTATTAAACTTAGAAACGAAAAGAAATATGCGCAGTCTAAAGAGATGCTTATAGGATTAACAAACTTTACAAAGGATGCAGAAGTACTGTATCAGTGTGCGTGGATACATGATGTAATGGGGCTAGAAACAGAAGCAGTTCCGTATTATGAGCAGGCAATCGCAAATGGACTTGATGGCGAATCCCTTTGCGGTGCTTATATTGGTCTAGGAAGTACATATCGTTGTATAGGGGAATATGAAAAGGCAATTACAGTATTAGAAGCTGGGGTGAAAAAATTCCCAGAGAACGATCCGATGAAAGTATTTTTATCATTAGCAAAATATAACGTAAACGATCACGAGTCAGCGATGAAATTATTACTTGAAACTGTCGTGAAAGTAGAGGAAGTAAAAGAATTTGAACGTGCCATTTCATTTTATAAAGACCACTTAAATGAGGTTTTTAAATAAAGGAGTGAACGTATGAATGTTACACTATCGCGAAGGCGAAAAGGTATTTGGATTGGACTCGTCTCTTTAATTATGCTATCAAACTATTTATTGTATGCTCTTCCAATAGTACCAGCTGCGCCGAAAGAAGTTGTACTTGGGTCATTATTAGATTGCATGTTTGTCATTCCAATCATCACGTATTTCTTCATTATTCGAAAAAGGTACTCGTTAACGTATATAGTTCCTGTTGTAATAGCTGGTTATATTTTTGCAAGATTTATTATTCCAAGTGACTATTTACAAGATTTTTCATACGTTTCTTATATTATAATTGCAGGAGAAATTGCTTTTGTATGTTTAGAGTTATTCATTCTATATAAAATTGTTAGAAAGCTTCCTACCATAATAAAAAAATATAAAGAATATAAAAGTGAGTACTCTTCATTTTCTTATGCAATTGATGCTGCGTTTGACGCTACTATGAAAAGAAATAAATTAATAGATATCATTGTAACGGAGTGTAAGTTAATCTATTATGCATTTTTATCGTGGCGTGAAAAAGTACCAGAAGGTGAATACGTATACTCATATCACAAAAAGACTGGTGCAATAGGTGTATATATCATGATCATCCATGCGACCTTAATAGAAAGTATTGGTTTTCATTATTTGCTACACCAGTGGAATCCAGTAATAGCATGGATTTTACTTATTTTAAATGTATACGCGATGATTTATTTTATAGCTGAAATACAAGCGATGCGTAAAAATCCACTTAACGTAACAGAAGAACAAGTAATCATTCAAATTGGATTAGGAAAGAAAATTGTTATACCATTTACACAAATTGATAATATTGCGTTCTACAAGGGTGATGAATTGCTAACGGCAAAAGAAGGGAAACAGGTATTGGATGCAACTGTTATGGAGTTCATAAAAGAACCTGCTACTTTTGAAATAACATTAAAAGAGCCAGTGAAAGCACAGTTGTTATATGGATTTTCTAAAACAGTAAGTCGTGTGCACTTAAATGTTGATGAAGAACGAAAATTTTATGATGCGGTTAAGGAAAAGTTAAAACATGAGTAATAGTGCTGTTAGTTACATAAAAACAAATAAGCTTCCGTTAGAAGTGAAAAAATATGAAACATGGATAGTGAAAAACTCTTTCTAAATAAGAAGGAGTTTTTCTTGTGTACTTGTATAAATCATTATATAAAAAACTATATACTTCTTTATCGTTAGATAAGTGGATATAATTGAGGATAGAACTAGTATAAGGGGAAACAAAATAATGAATAAGTTACTTACATCGAAAAGTGAAATTATAGAAAGAAAAATCCGGTATAACTCAACAATAGTAGATCACAATTGTTTATTACTTGAAAAGCAATCACAAAGTATCGTTTTATTTCACGAGGTGCAGTATTCATTTACAATGACTGCAAAAGATACTAAGTTAACAATCCCAAAAGGAAGTTATACAATCGCATATTATTGGAAAGATCGTCCGTACAATTTATACGTATGGAGAGATATAAAAGGGAAGTATTTAGGTTCCTATTTTAATATCGTAAAAAATACACAAATAAAAGACGAAGTGGTTTCCTTCGAAGATTTAATCATCGATATTATGGTACTTCCTAATGGAGAATACTTCATATTAGATGAGGATGAATTACCAGAATCATTAGGGAATTTCGAAGGTGGTTATGTGAAGAAAGCTCTTTATGGACTGAAAGAAATCATTCAAAAAGAGCTTCCACAAATAGTTTTGGAGACAGCCAGGGTGCAGAAGAACTAAAATTTAATTACATAAATATTTTGAATGGAAATGAGTAGTCTCAAGTTATATGGTCTAACTTTTTTGATAAATCTAAGGTTAGTAGCATATTTCTTGAGATTACTTTTTTTGGTAGAAATTTTGTTGCTTAGTTATTAAATGGATTTAAAATTTATGAAATAATATTGACTGAATCAAGTTCAGTCTTTTATGATTGAATCAGATTCAGTCGTGGTGAAAACATTGTAGGAGATGACGTATGAAAAGAATATCAAAAGAACCAGATGTAAGACGCCAAGAGTTAATGGATATTGGTTTTGAACTATATATGAAAAATGGTATGAAAGGATTTGGCATAAAAGATGTTGTGAATCATGCAGGTGTAGCAACGGGCTTATTTTATTATTACTTCAAGTCTAAAGAGAATTTTGTTGATGAAGTTTTAAATGACTGTATTGTGAAAAATATGGAGTTAATTGAAGAAATACTTGTTTCAAATGAACGGTCTGTCATGCAAAAGATGAAAGATTCACTAGATATATTTTGGACATTTATTGAAAAGTTAGCACCCTATAAAAATGTGAGCTCGTTTCAGACGGAACAACATTTTCAACTGGAACAGAAATTATTCACACGTATGCAACCGTTAATTAGACAAGTAATTGAAGAGGGAGTAAACATAGGGGTTTTTTATACTGATAACTCATTATTAGCTTCTGGGTTTATTCTATACGGTCTTAGCAGTATTGCTCATTCAGAAGTAAAATTGAATCTAGATACAAAACATGAAATGGTTAATTTAGTATTAACTACACTACGATACAATCAAAAGGAAGGAGAAAGTTTATGAAAATTATTATCAATGGAAATAATATCTCACAAGAGCAACTTATAAAATGGAAAAGAGAACGGATAAAAAAAGTATTATATACATTAGGACATAAAGAGCTTGAAATAAATGATACAGACGTCATGATAAAACAGCTAACGGAAATAAAGTTGCGATATACATACAATGAAATGTACGAAAAGTTGAAATCAAAACTTAGATTAAGTGCAATAGGTATGCGTATCTGTACTCTTTTATCTGGTGATAGACGAAAAATTTCGAAAACTAGTATTTATTTAGACGGGATTACAGCAGAAGTAGCTATACATGGAATTGATAGTTTGATGCTTGAACAATCACGTGAAAATAACAAAGTGAATTTATCTGCTTGTCCTGATCACTATGTACTAAGACCCTTTGGGGAAAATGAATTAGAGGTTATCGAAACTACTGGTAATTCTCCGTTTCCAGTTCAATTTTTCATTGTTTTTGGTGACGAAACTGGATTGAAAACACCAAGAGATAAATCTTATCAATACCAATCAACAGGTGTTGCACGTATGAAAGATGGTACTACTATTGGTGGAGTTCGACATCAATTTAAAGATACTGATACAGGGATAGAAGTAAGTCTAGTTGTTGAGTTCCCAGCCCTTTGTCCTAATAGTCTAATTAAATCCCATCAAATGCATTTAGCGTGTGAGTTTTCTTATTGGTTACAGTGGATTAAAGATCAGAAAAAATAGTAAGTAAACGATATCGTTTAAATAAACAAAAGTAAAATGTTCAAACAAATCATATGTATGTTTTAATAAAACCTAGTTGACTTATCGGAAATATTTGTATAATATGTACTTAATTCCATAACGTATTGCTGATTGGAGAAACCAAAGGCATTTTATCAACAGATAAAATGCCTTTGGTTTTTTTATTGCACAAATACTGAATCTGTTCATTTATATGAATCATTTTAAGGAGGGGAAGAAATGACTGTTTCAATTGATGGGGTATCAAAATATTTTTTGAAACAAACTGGTACGGTTCAAGTGCTAGAGAATATTAATTTTCAATTAGAGAAAGGGGATTTTGTTACAGTAATTGGTCCGAGTGGGTGCGGAAAAAGTACATTACTAAAAATTGTTGCAGGTCTAGATAATGATTTTGAAGGTGAAGTTATTATTGACGGGGAGCCTATCTTAAAAACGAGCAAGAAACAAGGTTTTATTTTTCAAGAGCATAGGCTTTTTCCATGGTTAACAGTTGAAGAAAATATAGCGGCAGATTTGTCGTTAAAAGATAAATATGTGAAAGATAAGGTGAGAGAATGGGTTGAAATCGTTCGGTTAGATGGCTTTGAAAAATCGTATCCGAAAGAAATTTCAGGCGGGATGTCACAACGTGTTGCGATAGCGAGAGCGTTATTAAGAGATCCGAATGTATTATTACTTGATGAACCTTTTGGAGCGCTGGATGCTTTTACTCGAAGTCATTTACAAGAAGTATTGCTGAATATTTGGGAGCAGAAGAAAACAACAATGATATTCGTTACACATGATATAGATGAAGCGATATATCTTTCAAACCGAATTATCATTATGAGTGCAAAACCAGGGAAAATACATAAAGTGATTGAAAATAATTTGCCTTATCCGCGAAATAAAACTTCTCAATCGTTCCAACAACTTCGAACGAAAGTATTACAGCAGTTTGAATATGGAGGGTTGATTCAAACAAGTATATAGGAAAAGGGTGATTTTATATGTATAAAAAATTTAAAATTCTTTCTTTTGCTTTAGCTATATCAGTATTTTTATTAGGATGTGAAAAAAGTACAGTAAGTAGTAAGAAAGAAGATGTAACAATACAAATTGGTATACAGCAAGGATTAAGCCCACTATTACTAGCAAAGAAAAAGGGATGGTTTGAAGAGGAGTTTAAAAAAGAAGGAGTTAAAGTGAAATGGACAGAGTTCCAAAGTGGACCTCCTTATTTTGAAGCAATCGCATCAAACCGGTTAGACTTTGGTGAAGTAGGGAATTCTCCAGTCATTTCAGCGCAAGCAGCAGGTATTGGATTTACCGAAATCGCCAATACAAGTTATGCGAGAAAAGGAACTGGAATTCTCGTTCAAAAAGATAGCAAGATTGCGAGTGTAAAAGATTTAAAAGGTAAAAAAATTGCAGTAGCAAAAGGAAGTAGTGCCTTTAATTTATTATATCGAGCGCTTGATAAAGAAGGTATTGATGTAAAAGATGTAAATGTCATTCAATTACAACCAGATGAAGCGCAGCCTGCATTCGAATCAGGATCAGTAGATGCATGGGCGATTTGGGACCCTTTCATATCATTACATACGTTAAATAAAGGTGCGAAGGTGATTGCAGACGGTGAAACATTAAATGTCTCTTCACCAGAATTTTTAATTACGAGGACAAAATTTGCGAAAGAACATCCAGAATTAGTTGAGAAATTCCTCAAAGTTTATGAGAAAGCACGTGTATGGCAAGAGGCTAACTTAGATGAAGCAATAAAAGTGTACACTTCTGTAAAAAAGATAGATGCAGAGATTGTAAAAGAAGTGTTTAATCACGACAAACCAATTTTAGTTCCGGTAACGAAGGAAATAATAGCAGAACAACAAAAGACAGCGGATTTTCAATATAAGATCGGTTCTATAAAGAAAGAAATTAAGACGGGAAAAGTTGTAGATAATTCTTTCGTAGAAAAAGCATTGAAAGCGAAGTGAAAAGAGGTTTTGTAAAGTGGAAAATACGAAAGCTGTTATGAAACCAGCGAGTATAACGATTAAGAAAAATGGCATAAAGAAGGTACGAAAGTTAAATGTAAAAGTTTTAGTAAGGGCGATTACTATACCGGTTATTATATTAATAATTTGGCAGTTGGCTGGCGTATTCGTTCTTGTTTCTAAAACAGTTTTACCAACACCATTAGATATTTTTCTAGCTTTCCAAGAGCTTATTAAAACAGGAGAGTTATTCGGCCATTTAAGTATTAGTGTATTCAGGGCTGCGGCTGGTTTCTTTATTGGTGGGGGCTTAGGAATCATTTTAGGAACAATTGTTGGATTTTCAACGAGAAGTGAGCAATATTTAGACCCATCTGTGCAAATGTTAAGAACTGTACCTCATTTAGCTGTTGCGCCGCTTTTCGTATTATGGTTCGGTTTTGGTGAAACATCGAAAGTGTTATTAATTGCAGATGGTGCATTTTTTCCTTTATACGTAAACGCATTTTTAGGTATTAGAGGTGTGGATTCAAAGTTATTTGATGTTGCGAGAGTGTTAGAGTTCAGCAAAAGAAAACTAATTACGAAACTAATTTTACCATCTGCATTGCCTAACCTTTTACTAGGAGCAAGGTTATCGTTAGGTGTTGCATGGGTGAGTTTAGTAGTAGCAGAACTTATGGGATCTACAGAAGGTATTGGTTATATGATTATGGATGCAAGGCAATTTTCAAATACAGATATCGTATTTGTCGGCATAATTATCTTTGCATTTGTTGGGAAGTTTTCTGACTCTCTAGTACGTTTACTAGAAGTGAAGTTTTTAAGATGGCGAGATAATTTTAAAGGTGAGACTGGGAATTAACATATAAATTATTAGGGGTAATTTATATAGAATTTGTTAGTATACGTTTCAAAATAAATAAGGGGTGTGTAAAGGTATGGAATTATTATGGTTTATTCCGGCTTATGGAGATGGTCGATATTTAGGAACGACAAAACGAGGAAGAGCAGCTGAATATGGTTATTATAAGCAAGTTGCTGCGGCAGCTGATTATTTAGGATATACGGGTGTTTTACTTCCAACTGGTCAAGGATGTGAAGACCCTTGGGTGTTAGCTTCAGCTCTTGCTGCTGAAACGGAAAAACTAAAATTTTTAGTAGCATTGAGACCAGGACTAATGTCACCTACAGTTGCAGCGAGGATGGCATCTACATTTGATAGAATTTCAGATGGGAGACTACTTATTAATGTAGTAGCTGGAGGAGATCCAGTTGAACTACAAGGAGATGGATTATATCTTGAGCATGATGAAAGATATGAAGCAGCGGATGAATTTTTAAAGGTTTGGAAATCGACATTGCAAGGTGAAACGATCTCTTTAGAAGGAAAACATATTCAAGTTACAGATAGTAAAGTTGTATTCCCGCCAGTTCAAACACCATATCCTCCTATATATTTCGGAGGATCATCAGCTGCTGGAAAAGAAGTAGCAGCTGAACATAGTGATGTATATTTAACGTGGGGAGAGCCACCAGAGCAAGTGAAAGAGAAAATAGAAGAAGTAAGAAAACTTGCAGAAGAGAAGGGGCGTATAGTACGATTTGGCATTAGATTACACGTAATTGTAAGAGAAACAGAAGAAGAAGCGTGGGAAGAGGCAGAACGTTTAATTCAATATGTGGATAATGAAACAATTGAGCTTGCTCAAAAGACATTTGCAAGATATGATTCGGTTGGTCAAAAGAGGATGACACATTTAAATAAAGGTACGAGAGAGTCGTTAGAGATAAGCCCTAATTTATGGGCTGGAATCGGACTTGTAAGAGGTGGGGCAGGTACTGCACTTGTAGGCAATCCACATACAGTAGCAGAAAGGATAAAAGAATATGAATCGTTAGGAATTGATACGTTTGTTTTATCAGGATATCCGCATTTAGAAGAAGCGTATGAGGTCGCAGAATTGTTATTCCCATTATTGAAAGACGAGAAGAAAGAAGAAAATAAAATTGTTGGTGAAATGGTTGCTGATGCATATGCATTAAAAAAATAGTGAGAAATAAAGTTTCACATATTTATTGCTTTATTTTGTTCACTGCCTGTTAATACGGGATAAAAAACCCGCAAGTTATTCGCTTGCGGGTTTTCATCGTAAATTATTAGAAAATATGGTAAAATTAAAGGGTAACTTAAGGTGCGGTTGGTTGTTCAATTATCACTTCTCCGAGTAGGAGGGGGGTGATAATACGTGAGTGAAATAGCGTTGCTACTGCAAGGTGGACTGTTTCTCGTTGCATTGTTAACGTTCGTCGTCGTTTTAATAGACAAGCTCAAAAAATAACAACCCACCTATGCTTATAGAATGTGGGTTGTTTTGTTTGTAAGAAACAAATAGGATAAATGAACAATCCAATCTGCTAAGTTACGTGGACTAGTGTGTAGCCGCACACTAGTCTTTTTTATTTATATACAATTTATAATTGGTTTATGTGATTGTATTGTTCTTTTCATACTCATTATAACACAGTGTCTTTTCATCAAGAAAGGAGACCGTATGTTCTGGTTCCTGTTATATAGTAGGTGCTTTTTCTTTAAACAGCCCATCCATATACTGTTTTAAACTTTGGACATAAAATTTCTGCGTATTCACATTATTTACACCGACAATCGGCGATGGAAGGTCAAATCTTTTTTCTGATAAATGAACGACAACATCAAAGATGTCAAACAAACGAATGAAGCAAAACAGGCCGTCTTTATCGCTAAGTAAAATAAAGTAATGATTTTCACTACTTGTATTTAGCGTATTCCATAAAGAACTTTTGCTTAAATCACGTACAATGCTTTTTTCTTTTAGTTCCACGAAATCTGCATTTGAGAGAATGGTAGAAATATCAATTGCATCTTGATCTTCAAAGTAGCCATCAACTGCTTGTACAGCGAATGTATAAGCCATTTTTAATACACTCATTTTATATTTACGGTTATCTAATAGTAATTCACGTTGAATAGAACTCGCTACTTTCGTTACACGTTCCTCTTTCCAAATTTCATTATGTAAGGAAATATCGTGCTTTTTACATAGTTTCATAATTAATGCATTAGAATAAAGAATCTCGTCGCTTACTTCGACAACATCAGTCTCAGCAGCCGCAAGTTCCTCACCGTGCTCATTCGTATAGAGTGGGGAATCAATTTGTCTTTTCATTTGTTCAATCTTAAATTGACTCAATTTATGCCTAATTAAAGGACGATCAATATTTGTTGTCATTTGTTCATGACAAGTATCACAAATTGAGTTTGTGAAATAATATCCACATAATATTTCTGGAATGACATATTGTTCACTAAGTTCTTTCGTATCTTTTCTGCAAATGATGCATTGTGTCATTTTTATCACCTTTACCTGCAAATTTGTATGTAATCTCATTGTAGTGTATTTATCGGTATTTTGGAATATTGTAAAGGAAAATATTATGTGAAATTCATGCTTATTTTGGTACAATGAATAGAAGTGCTAGTTTAAAGGAGGCCGTTTTTTTGAAATCAAAAGTGCACTTTTGGACATTAGAAGTGCTAATGGTTGTAGGAATCATATTTATTTGCACAAAAATATCATTTTTATTTCAACCGATTGGTATCTTCATATCAACATTGTTTTTCCCAATCTTAATCGCGCTTTTTTTATACTTCATATTTAATCCTGTATTAATCTTTTTGGAGAATAAAAAAGTACCTAGAAATTTAGCGATATTACTGTTATATCTTTTTATCATAACATTAACTGCGGTTGGCGTTGGAGTAGTTGTTCCTACGATTTCACAACAGCTAATGGACTTAGTAAAAAATATGCCAAGCTACATAAAAGAGGGGAAAGTATACATACAAGAATTATCACATCATAGGTTGTTTGAATGGTTATCTACACAAAACTATGTTTCCATTGAAACAATTGAAAAAAATGCGATTGAATACTTAAAAGATATACCAAATACAATTACGTCGAGTGCAACGGCTTTATTTGGTATTATCACGAACGTTGCATTAGTTGTATTTACTGTACCGTTCATTTTATTTTACATGTTTAAAGATGGACATGCCTTTCCGGGAAAAGCGGTAAGTTTATTACCTGAGTCTTACCGTGAAGAGGGGCTTCGTATCATTAAGGAAACGAACGAAACATTATCTGCATATATTCAAGGGCAAGCACTCGTTTGTATATTTGTAGGTGCGTTTACTTTTATCGGTTATTTAATTATCGATTTACCGTACGCTTTCGTTTTAGGAATTATTGCAGCATTTACAAACATCATTCCTAACTTAGGGCCATTTATTGGGGCAGCACCAGCTGTTATTGTAGGACTGTTCGTATCTCCGATGCAAGCCTTATACGTAATTATTATCGTAACAATTGTACAACAGTTTGAAAGTAATATTATTTCACCGCGTATTATGAGCTCGAAATTAAACATTCACCCATTAACAATTATTATCCTAATTTTAGGGGTAGGTAACTTTGCTGGAATCATCGGAATGATTTTAGCAGTACCAGTTTATGCAGTAACAAAAACTGTTGTTTCGAACTTAGTGAGATTGTTTAAGACAAAGAGAAGTAATCGGAAATAGTGAAACCTGAGAAAGATACACCGCTTTTTAAGTGGTGTATCTTTTGTTTATAAATAAATAATTAAAAGCGGGTTGATTTGATTTTATTATATATTTTTTATACATCAAATTCAGTGATAAACTTGTGTGATATAAGCTCTATAAAACTATGTGGAATCCCTCTGAACTATCCAAATCATTTCCTTACAGCGTGCTATCAACATCATAATCGACTCCTTTCAATTCTATATAGTTAAACGATTAAAGGTGAGTGTAGTATTTGCTTCTACGATCTCGAATTTCATCAATAACTTGTTTATATTGTCTTTCTTGTTTTAATTCATTTTGAGATATTGTTTCTTTTTGAATTGTAATCGTTAAAAAGAAAAGGTGAAACTTCATATGTGAATTCCTCCTTTCGAATTGGAATTACAGATGACTACAGTAATGACTTTGTCTTTCTTTTACATGATCTATAGCCTGATTAATTTGTCGTTCATGAAACATTTCAGACTCAGAAAACGTATTTTTTTGAATGGTAATGGTTAAAAAGAATACTTTAAATTTCATTAGATAATTGCCCCTTTATAAGTGATTTAGAAAAAACGAGTGTAATAAGAAATTACAGATGACTACAGTAATGACTTTGTCTTTCTTTTACATGATCCATAGCCTGATTAATTTGTCGCTCATGAAACATTTCAGACTTGGAAAATGTATTTTTTTGAATGGTAATGGTTAAAAAGAATACTTTAAATTTCATTGGATAATGACCCCTTTATAAGTGATTTAGAAAAGACGAGTGTAATAAGAAGATTGGCGCTCTTTTACTTCGTCCATAATGTTTTGAATGTGTTGCTCACGTAAAATCTCTTTCTGTGAAAGTTTACGTTTTTGAATAGTGATAGTTAAAAAGAATGCTTTAAATTTCATTAGATTTATGACCCCTTTATAAGTGATTTAGAAAAGACGAGTGTAATAAGAAGATTGGCGCTCTTTTACTTCGTCCATAATGCTTTGGATGTGTTGCTCACGTAAAATCTCTTTCTGTGAAAGCTTACGTTTTTGAATGGTGATTGTTAAAAAGAATGCTTTAAATTTCATGAATATATGACCCCTTTAAAATATATTTTTAATACATTTGAGTGTAGTATGAACTTTTAATGTCAGTTATTTTATCAGTCAGTTGTTTTAACTGTTGTTTACGATTGATTTCAGTTTCAGATAAAGTATTTTTTTGAAGCACAGTCGTAAAAAAGAAAATATGAAAAGTCATAAATGAATTCCTCCTTTCGAAAAGGAATTACAGGTGATCACAGTAAAGTGCTTGGCGCTCCTTAACATCATTCATAGCTTTTTCAATTTGCTCATTATGAAGAATTTCATCTTTAGAAATTGTATTTCTTTGAATCGTAATACTTAAAAACAATACGCTAATAGTCATTGAATGTTGCTCCTTTCTTAGAAAAATAATGTAAGAGACTAAAAAATCGCGCAAAAAAACCACAGGAAGATACAGTTCTCCTATGGCTGGGCGTGAAAAAGCCACAGGAAAGTATACGACCTCCTGTGGCGAATTTATGAATTAAATGAAATAAAGTACGATTTTCAATTCTCCATTAGGGTGGTCGAATTCATATTTAATTGTCCAGAAAACACAGGTGCAGTTAACGCTAAAGTTAATGCATGTAATTGTAATTTCATCATTTCCTTCGACCTCCTTTTAGAATTTTTTTCTTACGTTAGTAAGTATATACAATTAATGGATAATTGTAAACATAAAAAATGAAAATTTTTAATTTTGATTAAAATGCGTATATTTAAAAAGGGATTTGAAAGTAAATATTGTAATTAACGAAATATCGATAAAAATGGGGGATGCTAAATGAAATATATGCATCATAACATGATCGTTATGCTAACAATTTTTTTATTCATTGCGGCTTGTTCTAACGGAGAAAGAATAAAAGATATATATGATGTTAGGTCAGATGATTTTAAGAAATATACTGGGACATACGTTGGTAATAATTCAGATGTGGTTGCAATTGTTAATCATTTACCCGGTGGTGGAACAGTTCAAAGTATAAGTTTAGAAAATGAAAATATAAAAGTGAACTATGGCACAAAAGAAAGTGGGGCTCTTACAGAAGAAATGATTGAGACGTATTGGTTTGATGAGAAGGATACGATGAAGAAGAATTTTTTCTTTAATGCTATATATTTAGTGATTTTAGTGCCAAATGCAAAAAGTTATGAGTTTCAGGTAGAGAATAAAAACTTTAAGATAACGAGGGAAGAAATGTTATCAATTTTGCATAGGGAATTCGATGATTTTCCAAAAGAAAAAGATATATGGGATAAAAATAAAGTTATAAAGTTCTTTAACGGCAATGAAGAAAAAATTAAAATGCTTGTGGAAGATAAAGATTTTCGGAAATCTTTATTTGCTAAATATCCAGTGAGCCAGTTGAAATAATGGAGGGGAGAAGATGGAGTTAGTATACAAAATTTCTTATCATAGAATGCAGGATCATTATTTACCTAAATTAGTACAGGCAATTAGGCTCGTTAGTGAAGAAGATTTGTGGAAAAAAGAGACCTCTGTTAATTCAATTGGTGGAATCGTACTACATATTTGTGAACATTTACAGAGAAATACAAGGCGTTATAAGGATCCAAATATAGTTTTTGAAAATGGAATTGAAGAATATTTTCCAGTGAAACAAATAAGCTCTGAAGCTTTGTTAAAAACTGTTGAAGAAATATTTGATGAGTGGGGCAAAGCATATATACAGGTCTGGGAAGAAAAAAGGTATATTGATCTTCAAAGTCTATTACATTTGGTTGAGCATACAAGCTATCATTTAGGGCAAGTAGTAGATCGTACAAAATGTATTGAGGGACAACAGTTTAATTTTTGTCAAAATGGTATAAATGAAAAGAATTTGAGAACAAGAGTTGAAACTTCGAATTTTTAGAAAGAGAGACATTCTTAATTGAATGACTCTCTTTTTTTGTAAAAGAAATTTATGGAAAAAAATAATTCTATGTGATATGGTTAATTACATAAGTAATGAACCTATGAACCTAAGGTGGTGAAAATGTGAAGCCGACTCTAGAACAAAATAAATTAATATACATACAAATTGCAGAAACGATTGAATCTGATATTTTAAAAGACATATTGCTTGAAGAAGAACAAGTTCCATCGACAAATCAATTTGCGAAGATGTTACAAATAAATCCGGCTACTGCAGCTAAAGGGGTGAATGTATTAGTGGATGAGGGGATTTTATATAAAAAGAGAGGAATCGGAATGTTTGTTGCAAAGGGAGCGAAAGAAGTCGTACTAAAAAAAAGACAAAATACTTTTATGACTGAATATTTACCTAAAGTGTGGGAAGAAGCGAAAGTACTAGAAATATCAAAAAATGAATTGATGGATATGATTCAAAAGATTACGAAGGAGGGGAAAGAGGGATGATTGCACTTGAAACGAAAGATATAACGAAAAAATATAAAAAGAAAATAGCTGTAAATGAAGTAACGATTTCATTGGAAGAGCATAAAATATATGGTTTGCTTGGAAGGAACGGAGCAGGGAAAACGACTTTATTAAATTTACTAGCAGGACAAATTACTTCAAGTAGTGGAAGTGTATCAATATTTGGTGAAGATGTTTTTGAAAATAGTAAAGCGATGCAAAATATTTGTTTCGTTAGAGTAAAAGAAGAGTCTCATTTAAGTTATAGCGTAAAAGAAATTTTTAAGATATGTAACATGTTTTATAAAAATTGGGATCAGAAGTTTGCTGAAGAACTGGCGGGTAAATTTCAGCTTAATATAACAGAGAAATACCATAAACTATCTCATGGCATGCAAACAGTTGTAGGAATTATTAAAGGGTTAGCAAGCAGAGCGACAATTACTATTTTTGATGAACCAACTACAGGATTAGACGCAGCACATCGTGAGTTATTTTATAGTTTACTACTAGAAGATTACGGGGAGTATCCCAGAACAATTATATTATCAACACATCTGGTAGAAGAAGTAACCCATGTTATTGAAGAAGTAATTATCATAAAAGAAGGTGCACTTGTTGTTCAATCAACAGTGGAAGATTTATTGCAACAAGGTCATATTATTTCAGGGCAAAAAGGTAAAGTGGAGGAGTTCTTGATTAATAAAAAAATTATAAATAAAGAAATTTATGGGAATAAAGGTATTGCTGTTATATGGGAAGAGCTTTCTAATGAAGATTGTTACTCTCTTGAAAAAGAAGGTTTAGTAATTGATAGAATTACATTACAAAAACTATTTATTCACATGACTGGTGGTGAAGTGGAATGACGATGTTAATGAAACAATTGAGGTTACATATAAATTTTCATTATAAAGCAATTTTAATATTTTGGATTGTAGCTTTATTAATAAAAGGAGCTTTATATGCTGCTCATTTAAATGAAGCGAAAGTTGGTTATTTACCCGAAATTATCAATAATCCTTCAATTGCAATTATGATTTTTATAGTAGGGAGTGTTTTCATTGTTCAAGATGATTTATTTCGTTTAGCAGTTTTATTTGGTATAACGAGAATACAATATTTTATCGGAGCGATTTGCTATATTGTGTTGCAATCCGCATTGTTTTCATTCCTTCAAATACTGTTTTTACAAGATATAAAATATAACTTAGTAAATGTTAACTTTGGAGAGCAATTAATACAACAGTTTATTTTACAATTTTTATTTTATGTTACGATAGCATGTTTCTTTCAAGTAGTAGTAATTTTTAAGCAAAGATTTCAATGGATTGGTCTCATGATTGGTGGGTCGCTTTTCCTTTCAACAAATAGTGTGCTGTATGGAGAAGTAGGGATAAAAGGATTGTTATTTACAAATGATGTATCTTTAATAGATATCCCTTATTTTATTGTTATTTCAATTGGATTAACAATTCTTTATATCATAACTAGTAGTATATTTATTCGTAAAGTATCATTTGAACGAACAGTTTAAAATAGTGATAGATTATTCTTTTAGGGAGAAGGAAAATATATGGGAGACACGTCCTCACTAATAACCGTCTTTTTATGCATTGCACTACTGATATTTTGGCGTCGTTATCGCTCCATGCATAAGCCAATAAAGGGATCGGGAAAACGTATTTTATGGCCATTACTATTTTTAACACCAGGTATTGTATGGTTTTTAGGTCCCGTACATCCAGCTATATTACAAGTAATTATAGCGGTATTCATTGGTGTACTTTTTGCTGTACCGCTTATAGTATTAACAAATTATGAACGAAGAGATGATGGGAATATTTATACGAAAAAAAGTGCAGCTTTTTTAATTACTTTTATTGCACTTGTCTTTTTAAGATATGGTTCAAGACAATTTATCGTTGATTTAGATCAACAAACGATTGGTTTATTATTTTACGTTGTTGCAGTATCGTATATTTTTCCTTGGAGAATTGCCTGTTATATAAAGTTTAGGAAAGTTTGGCGGGAAAATAATAATCATGCTATATGAAAACTTCTCATTTGAGAAGTTTTTTTATTTTTACAGGTAAGCAAAACAAGTTGTTGAAGGGCAGGCTGTCATAGAATATGATACATATTATAATGAGGAAAAGTTGAGGGGATAAAAATGCGTACAATTTTACTTTTTCTAAACAACATGTTCATTAGCGAAATCGAGGACATTAGGCAAAAACATGATCCTTTATTTGGATTAATTCCACCGCATATTACAATTGTATTCCCATTTGAAAGTTCGATTTCAAATGATGAGCTGAAATTACATATTATAAATGTATCAAAACCGATACAGAATATAGAAATTGAATTTAAGAATCAAATTACAAGTGAAAGAGAATATTTGTTTTTACTAGTTGAAAAGGGGAAAGAACAAATAGAGGAACTACATAATATTCTATATACAGGACCTTTATTACAATTTTTGAAAGAAGACATTCCGTACATCCCGCATGTAACAGTCGGAAGAAAAGAGAGTGCCGAATTAGCTGCTGAAGTAGTGAAGGAGATTGCTAGTTTTCATGGGAAGTTAAATTGTGTGATTGATAGAATAAGCGTGGAGCGAATTGGAGAGAACGGGGAATCAATTATTGAATTTGAAGTGCCATTTCTAAAAAGCTGACAAAAGTCAGCTTTTTATTTCGTAGCATGAAGTAATGCACCAATTGCACCGCTATTACCACCATCTTGTAAAAAGATTGGTGTTTTATTTTGATATTCGGTGTAGCTACTAATAATATGTTGAAGTTGTACGTTATTACATAAAGTCGAACCAATATAAATAATATGTTCAATGTTTTTTGTTTCAGCGAATTGAAGGCTTAATGCAGTAACGACTTCACCGACAAGTCCTTGTACAGTAGCTAGTATATCGGAGCTACTATTATTTGATTCTGTAATGGTTGCTTTTCCGAAGTTACTAGCAGTTAAGTTATTATCGATAGGGGAAAGAATACCACCATAAATATCTCCAACCGTAATATCTAGTTCTTTTCTAGATCCTACTTTTGTTAGAGGGATTAAATCTTCAAAATGATCTATATTTGTTAACAATTTTGAAAGTCCCATAATAGTCCCACCGCCAACTCCGGTTCCACCAGCGCGAATATATTGTTCATTATAAACGTAATGGATAGAAGTACCTGTACCGATATTGGTTAAAATAAAATTGCGTATAGCATGTTTTTCTTCTTTTAATATGTATTGGACACCTGCAAGAGTAGCTTCAAATTCGTTTAGCTCTATTATTTTATATGAACCTGTAAGCAGTTGCTGTAATAGTTTCGATTTACCACCCGTAATACATATTTGTTTTATGCCATTGTTGCTTTTAATCCAATCTATTATTTTATGTTGTTCATGCGAATAAAATTTTTCAAAAGTTAATAGCCTTTTTTCGTTAAAATAAGCTATTTTCGTTAATGTGCCTCCAGCATCGATACCGATAGTACGTTCCATTTTCCTGCTCCTAACTACGTAATATGTTTTCCTATTTATTTTTAATTGGTTGAGAATAGATATTCCCCACTGATATAAGGAACAATTTAATCTGCTTGATATATTAATAGTTTTTCTATAGTTACAATAGGCTGGTCGTTTACAGTTGCAATACCTTTACCAAGAACAAAACCTCGGCGATTGCGCGTTAGTTCATAATGTAAATCAAGTTTATCACCGGGATATGCTTTTCCTTGGAATTCAACTCCATCTAAAGAGGAGAGGAATCCTAGTCCTTCAGAATCACTTGTATGTACAAATGCACTAAGCTGAGCAAGTGCTTCTACAATTAACATATGAGGCATATGTTTTTGACTATCATTTATAAACCATTCGTTATTTGTAATGAGTTTATATCCTGTAACGGATTCACCTTGTTTTACATTTGTTACTTTATCAGTCATTAAAAATGGATAACGATGGGGGAGAGTGTCTTTAATATGCATATGAAAGTACCTCCAATTAATAATACCCCTGCTAAATTTAAGCAGGGGAGTGGGAACTAATTTTTAACTAATTCATTTACTTTTTCAAGAGTGAAAATGCCGCTATTTCTAATGTTTTCAACAACTTGTTGCAACACTTCTTTATCTTGAACGAGTGCAATACGTACGAATCCTTCTCCGTGAGGTCCAAATGCATGACCAGGTGTAACAACGACATTCGCACGATCCATTAATGCATAAGCGAAGTCTAGAGAAGTCCATCCTTGTGGAATTTCAGCCCAGACAAACATACTACCAGCTGGCTTATCGACATTCCAGCCAAATGTTCGGAATCCATCAACTAAAGTATCTCTCCGTTCTTGATAAATATCGCGGTTTTTCTCACAAAATACAGCGCCATTTCTTAGTGCTGCAGATGCCGCTTTTTGAATTGGTAAAAATACACCGTAGTCGGTATTAGATTTAAATTGAGTAAGTGCACGAACAATTTCTTCGTTTCCAATCATATATCCAATACGGCTACCTGCTAAACTATAACTTTTTGACAAAGAATTGATTTCTACACCAACTTCTTTAGCACCATGTACAGAGAGGAAGCTAATTGGCTTATTACCATCGAAATAAAATTCAGCATAAGCAAAATCATGGACAACGATAATATTATGCTTTTTCGCGAATGCGATTACTTCTTTAAAGAAATCTTCATGAGCCATTGCTGGAACGGGATTCCCTGGGAAGTTTAAAATCATCATCTTCGCTTGATCGGCAATTTCTTCAGGGATGACTTCTAAGTCTGGTAAGAAATCATTCTCTTTCTTTAAAGGCATGTAGTAAGATGTTGCACCAGCCATTTGAATACCTGTTTCATAAGCTGTATATCCTGGATCAGGAACTAATATAATATCACCTGGATTTGCATAAACCATAGGTAAATGAACGAGCCCGTCTTGTGAACCCATTAATAATAAAACTTCTTTATCCGCATTTAATAAAACGTTATGAGTGTTGTTGTAATATTCAGTTACAGCTTCGTGAAATTCTTGAATACCTGATAATGTATACCCGTAGCTCTCTTTCTCACTCGCTGTATGTACCATTGTTTCTCTTACAAAATCAGCGGGCGGCATATCAGGATTTCCGATGCTCAAATCAATCATGTTATGACCTGCTGCAATTTTTTCTTTTTTATAGGCTCCTAATTCACTAAATATAGAAGATTGGAATGCTTTCATTCTAGTTGCTAACGTGTAAGTCATCAAAACCCCTCCTAAAACAGTGCTTTCATTCTGCGTTTTTAATTATTCTGAAAACACATGTTTATATTTTATCATTTTTTTATGAAAATTAAAATGATTGACAAATTTAGAGGAAGTATTAGCCTATTTTGAAAAGTATCGATGTAAATAGCGTAGATGTGTAAATTGAAATGTCTATTATAGGATTCATTTTATATAACTTAAGTTATTTTATAGTTTTTATTAAGTATTTGTGGAAGATTTCTAAAGTGAAATAACGCAGAAAATATTTTCTGCGTTTCCTCTAAAATGTAATCATTTCTTTTTATACGTGCATAATTTTTCAGCTGTCAAAAAGTATACATTTAATGTACCGTCGGCAACTTTTAAAGCTTGCTCTGATGTAAATGAATTACCATAATCAATGTGATATACATTAGAATTTTTGACAAATGAGCCTTTATATAAATCGTCTTTATTCTTTGTGGTTTGCATTTCTACTAAATTTTGCACAATTTCCTCTTTATTCTCTTTTTTGACAACTGTTTCAAATTTATAATATACAGGGCATTCACCATTTTTATTGTCAACGACTTCCCAAGAACCGTATATATCGTTATTGCTGCATCCACTAAGTAGGATGATTAGTATAGGAATTGTAAGTAGAACCTTTTTCATTTTGTGCTCCTTTCTTTTAAATTTGAATAAACGTGCGAATACGATAGGGATATTATAATAAATAAAGTTTAAATTTTTTTAAAGAATTATTTAATTTCATATAAAAATTTAGGAGAAATTAAATAAGCATGAATCTAGTGTAAAGTCAGATTCATGCTAGTACCATAGCCTATGTTATGTCTTTTTTGAGGATAAATAAAGAGGAAAGCAGAAGCACTATTCCATTTAATATATATACGCTTGCGATCATAAAGGCTAACGTACCTGCGCCAAATCCTGCTTTATCGAATATAGAAGCAAATGTTGCGATAGTCAAAAAGATAATGGGAGTCAGTAGTAAAAATATGAAACCTGCCACGATTCTTTTTTTAAAACTATGTCCAGATAAGGAAATGGCTAAAAAGTTTAGGATGCTAAACAGCGCAATTGCAAAGAGCAGGACAATAAATACTTCAATGCCATCAGACATTTTACCACTCCTTTTATAAAGAGTCCTCTTTATAATCTATTCGAAATAAAAGAGGGATACTCCTTTAGGTAATTTCAATAAACGTAATAAATAGGCGTATTATAAAACAAAGAAGTATGGCTTCAATATTATATCCATACTTCTTTGTTTATTTTATAAATTCGCAGATTGCGAATGCTGTTTTTCATAATGTTTCTGCTTAGAAAGGGAAATAGAAATAATCAATAATGAAACGACTCCGAAGATGAGAACCATATATTGTAACCCAATTGTATCTAAGAAGAACCCTGTGCCAAGTAAGACGATTTGGAACATAACCCTTTCAAACATATTACGGAATGAGAAGAGGCGACCATGATAACTTTTTTCAACTTTCGTTTGGAAAATCGTCGACATAATAGGGAAGAAGCAGCCAACACTAAACCCAAACAAACCAAATGATGTAAGAGCCATCCATTTTATATCGCTAAAGAACAATGATAGGTGTGCAAAAGCAGTACAAACTGCGAAGAAATATAGTAATTTTTCAGGTTTGAAATGATCAGATAGACGTTTAATTACGAAGGCACCTAACATAAATGCGACACCTTCAATTGTATATATGAACCCTTTAATCGTAGGATCATGTTGCATTTCGCTAATGTTAATAACCATTAAATTAAACCCAGCTATAAATAATAGAGGGATAATACTTAATATAAGTGCTGTAAAAGCAATAGGAATTCCTTTTAAAATACGAAATACTTCCATAAAGCTATTATCTTTTGCAGCTTGTTTACTTGGTGTTGTTGATTTCTTATCTTCGAATTGTAGGAAGAAAGTCGAGAGGAATAATAAGGCGTATGCTGCCATTGAGAAGGCATACATGTACTGTAAACTCATCACAACTAAAAGAATTCCACCTAGTGAAGTACCCGCAATACGAGCGATTGTACCAACATTCATATGTACACCGTTCATTTGTAATAACTCATGCTCACTTACGATGAGTGGAATCACAGATTGTAATGCAGGGAAATAAAATGCTGCTGAAATTTGAAGAGCAACCATAAATGCAATCATAAATGCGATACTTTCAAATTGAATAGCGAAAAACATAAAAATAACACTTAAAACTCGACCAAACCCAGCGTAAAGAAGAACTTTTTTCTTCTCATACTGATCGATGACACGGCCAGCCATAGGTCCAACTAGAACACCGGCTAATAGTCCGATAAATAATATAACTGATTTCATGAAATCAGAAGGGACATATTTTTGCATAAATTCAAGGTTGCCAAGAATACCAAGCCATAATCCTAGACCTGCAATAAACTCCCCAATTAAAACAATCCAAACGTTTTTATTACGCCACATAACATAAAACCTCTCCGTCTTTTAAAATGAAAAACTCGTATATAAAACCTCCTTATTTATGTATTATTTTCATACGAACTTTTTTAGAGTCAGAGTCTATATTACGTGTTTCATAATTGGATTTCAATCTTTTTGATTTGCCGAAAATTTGATTCGTTAATTGATGAAATAAGCAATTAAAATGTAAAAGACATATGGTTAAAAATAGGGAAAATAAAAAAGCAAGAACGTATAACTACGTCTTGCTTTTCTCAAGTGCAAAATTAAAAATTAATTTCACTTAGCAACATTTACGCTCTTGTCCAATAGCTAAAGCGCTAAAAGATAGTGGGCCAACAACTTCTGCGCTTGCACCACTAGTAAGGTTTTCTACAGTTAATGAATATTCGTGTGTTCCACTGCCAACGTTTTGATCTATAGCTTGAAATGTTTGTACATAAAATTGTTCAGAATCTGTAGATTCAATACCTACTTGTGCATTAAAAATTTCAATGTTATCACGGAAAATTCGGAATAAAACTTGTGAAGTCCCAGTTATACCTTCTACACCAATTGTAGCGATTAATTCTACTCGATTATTACGTGAATCTCTACTTGAAATTCTCAATTTCAAATTTGCTAAAATTGCTTTATTTGGAGAAGAGGGGATTGCAAAAGTTGTTTCACCAGTTTTACTTATAGGTTGAGTAGCTTGGTAATCAATGATATGAGTCATATTCGTCACCTCCTCATATACTAGAATATGAGGAGGTGACGAATTAGCTTGGAAAAATACTAGATTATTTAATAGAGTCAACAACAATTGTTGAAAAGAAGCAATTTACATAAAAGCATTAAGAATATATCACAATAAGATGATATTTTTCTTAATGCTTTTTGTAATTAAGCGGAATATTCTTCTTTACGTACTTCAAAAAATTCATTACGTCGTAAGTAATTATAGATTTTCTCTGAAACCTTTTCTTCTTCAGACACTAAGAAACGATGATCAAAAGCGTAGAATGATTGACCTTTAATTAATTTTACGTAATACATATTAAACGCCTCCTGACACTTGATTATTACTTGCTTCATATTATGATGGCCTATATGTCTGCTAAAAATACTTGGAGTTTCAAAGGGGGGAAAGTAAAGGGATGAAAGAGCTTACAATTCTGTAAGGTTTATGTCACCTTTTTCGATAGTTTACATTCACCAATTTCTTCTATACTACAAATAAGTTACATAAAATAAGGGGGTAAAAAGATGGATGAAGTAATTGGAGAAGTTGTAGCAGGTATTTGTGAATTTGTAGTGGAAGTAACAGCAGATGCTATAGGAAGTTTAGTTTCTGGAAATGATGAGGAAAAAGAAACATTATAATAATTTGTAAAAGTATAAAGTTGATCAAATTATAAAGGCTGATTTCTAAAGGGAAGTCAGCTTTTTTATTTTTTACATTATATTAATCTGATTTGAATATTCATTTGTTATTATATTGAAGAGACCTATATAAGGAGGTGAATAAACAAATATGTCGAATTCGGGGGCTGATTTATCTGTTTCTCGTTTGATTGTGGCAAATGTAGAGGAAAAGGAATATCATTTTATTGTTCGTGAACATCCGATTGTAGGGAAATTTATATCGCTATTTGAAAATGGAAAAGAATATGGTTTACTAGATAAACAAATCGCTAATAAAGATAAATTTATTACATCGGAGCTTACTAAATTAGATTATTTTAACATAGATGTTTTATATCATACACCTGGATGGATATGGATTGGTATGGATCAATTTGGATTACATGCTCGTGAGGCTACTTATAACGAAGTAGATGTTATTATGAAGTTGAAAGAGGATTTATATTATATAGACGTATATGAAGAAATGAAAATGTAATAAATATTTAATCAGGTTAGGGGAGAAGTTCCCGTAGCCTTTTTTGTTTAATAGTAAAAGTAAAATTTATATTATGTTGATGATAGGACAGCACGATAAGAAGTGAGATGAAAAGAGGATTTGAAAATACATGAAGAGAATTGTAATAATTATATGAATCGTATATGTAAATTACAATAGAAAGAAGATGATAAAATGAGTAAAGAGGAGCTTGTGAAAAAACAGTTTGGCAGTAATGCAGATAAGTATGTGAATAGTAAAATACATGCTAAAGGACAGGACTTACAGCATGTAGTTCAACAAGTTGAATCTCGCCATAATAATCGTCTTCTTGATGTTGCTACTGGTGGCGGACATGTTGCGAATATGTTAGCACCTATGTTTGAAGAAGTAGTTGCACTTGATTTAACAGAACAAATGTTAGAAAAAGCAAAAAGTTTTATAAAGCAGAATGGTCATGAAAATGTATCTTTTGTAGCAGGAAACGCAGAGGATTTACCATTTGCAGATCATTTTTTTGATACAATTACATGCCGGATTGCAGCCCATCATTTTACGAATCCGGCTCAATTTATTTATGAAGTAAATCGTACGTTGGAGGATAATGGATTATTCATCTTAATAGATAATGTTTCGCCAGAAAATAATGAAAATGATACATTTTATAATTTTATAGAAAAGAAGCGGGACCCAAGTCATGAACGAGCTCTAAAAAAGACAGAATGGCTTACTTTATTAGAAAAAAACGGTTTGCAAATGCAGTCATGTCTTACTTTTGATAAGAAGTTTGATTTTGACTGGTGGTGTAATATGATGGATGTCCCTGTACAAAAGCGTGAAAAATTAACAGAATGTATGATGAAAGCACCAAACGAAATGAAGGAATATTTTAATATTCAACTTAAAAATAATAAAGTAGATTCGTTCTATACTGAAATGGCTATGTTTATATGTAAAAAAAGTACAACATTAAAAAGATAAATGTGTTGCAGTCTTTCTGAAGTACGATATACTTAGTACAGAGAAACTGTGAATTGAGGAATAGTTATTATGATTCGTGTACGCATTGAAGGTACTGAGGAAGAAATGCTTGAATTTATGGGGAAAATGCCAGACATTCCTGGATTTGAAAAGACACATATGAGAGAGCCAAGAAAAGGAAATAACCCGAAATACGATTCAAGTAAAAATGTACTAGCATATTTGTCTTATAAAAAGATTGAAGTCGCCAATAAATAGGCGGCTTTTTTAGTTTGCGCTGTTTCACCGCCTTGTCTTTTTCACATAATAATAATAGTAGGTTATGCTGAAGAGGGGTGAGAATAGTTAATAAGAAAATCATCTTTTTTGGAGACTTTGGTATTGATGACGCCGTAGCGTTAATTTATGCAAATAAAACATGTAAATTAGATATTCTAGGTATTGTTGCAGAGTACGGGAATGTATCACGAGATATCGTTACGGAAAATGTTTATTTTTTAGAAAGGTACTATGCTACACAAGTGAAAATTATTGAAGGTGCGAGTAGGCCGATGACAGCTGAAGAACCTTTGTTTTTCCCTGAAATCCATGGGGATCATGGTTTAGGTCCTATTATTCCACCTGAAATGAGAATTTGTAAACGAGAAAATTTTTGTGAATTAATCAAATTAATCGAACCTTGTCCAGAAGATATTATAATTGTGGCGACAGGAAGACTAACGACGCTTGCTACGTTATTTTTATTGTATCCAAATATAATGGATCGTATTTGTTCGTATTATATAATGGGCGGCGCTTTCCTATTTCCAGGTAATGTTACACCAGTATCTGAAGCGAATTTTTATGGTGATCCAATTGCAGCAAATATTGTTATGAAATATGCGAAAAACGCTACTATATACCCGTTAAATGTAACACAGGGTGCGCTTATTACGCCTGAAATGGCCAATATAATAGATAAACAAGGAACTGGACAGGCGAAACTCATTAAACCAATGATTGATTTTTATTATGAGAATTTTTATAAAAAAGAATATCCAGGTATTGGTGGAAGTCCCATACACGATTTACTACCGTTTGTCTCGTTTATAAACGATAGTATTTTCGAATATAAAAAATCGGCAGTGTGGATTAGTACGACAAATGATGTGACTAGGGGCCAAAGTGTAGCTGATTTTAGAAAAATAGCTGAACCAACAAGGTTTGATGATCGGCCGATTCAGAGAATTGCTGTTGGTTTTAACTATCCTGCTTTTAAAGAAGAGTTTATGCGAACAATATTGAAGCCAGATTGTCCTTAATGTGTGTAATAACAAGTCGGATAAATCGTTAGTTCGAAAAATAGTTTATCGGTGTGTATTATTCTCAAAAATCTTATAGTTGAGCAGCATGAATAACTTATGAAAAATGTCACATAACTAATGGTAAGCAATTGTTTCTAATTATATTTTGATTGGTTAAATATAAAGGAGGTTATTATATGATTTGGTCTTTAATCGTTGGTGGTTTATTAGGATGGTTTGCAAGCTTAATTACTGGAAGGGATGTACCAGGTGGTGTAATTGGTAATATTATTGCTGGTATTATCGGTTCTTGGATTGGTACGAAATTACTTGGTAGTTTCGGTCCTGTAATAGGCGGATTTGCAATCATTCCTGCTTTAATTGGTGCGGTTATTTTGATCTTCATTGTGAGTTTTTTACTACGAGCAATGCGGAAATGAATGTAGCAGGACTGTTTACATTTGTAAGCAGTCCTTTTTATATGTTATGCTAGTATTATACAATCAGGAGGTGTCAGCATTGAAATCATTTACAGTAAATTTCCATCAAGAAGATAATGCAAAAGCGACAACAGTACATAAATTAAGTGAAGAGGACTTCAATAAAGCAACTGAAAAAGGTACTCGTCATTTATTTGATTTAGACACAAACGTTGGCTTCTTCGTATTCTTTGATGCAGAAGATGCAGAAGGAAATGATCAATACTTAATGTTACAATATGAAGGAGATCATGAAGAACCAACTGCGTGTTATGGATTTGATTTAAAACTATACTATCAATTTTTAGCACTATACTTAAATGATCTGGAATACCAAGGTGAAACAGATGAGGAAGAGGAAGAATATGGTCCAATTCATCATTTAGCTCACTTACTTTATCATATTGTTGAAGACGGTAAGTCAATCGAAGTGTAATATACATATTTAAAGCTGTCCTTTTGGGGCAGCTTTTTTATATGACATTGAAATGGTGTACTTTGAGCTAAATAAAGTGAAGTTTTAATCAGTGGGGGGTTCATCCCCACTGATTATTAGCCCTACCAATCGGGCTTTTACGGGCAGCCCTTACCCCCATCTAACTTCTTTGCTTCGACGTGGGGATCTTACTGCCCGGCAAATAGCGGGATAAATTAATAATAGAAATTTATTTGTTAAGTAGGATTATTTATTACTTTCATGTTAGTTTCGTAAAACACCTGTTATAATGATTGTAATTAAATTCATGGAGGCTAATTCTATGCTTGTAGATGTAAAAGCTTTTATTAAAGCTGCAGGTTTAACATGTATTTCATCATTAAGTGGAGATAATACATTTGCTTATAATTTTGAAACTGTAAAAAGCACTATCGCTACATTTTTTAAGAAACTAAGATTTACCGTTTAATTTCATTTCAACCAGTAGGAAAAGAGTAATCACTTCCTACTGGTTTTTTTCTGTTTCAAGGAGCTGTTGTGACGGCATATTTTCAGCTATAGATAGAGGATATTATCATTGAGAAGAGAAGGTTTAAATAAGGAGATGAATACAGTGATTAACAATATAATTCCAAGTTTTTTAAAATTATGGGAAAGTGACGATTTAGAATTAGAACTCCTTAATCGATACTTTACTTCGCATTCAGAGATATTTGAAGAATACTTTAAGTATCATTGTCCTAAAACGAAAGAACATCTTTCTAATGCCATTAAACAATATCCCGCAAAAATAGAAGATATTCGTATTATTGCAGAATCATTACCAATCATTATTCAAGAGGTAACAAATGAATATCGTAATAAATATAACTTTGATGTAAATATGAAATTCCATTTATTCGTTGGAGGATTTGGTTCAAATGCATTTGTAGAAAGGGAAATCATTGGAGACATATTTTTTGCGGCAGAAAAATTATCTCCAGATTTGAATCATCTTCGTGTTATTGCTGCTCACGAAATAGGTCATATATATCATAATGTTATGCTACAAAATACTGGAATGGATTGGACTAGGGCTGAATGGACCGATGCGTCGGTAAGTTTGTATCGTGAAGGTGTTGCAACTTATTTATCAAAAAAAATCGTTAAAGATTTAAATGAGTCTGTTTACTACTCATATAATAGTGACGGTGATCCATGGCTACAATATTATAAAGAAAATGAAGAGAAAATAAAGAAACGTTTTTTACAAGATTATGTTGAAGGATGGACAGATGAAAAAGAGAAAGAATGGTTCCGTTTATCAGGAGGTAGTTACTTCGGATATAACAGACTTGGTTACTTTTTAGGAACAGCTTTTGTAACATATTTTGTACAAGCCTTTGGAGAGAATGAAGCACTGACTTTTTGGAACAAACATAATTTGAAAAGTAGTGTAATGGGTTGGTTATCGAAATGAATAAGATGCAATAGGGGGGTAAAATGATGAAAGGGTATTTGAAAATAGTTATGTTGTTTTTGGCTATAGCATGTATGTGTGCGCTAGCAGCATGTAATGGGACAGACGAAAAAAAGGAAACAAATCCAACCTTGGAAAATAATAAAAATGAACAAAGCAATTCTTCAGAAGAACAGAAAAATCCTGAAGCAAAACCAAGTAATGAAAAAACAACAAAACTATCACCTGAGCAAGATTCGAAAGATAGAACACTTAATCAAAAATCAATTAACCACGTTAAAGATTTGTTTGAACTAGCAAAAGAAGGAAAAGTACCTAATGTACCATTTGGAGCCCATACAGGGGATATTGAAGAAATTGAAAAAGCGTGGGGAAAAGCAAATAAAACCGAATATGCAGGGAATGGAATGTACGCAACTTTTACAAATAAAAATGTTGTTTTCGGATTTAATAAAGGGTCACAAGTTTTTGATGTACGCTCATATCATGCAGAACTAAAATCGATTACATTACAAGAAATTGAAAAAGCGTTAGGAAAACCATCTTCAGTTAAAGGGAATGGTGAAGATAAAATATATGTATACAAAGTAAATAACCAGTATGAGCTGAAATTTGTCATTCCAAAATCGACTGGTAAGGTAGATCATATTTCTGTATTTTCACCAGAGGATAGTATTAATAAAATGGCAGGATAAGAAATTAAGTGATTTCAAAAACACCTCACTTTATTGAAGTGAGGTGTTTTTAGTTGTAAATAAGGAACGTCTCCTGCCATATAAAACATACTTTCATATGCGAAATACTTCACTTTTGTTTTTTAATATTCATCCAATAAGAAATATTGATCTACTGAAAAAGTAGTAACCTATAAATTATGTGTAGGCTGGTTCATGATTTTTTTACGTTCTAAATTTTGAACAAACAGTGCTTGAACAATACCTCCAATTAATAAGAAACTAGCACAAATATAAAACAGCATACTTCCATTTAATTTACTTAATAAAACTGCACCAATAACAGGTCCACACGTTCGAGATATATCCCAGTGTATACCGTAAATTGAAAAATATAAACCACGTTTATCATGAGGTGCAATTTCTGAAACGAATCGCAATAAATGGTTTAAACCAATACTTTCTCCAATGACTAAAAAGAGTAAGGTGAAGAACAACGACAATATCGTCGTTGAATAACTAAAGCCAACTGCAGCTATCGTATAGCAGGCGTAAGAAATAAGGATGATTTTCGCCATAGAAAATCGTTCAGACCATTTTACGAGGAAGATTTGTAGAATGATTTCCAAAATGGCTTTGCATGTTGAAATAAATGCGAGTATGAATACGAGATTAGGAAATACATGTTCTGCAAAAATACGATAATTCGTCTCAGTTTGTGCATAAAAAAAGCTAATAGGAAGTGTAGAAAACATAAGACCGAATATGGCGTAATGTTTAAAAACAAATTGCTTTGGTGAACTTGCCTCAATTGTTTGTTTCGCCTTACTTATAGTCGGAACGGTTTCTGGGAGCTGGGTCCAAACAACAACGGCATATATCGTAAGGGTTACACTTTGCACGATAAATAAATATTCTGGGTGAGTATTATAAAAACTTGCACCGATTAAAGGGCCGATTACGGATCCAATTGCTCCCATCGTTTGTAGAAGAGCAAAAATTTCTGCTTGCTGCTCTTTTTTTGTTAAATCAGCAATTTGTGCACGTTGAGCCGGAATATATAAGGAACGGCCAATGCCATTAATGACATATAACAGTGCAAATATAAAAACGGATTGAGCGAAAACGAAACTACCGATTGCAACACTTTGTAGCAATAAGCCGAGTAACATAATCTTTTTCCGGCCATATTTATCAGTAATTCCTCCAGCAATAAGTGTAAATAAAATGTCTGAAAGTGGCTGTAATCCGAAAATCAGCATAGTTATTATTACATTGCCGTTTAACATTTTATTAACGTAAATAATCATAATGATAGCTAGCATAGATTCAGTCGTTCGGGTTAATAATTCACCACACAGTCTAATAAAAATAGGTTTATTGTAACGAAGTAAGAGATAATTCAATATTAATTCCTCCTTTCTATATTGAAATGATAAGATGAAAGAAGAATTGGAAAAAGGGTAGAAACAATAGGGAGTATTTTTCACCTTTTAGGGGGATTATGATGTTTATTTTAGATCAATATATTGAACTATGGATTGCTTATGGAAAAGGGAAAAAAGAGGGAGAACGATTGGAAGTAACAGTGCAAAATATATCTGAAACATTATTTTGTACAGAGCGTAATAGTAAATTAATTATAAAAAAATTAGATGAGTTAAATTGGATCAAGTGGTTTCCAGGTCGCGGCAGGGGAAATCGTTCTAAGTTAATATTTCAAAAGCACCCGATGTCTTTAATTTTAGATAGAGGAAAAGAAATAACGAAAAAAGGGGATGTGAAAAGCGGAAGCATATTTGTGGAACGCTATAGCTCACATTTTCCGTCAGTAAAGGGAGAATATCACTGCTGGGTAGATTCAATATTTGGTCATAAGATTGAAATGACATCTGAAGGGAGAAGAGATGTACTCCGGTTGCAAGTACAAATGAATTTAGATATCACATTAGATCCTGTATACGCTACAATGCGTTCAGAATGTCATATGGTAAAACATATATTCGACACACTCGTGTATGTAGACGGTAATACAAACATTATAGAGCCAAGACTTGCATTTCACTGGGAATATAATGACGCTGAAAAAATATGGACGTTTTATTTACGAAAAGGAGTTCACTTTCATAATGGAAAACAACTTACTGCACATGATGTTATATACTCATTGAATCGATTTATGAAGCTGGAAAATAATGCACACGCATGGATGTTACAACACGTTGAAAGTATCCGTTCAGTGGATGACTACGTTGTCGAAATTCAATTACAAACGGAAAATAAAATGTTTTTACATATGATAAGTGCAGAACAGTGTTCTATCGTGAATGAAGATGAAGCAGGAGAGCTAATTGGAACAGGGGCTTTTCAATTATATAAAAGTAATGAAAATCTGTTCATTTTAGAAGGTCATCCTTTATATTTTCGTGAAAGACCTTTTTTAGATCGTGTTGAGTTGTGGAATGTAGAACAAGGTGTAAGTACATACGATGTTTTAGTAAAGGCGCAGTATAAAGATAAAGAAAAACATAATAAAGAATTGTCTCGGCTTGAGTCGAACGTGACATATATAACATGTAATCTTACGAAAGAAGGACCAATGCAAGATGAGTTATTTCGGAAAGCGTTATATAAAATCATTCATGGTTATACAATCGTTCAAGAACTCGGCGGAGAACGTGGAGAAGTGGCAAAGAAACTAATATTAGCAGGTGAAAGCATTGTAGAGATTGAGGAAGATGTAGAAAGTTTAATTAAAAGGAGTACTTATCATAATGAAGTGCTACAGCTCTACACATTTACAGGACGAGATCATGTTGAAGATGCACAATGGATACAAAAAGAGTGTGCGAAGTACGGGATTCGTGTAGAAAATAATTTTCTTGATATAGAAGAGCTATTGGAAGTAAGTACGATACAAAAGGCTGATATGATGCATGATAGTGCCACAATAAGCGAACGAATAGAAGATAGTCTATTATATATGTTTCTTACAAAAAATAGTTTTATTCATGGACAAAGCAACATGGACTTTTATGAAAAGTTGTCTATTTATTTTAAACAAGAAGAATTAGAGAAAAGAGTTACATTGTTACGCGATATTGAGGATACTTTGTTACGTCAAATTCATATTATTCCTTTGTATCGTAATAAACAAGAGGTAAGTACACATGAAAAAGTCCAAAATATAATGATTAATTCACAAGGTTGGATTGATTTTTATAATATTTGGTTTAAATCTTGATATATAAGGGCTTTTGCGCATTTTCATAAGATGTGTAAGAGCCTTTTTTGTATGTAGGAATAGGTTTGTTTTACACATTGTTACGCTACTTGTGATAAAAGTCTAGTTACAGCGTAACAGTGTTATGTTACATTGTTATCAGGAAGGAGTGTTATACAGTTGAGTACAGATTTGATTTCAAAAAAAGATTTATTAGAACTAACTGGCATTTCATACGGACAGTTATATAGGTGGAAAAGAAAAAATTTAATACCGGAAGATTGGTTTGTACGAAAGTCAACATTCACGGGTCAAGAGACATTTTTTCCGAAAGAAAAGATATTAGAGCGTATTGATAAAATCCAAACGATGAAAGAGGATTTATCACTTGATGAACTAGCGAATATGTTTTCACCGAGTGTGAGAGAAATTCTTTTAACAAAGGAAGACATTTTACGTAAGGGGATTGCATCAGAACCAGTTTTACAATTTTTCATAGAACAAACGAATAAAACAGCAGAGTTTCAATTTGTAGATATTCTTTATGTGTACATGTTAGAAGAATTATTACAATCGGGAGATATTAGTTTAGAAGAAGGAAAAATGGTCTTGCAAGTTTTACGTGAAAATTATGAAGCAATTAAACATAAAACTTGTGATTTAATCATTGTACGAAAGTTAGGGATTTCTACATGTTTATTAGTTTCAAACGTGGAAGATTTAATTTTTGAAAAAGGCACTAAAATCGTTTTACGCGAAGCGATTATGAAATATACCGAAGCATTAAAAACGAAATTGTTGTAGTGGAGGAGAAAGTATGCGTACAGATAATTTGATTATAAATGGTTACGGTTCATCGAATGGTGGCGAGTTTCATAAAGTGCAATTAAACGGAAAAGGTACTGTGAATGGAAATGTTGAATGTGACCAATTTGAATGTAACGGTTACGGTGCCGTTACTGGAAATTTGAAAAGTAGCAATGCAAGAATTAGTGGATCAGGTAAAATCGATGGTACAGTTCATGCTGAAACGATGCGAATTGATGGAAAAGCAACAATTACGCAAGATGTGAAGGCAAACAGTTTGAAAATTGCAGGAAAAGGTACGGTAGGTGGAAATGTCACTGGTGAAGAATTTAAAGTCAATGGTCAAGCGACAATTGATGGTAATTGTGAAGTGGATACGTTTTCTTCAGAAGGACAATTTACAATTGGTGGATTACTAAGCGCTGATGAAATAAATATTAATATTCACGGTACATGTCGAGCGAAAGAAATTGGTGGTCAAACGATTAAAGTAAAACATAGACTAAGTACTTTTAGTAGGCTGTTTAAATCAGTATTTGGTATGCAATTAGAGGCTGAACTATTAGAAGGTGACAATATCGATATTGATTATGCTCACATAAGAACGGTAAGAGGAAATAATGTTACGGTAGGACCGAACTGTGAGATTGAACTGATCGAATATACGGGTGTTCTTACTGTTGATAAAAGCGCAAATGTAAAAGAAATGAAGCAGATTTAATGGAAGGGAGAAAATGATATGGAACATCAACATAGTCTTACTGTTAATGGTTCTGGTAGTTCAGCAGGCGGAGATTATAATAAAGTGAAGATTCGCGGTGAAGGAACGATTTCTAATGACATGAGCTGTAATGAATTTAAAACGTACGGCACGAGTGAAGTGTGCGGTAATATGAAAGTGAAAAGTTATGTCGTGTATGGAGATAGTGAAGTACAAGGAAATGTAGATGCGGAATATGTAAAAGTATACGGAAATACACAAATGCATAGTGATGCTCATATTGAAAAAATAAAAGTAAGAGGTATGATAGAAGTTAAGGGGAAATTAACTGGTGATTTCGTAGATGTGAAAGGCGCTTTAAATGTAAAAGGAGATATTGAAGTTGAAGAACTGTCACTAACTGGTGGCCTTGAAAGTGATGGATTACTTAATGATGAAAATATTGAAATTTCACTTCGTTATGAAGGTAGCAAAGTAAGAGAAATTGGCGGTAAGAAGATTACCGTTCGTAAAAAAGCGAGATTTATTCCATTTACAAATCATGCTGGAAGCCTCCAAACGTCTATCATTGAAGGAGATGAGATTTATTTAGAGCATACGATTGCTGAAGTAGTAAGAGGAAATAATGTTACAATTGGTCCTGGATGTGAAATTAGTGTTGTAGAATATCATACTAGTTTTAATCAAAAAGGTAATGCAGTCGTAAAGGAACATAAACAAATATAAGTAGTACGAGGGAGAGCAAGGTTATGGTTGAAAAGAATAATAAGCTCGGCTTTGTTGTAGCGGGCTTATTGCTAGGTATTTTAATGGCATCAATGGATAATACCATTGTCGTAACAGCGATGGGAACAATCGTTGGTGATTTAGGAGGCCTTGAAAACTTTGTATGGGTCGTTTCTGCCTATATGGTCGCAGAAATGGCAGGTATGCCGATATTCGGAAAACTATCAGATATGTATGGTAGAAAGAGGTTCTTTATTTTCGGTTTAATCGTCTTTATGATTGGTTCGGCGCTTTGTGGTACTGCTGAAAATATTACACAGTTAGGGATTTATCGTGCCATTCAAGGTATTGGCGGCGGGGTATTAGTGCCGATCGCGTTTACTATCGTTTTTGATATTTTCCCTCCTGAAAAGCGCGGGAAAATGGGTGGTTTATTCGGAGCAGTATTTGGTTTATCGAGTATTTTTGGTCCGTTGCTTGGTGCGTATATTACAGATTACATAAGCTGGCACTGGGTATTTTATATTAACTTACCGCTTGGCGTTTTAGCACTTATTTTTATTACATTCTTTTATAAAGAGTCACGAGTTCATAGAAAGCAAAAAATTGATTGGTTTGGCGCAATTACTTTAGTTGGTGCAGTAGTTTCTTTAATGTTTGCGCTTGAACTGGGCGGACAAAAGTATGATTGGGATTCTAACTTTATTTTAAGTTTATTTGGTGGATTCGTTATTTTAATTATTGCATTCATTTTTATTGAACGTAAAGTAGAAGAACCGATCATTTCATTTGAGATGTTTAAACAACGTTTGTTCGGAATGAGTACAATTATTGCTTTATGTTACGGAGCTGCATTTATGTCAGCAACTGTATACATTCCATTATTCATTCAAGGTGTATACGGTGGCACTGCAACAAACTCAGGATTATTACTTTTACCAATGATGTTAGGCTCAGTCGTAACAGCGCAGTTAGGTGGTTTTTTAACGACAAAGCTTAGCTACCGAAACATTATGATCATTTCTGCGGTTATTATGCTAATTGGACTATTTTTATTAAGCACATTAACGCCAGAAACAAGTCGTGCATTATTAACAGTGTATATGATCATTATCGGATTTGGAGTCGGTTTCTCATTCTCTGTACTAAGTATGGCAGCTATTCACAACTTCGGTATGGAACAGCGCGGATCTGCGACTTCGACGAGTAATTTCATTCGTTCATTAGGTATGACACTTGGTATTACAATCTTCGGAATGATTCAAAGAACAGGTTTCCAAGATCAATTAGAAGAAGCATTTAAAGGTATGAGCGGGGGAATGAATACAAACACATTAGGGGATTCAAGAGCCATTTTATCAGAATCGGCAAGATCTCAAATCCCTCCGCAAATATTAGATAAGATTATTGATGCTCTTTCTAGTTCAATTGTTCAAACGTTCATGTGGGCATTGGTACCAGCTGGATTAGCATTCATATTCATTTTCTTTATGGGAAATGAGCGCATGGTAATTAAGAAACAACAAAAGAATAAAAAGAGCGAAACATCAAAAGCGTAATGAAAAAGCTCCTTTCCAATTGGAAAGGAGCTTTTTCGTATGTATGGTGTTAGATTAGCCTTCGATAATTTCGTATTCTTCGTCTGCAAGTAATAAAATTTGTGTTTTCTTACCTTTGTTTTGAACTTCGATTACATCGTATGCACCTAAGTCTCTTACTTTGCTTTGAGAAGCGTTAACCATAACTTCCATAGAATCAATTAAGATATCTTCTTCAATGTATGATTCAGGCAATGCCATATCTTCAGTTTCTAATACACATGCGTATAGATTTTGTAAGTTTTCAGCAGTTGGGTTTTGTTCCTCAACATCAATGATGTTTTTTACTGCTTCCATATTTTCTTCTTTTACTTGGTATACTTTAATTTTAGCCATTGTTTTAATCTCCTTTATAACGTAATCGTAGAGGCTACACTTCATTATAACGTTTTTTTCATGAAAGATGAAATTGTTATATGTATTTATAGTAAAAATTATGTGTTATTACTCATTATTGGTGTAATTCCCTTACTAATATTATGAATAGGTAACGATATTCCTACGTTAAAGTTATATTGTCCAAGCTTTTTTGTTTTCCTTTCATATATATGTATTAGCTATTCTATATAAAGAAGGGATGGAGTGTAAGTGGATTGTGAGCCGAAACGTGATTGTGGATGTTGCCAAAATAGTATATGTGAATTTTTACAAAGTCTAGAACCGTATACTAAAGTTGAAAGTATTGTAATAGCAGGAAACGAAATCGTTGTATCCTATTTTCTTTCGTTTAATGTGATGAAAGGGATTGTATCATTTGTACAAGAAGACAGTGAGGTTATATTTGTAGATTGCTCAAAAATTGATGCAATCCGAATAGGAAAAGTTTGTAGTTGCAAATCGAAAGTTAAATATATTGAAGAGGACTTTAGCTTGCTAGGAAATGTGTGCCCGCAATGTTTAACAGAGGGGAGCACAATCTTTTTCGATTTTCATAATCCAGAATTAAATTTATCTTTACAAGCGAAAACAATTGATGCACCTATATGTACTGAATTTACAGATGAACTTGGGAATATAGTAAAGCAAGTTGCAATCGTAGGTGAAGCAATTGTTTCTAAGGATTTTGTTCAAGTACCTGAACTGTTAGATTTTCGATTAGTTTTATCGGATACTGCTGCGAACCCTTTGAAGTTTGGAATACTATTCATTAATTTTCCTGATATTACATTCATTATTCTTTTCGCATCTAGTGGATACTTAAACATTTCAAATTGTTTAAAAGTAGAGAGTGGAACTGGTAATATCGAAATAGAAGAGCTGAAAAAAATGATAAAGGATGACGATAACACGTACAAATCGGTTGTTAAATTGACTAAGATATATAAGAACGGTGAGACGGAATCTTTTATTTCTAAGAAGGAGTTATAACGCATTTTTTGATAAATCCTCATACATTATGTTGAGGGTTTATACATACACGATGTATATTCTAAAGTTTAAAAAGTGAGATACTCTTTTTTTATTAGATGTTATAATAATTTTATATTTGTGAATAATTTATAATTATATAAAATTTTAGTTTAATAGGTGTTTGCTTATATGGTAAGTGGTTGATTGAAAAATTGTATAAGTTGATTCTTAAAGATTTAGAATACGATTGATTTTAAAGAAGGCGGGAATGTAAATGATATATGAAGCGAATATACGTACAAGAAAAAAACTAGTTTCTATGTTTGATGATTTCAATAACGTTGTTTTACTTTCTTATTTACAAGGACATATGGGTACTGCTTGGGTAAATGATCTTGAAAATCCAACAGTAGCACAAGTTATGGTAGGAATTTTCACATTTTACGCTGGAGACCCAAATGTGCAAGAAACAGAAGAGTTATTACGTAATATTCCAGAAAGAATTTTAGTTATCGTAAATAGTGAAGAGTGGAAACAACGCCTAGAAACATTCCATGAAAGAAAAATAGATAAGTTTTTACGTTATAAATTCAAACGAAATCCAGAAGTTTTTAATCGTTCAAAATTACAATCTTTTATATCAACACTTCCAAAAGGATATGAGTTAAAAAGAATAGATGAGCATATCGCAAATAGCCCTACATTACATAAGATCTCCGAAGATTTTACAAGTCAATTTCAGTCGGTAGAAGATTATATAAACCGTGGTATAGGTTATAGCATTTTATATAACGGAAAAGTTGTATGCGGTGCATCCTCGTATAGTATTTATAATGATGGAATTGAAATTGAAGTTGCGACTGATCACAATCATAGAAGAAAAGGTTTGGCAACTGTAGTTAGTGCAGCTCTTATATTGGATTGCTTAGAAAATGGAAAGTATCCAAACTGGGACGCAGCGAATACTACATCTGCTAACCTAGCAGAAAAGTTAGGATATGTTTTTGATAAAGCGTATGATACTTATTTTGTGGATAATAAATTACATACTAAAAAATAAATGCGCCCTAGTACGTAAGTCTAGGGCGCATTTATTAGTTGGTAAATATCTTCATAACAATTTTAACACATTTCATCTTTTGAATGTTCGGAATTAAAGATATTTATGTGACTTTTTGAAAAAATAAAAGAGCAGCTAGCAAAAGCTTACTGCTCCTCTCCAAGGGAGAATGGAGAAATACAATCATGTTACCTATAGTATTGACGGAACATTAAGTTTTAATCAGCCATTTATAAAAGGAGAGATAAAATATCTTTAATTAATCCTTAGGCTCCGATTAGGAGTACTGATAGAAAAACGATTGAGAATATACTTTGTTATCCCTCATTAACGGGCAGTAAAACCCCCACTGATTAAAGTTTCGCTTTATTACATTTACAATTTAAATAGTAGAACGTGTTTTTCGTAGTTCTCCAAACACCAATTATATTTTTTTAGAATAATTGGATGGACTGCTTCTTTCGTAGTATCGACTTCAGTATAGCCATATTTCTTATAAAAGTTTTCTAATTCCTCAAAAGGAAGACAATATACATCTTGTATTTGTGATTTTCTCGCAGTTTCTACTAAAAATGAAACAAGCTCACCAGCTAATTGTAGCCCTCTAAATTGAGGCAAAATAAAAATTCCACCCATTTCTAAAGTATCTGCATCTATTTGGACTAATCGTCCAACACCTGCATACTCATTGTTATATGTAATAATTGCAACTTTATCTCTCTTTAAATCACTTCGTACAAATCCTATCGATTCATATTGATTATTAATCCATTCTAGATCATTAGATGTAGCTAGTTGAATACTCATGTGCATCCTCCTTTGGCCAACTTGCGCTATTTTCATTATATAGAAAATAATTTTAGGAAAAAAGTAGTTGGAATCGCATAATTTTCATTAATAGTTCAAGTTTTGAAGAATAGTGCATACAATATAAAGTGTTTTCCTTTCTTCATTTAAGTTTTACGTATATAATTTAAAAGTACTATTTTTATTTTATTATTTTATATTTATAACAGAATAGAGGTTTAAAAATGGGTGTTAAAATCATTACGGATAGTGCGGCGGATTTACCAGTAGAATTGCTGCAAGCATATGATATTGATTTAATTCCACTCCGTGTATATGATGAAGCAGAAACAGAGTATTTAGATGGAGTAACATTAGAGTCAGTTACATTATTGCAAAAAATGAGAGAAGGCGCTGTTTATAGAACGTCACTGCCTTCACTTGAAACTTTCCAAGAAAAATTTGTTTCTTATGCAAAAGAAGGTAATCCTTGTATATATTTAGCTTTTTCATCTGAACTGTCTGGTACATATCAATCATCAGTTGTCATTAAAGAGGAAGTAAAAGAAACATATGTAGATTTAGATTTAGAAATTATTGATACGAAATGTGCTTCGCTTGGTCAAGGTCTTGTCGTTTTAGAAGCTGCTAAAATGGCAAAAGATGGCGCATCAAAAGAAGATATTTTAAACCGTGTCGCTTTTCTAATGAACCATATGGAGCACATCTTCACTGTAGCTGACTTACAGTACCTTGTTAGAGGTGGACGTTTAAGTAAAGTAGCTGGTTTTATCGGTGGTTTACTAAACATTAAGCCGATCTTAAACGTGGAAGAAGGAAAACTTGTACCACTTGAAAAGGTACGAGGGAAAAAGAAAGTATTAAGCCGTATTGTTGATATTATGGAAGAGCGTGGTAAAGACCTTAAAGGTCAAACAATCGGTATGACTCACGGTGACGATTTAGAAACAGCTGAAGCATTAAAAGCATTAATTACGGAAAGATTTGGCTGTGAAGTATTTATCGTAAATACAATTGGTGCAGCAATCGGAGCACATACAGGACCTGGCGTTATAACGTTATTTTTCTTAAATGAAGTAGAGTAAAGGATTGATCTTTTGATCAATCCTTTTTTATTTTTTAATCTGTGATAATCGGTCGTTATGGTATTGATGAAGATAAAATCTTTGAAGTTTTCCTATATCAAATGCAATCTAGTAGAGGGAGTATTTTTTATATGTGGAATGATACTTAATGGTAGAAGAAAAGAGTATAAATAAGAATGTATTTATAGTAATCTGAATATTTAATGATATCGAAATTTTGTCATTTCATATATAATTGTGTAGGGAGAAATATCTGTAACTATTTGTAAAAATAGGAGGCGGCTATAAAAATGCAAGAAATTGCTAGATGGGATTTAAATCGACTGTATTTGAATGAGGATATTCTATTTCCGATTTTGGAGTTGAAAGAGCAATATTTTGTAACAAAAGATGTAGAGATTCTTTCAAAGCTTATACAAGCTATTGAAAAAGCAGAATACTATTTGTACTGTCAATCGGTTGAAGAAAGTGTTTCATCTGACCTTACTAAATTGACTGTGAAAGTGAAGGAACTAAAAAGTGAAGTACAGCAAGTAATAAAACATAATGAAGTGGAAACTTCAGATAATACTAAGTTAATAAAAGATGAACTTAATGCGTGGGAAAATATGTACATACAATTACGGGATAGAATAGAAATAGAGCACAATAATAAACTATTATCCTTTGGACAAGCAAATACTATTGCAATGAATAGTGATAATGAAAAGGAAAGATTAGAAGTATTCGAGTTACTTACAAGTACTTTATATAAGGAAAAAGAAATCTTTGCTACCGTATTAAATCAAATAGGGAGATTGCGTAATATAAAGAGTAATGAAATAGAAGATAGAGAGATTTTAACACAATCTTTTCATGCGAATGGCATTTCAGAAACTGTATTATTACAAATGTGGAATGTGACAGAAGAAAATCTTGATAAATTAGTAAGTGCTTTAAACGTGTATAAGAAAGGGAAAGCTTCGATTATATGGCATGAACTTATGACAGTAAAGGAAAGTAATAAGGTTACTATTCCTTTTTCAGTAGCAGTACAAAACGTTTATGATGCATGTAAGAATATTGATGAAGAATTAGCAGAATTTGCACGTAATGCGATAGAAAGTGGATGGGTAGATGCTGAACCGGGAGAGAATAAACCACCAGGTGGGTTTTGTGCTCCATTTTTCAGTGAGAAAGAATCTCGAATTTCAATGCGTTATGATGGGAGTATAGATAGTGTAAGAGTGCTCGCTCATGAATTAGGACATGCTTGGCATTTTTATAATATGAGTTTTGAACAATCTACATCTTTTTTAGATGATTATTTGCCGATGAGTACGGCTGAATCAGCATCTATTTTCTTTGAAACGGTACTCTTAAATTATCTAATTGAAACAACGGATAGTAAAGATATGAAAAAGGCATTGCTTAGCTGGAAAATAAGAAATAGTTTTAATTATGTAATGGCAATACGAGCATCGTATCAGTTTGAAAAAACATTTTATGAAAAATGTAAAGAGGGTCCATTAAGTGCTGATGAAATTGAGAAATTATCTATAATGGCACAAAAAGAAGCATATGGAAATGCTTTAAGTGAATACCAGCCGTTTGTATGGATGAAATATATTCAATTTTATATAGCAGATGTTCCTTTTTACAATTATCCATACACATTTGGATATTTAGTAAGTTTTAGTTTATTAGAAATAGCTCAAGAAAGTAAAAGTACTTTTCATCCGAAATATAAAGAGTTTTTAAGAGAAACAGGAAAGGCTCCAGTAGAGGAGCTTATGAAAAAATATTTTGAAATAGATATAAGAAATTATGAATTTTGGAATAAGGCTTTTATTCAAATTTCTAAAGACATTGATGAATATTTGCAGCTTATGTAAGGGGAGAGTATAGTGGATCAACAGTTTATAAAAGGTATACCTTTTTCAACTTTAGAATATGCAAAAGCTATAAGTTTATTAAAAGGTTGGATACATGAACAACAAGAGAAACCAAGGTTTGTAGTAACTGCAAATCCTGAAATTGTTATGTCTGCAAAGGAAAATACGGAAAAATCAAAGCAGTTTAAAAAGATGTTACTATCTGCGGATTTAATAACAGCGGACGGGATTGGTGTCATAATTGGCTCGAAAATATTAAAAGGAACTTTGAAAGAACGTGTTACTGGGGCGGATTTAACTCACGATTTAATAAAATATTGTAACGACAATGAATATCGTGTCTTTCTTTTTGGAGCCGCTCCAGAAAGTAATAAAAAGGCATTAGAAAAATTAAATGAGCAGTTCCCAGGAGCACAGTTTAAAGGACAGCATGGATTTGTAAATGGTGAAGAAATAGAAAAAATAAAAATAAAAATAAAAATTAAGCAATTCAAGCCGCATTTACTACTCGTAGGACTAGGTTCACCAAAACAAGAAGGGTTCATCTATGAAAACATACAAACATTAAACGTTCCGCTATCTATTGGTATCGGAGGCATGATTGATATAATATCTGGTACTGTAAAAAGAGCACCGAAAATGATGAGGGATACTGGAACTGAATGGCTGTATAGGTTACTCTCACAGCCGAAAAGATTGAAGAGGCAACTTGTACTTCCGAAATTTTTATTGTCGGTTATGTTAGAGAGAGTGAAAGGAATGCCAAGCTAAGAAAGGACAAGTAAGATGATAGAGCCGTTATCTAATGAAAAAGCTACAATCATTTTTCAAGAGCTGAAAGTAGAATGTGAAACTTTATTTGAATTTAAAATTCGAAATGCAATACCTATTCATCGTGGTTGGCTAAATTTGAAGTGGAAACTCGAAACGGATGCAGGGGATTTTGTATTAAAGCAATATAATCAAGAACGGTACAAAATGTATAACTCAGACCTTTTAATACAAGCATTACAACAACAGCAAAGATTACATAATAATGGTGTAAGTTGTCCAAGGGTATTAATTTATAAAAATAATGTAATGCATATATCAAAAAGTGATGAAAGATTTATAGTATTAGAATATAAGGAAGGTAGCTTAGTTTCACCAGGAAAAGTGAATCAAAAGGAAATTCACTCTCTTGGTCAGACGATAGGTTATATGCATAACTTGTTAAATGATGGCTCTTTAATAAAAGGAGAAAATCCTAAATTTGTTCCACCTACTAAAGAGGCGAGATTGAAACATTGGGAAGAAAAAATGAGAGAAGTAGAGAAGCTAGGAAAAGAGCACATTCTCCCTTATATAAAATTACAGCAAGAAGCAACACAATTGGTAAATACAGAACAATTTCATAATAGCCAACGGGGATGGGTGCACCGTGATTTATGGGTAGATAATTTCTTGTTTCTTAATGATAAAGTATCAGCGATTCTTGATTTTGATCGCATGGATTACGATTATGTAGAGTTAGATATTGGCCGTGTAGTTATATCGTGCGCATTAAGTGACGGAGTATTAAATAAGAGTCTTGTTGCATCATTTTTAGAAGGGTACCGCAATGAAGTAGACTTTCCAGTAGGGAATATTGTTCAGGCAATTCAAATGCTTTGGTACATGGAGAGTACTTGGTGGATCCATGCCAATATGGATCAGCATAGTGTACCACCTTCACGCTTTGCAGATGAAATGAATTGGATAGCTGAAAATTATGGTGTATTACATAATATATTGGCCGACTTATAAATAAAGAGGAGACTACATACATGAACAGAATCGGCATTATTGGAGCAATGCAAATTGAAATAGATTTACTTTTAGAAAAACTAGTTATACAAGAGGAACAGACAATAGCGGGAATGCCTTTTTATATTGGAGAATTCATGGGAATAGAAGTAATTATTACACGTTCTGGTGTAGGGAAAGTAAATGCAGCTGCATGCGCGCAAACATTAATTCATAAATTTGATGTAGACTCTATCATTAATACGGGCGTTGCTGGCGGATTACATTCAGATGTAAAAGTCGGCGATATAGTTATTTCAACGAATGTTACTCATCATGATGTAAGTAAAACTCAAATGAAAAACTTATTTCCGTTCCAAGAGGAATTTATTGCAAGTAAGGAATTGGTAGAGTTAGCACGTAAAGCTTGTATTAGTAGTAGTTTACAGATTGCAGTTCATGAAGGAAGAATTGTCAGCGGTGAATGTTTTGTTGAAGATTCAAAGTTAAAGGCGAAATTAATAGACGAATACGCACCTCATTGTACAGAAATGGAAGGGGCAGCAATTGGACATGTTGCCTATATAAATGATATACCGTTTCTCATTATAAGATGTATTTCTGACAGCGCAGATGATGAAGCTCAAATTTCTTATGATGACTTCGCGAAAACTGCTGCGAATTATTGCTCAGAAATTATTATTGAGATGCTTAAAAATATATCTGGTAAAACCATAGTCCAAAAGGAGAGATAGGAATGTTACAAGCATTAATTTTTGATATGGACGGAACATTATTTCAAACAGATAAAATTTTAGAATTATCATTAGATGATACTTTTGATCACTTAAGATCATTACAATTATGGGATACAGTAACACCAATTGATAAATATAGAGAAATTATGGGTGTGCCGTTACCGAAAGTTTGGGAAGCTTTATTACCGAACCATTCTATTGAAGTAAGAGAACAAACAGATGCATATTTTTTAGATAGACTTATTGAAAATATAAAAAGCGGAAAAGGTGCTTTATATCCAAATGTAAAAGAAATATTTACATATATAAAAGAAAATAATTGTTCCATTTACATTGCTAGTAATGGTTTGAAAGAATATTTACGAGCAATCGTAACTTATTATGCTTTAGACAAGTGGGTGACTGAAACGTTTAGTATTGAACAAATACAATCGCTAAATAAAGGTGACTTAGTTAAAAGTATTATGAACAAATATGATATAAAAGAGGCAGCCGTAGTTGGTGACCGGCTATCTGATATAAATGCAGCGAAAGACAACGGTTTACTTGCAATTGGGTGCAATTTTGATTTTGCGCAAGAAGATGAACTTGCTCAGGCTGATATAGTAATAGATGGTTTAATGGGGTTGAAGGGAATATTATCTGAAGTGAAGAATACGCACACTATGAATTAAATAAAGTAACAACCATAAAAATGCTCAGAATAAATGATTCTCGAGCATTTTTATATATTTTCGTACTTAGGGGGAATGGACTTGAAAGATATACATATTCAACAAATAGAAAATTTAATGGAATATGAATTCAGTCATCTCGTTCAAGAGAGTGAAGAAGAAGGTTTTAATTTCCTTATAAGGATAATAAATGAATATAAAAACAAAATAAATGTATTCAATAAAACTGGAGAATGTTTATATGGTGTTTTCCGAGGTGATATGTTAATTGGAGTTGGAGGTTTAAATGAGGATCCGTACACAAAAGACAATAAGATTGGGCGGTTAAGGAGATTTTATATTTCAAAGGATTTTCGGCGTATAGGGTTAGGGAACTTATTATTAAACCAACTATTATGTCATGCGGAAAAGTATTTTGAAGTGATTGTATTACATGCTCACACGAAGGAAGGAGATGCGTTCTATACTGCAAATGGATTTGTAAAAGAGGGATTATATAAGGGATCTAGTCACTACAAAGTATTATCGAGGTAGCTACCAAAAGAATAGACGGACAGGTATTTTAGTTGGTAAATCGATATATCTTAAAAATCGCTGATATATGAAGTTGCGATCCTTATATTAAAAACAACTTTTATAATTTCATTTACTAAATTGTTATTATAAAAAAGAGCACCTTAGCTTTTAAAATTTAGCTTATAAGGTGACTCCTTTTCAGTCAATTACGTTTTAACGTTCATTTGTTTCAATAATAATCCTGGTTTACCTTTTACATAATAAAAATGCGGATTATTTTCATCATCATAAAGCATAATATAAGGCTTTTCATTTAGTGGGAGCAGTATAATTACTTCGTCTATTGTAGCGTGTAACCATTGATTAGTAATAGAAACCGGCTTAGATAATGGGATTTTTATCATATAGCCATCTTTTGGAACGACATTTAAGTTTTTAAATGGACCAGTAATTGCTTTAGCGTATTGAACTGCTTCTTTTTGGACTATTGGATCTAAAGATTGTTTTTGAATGACCATTTCTTTTTGACAATCAAACACTTCAATCTGTTGATTTGTATTTGCGAATGCATTTGTTGATAATAGAAATAAAAGAAGAGAAATGACCCCGATTTTTTTTATCATAATACAACACCTCACCATTACTATCCCCTCAAAAGCTTTAAATATTTTTCTGTCACATTCATGTAACAAAGATGTTGTATGATACAATTGGTTTTTGTTTAAAAGCAATGGAGGAAAAAATATGAAAGTTTTAATTGCAGATGACGAACAAGATATGTTAAGAATTTTAAAAGCTTATTTTGAAAAAGAAGGCTTCGAAGTTTTATTAGCAAAAGACGGAGAGGAAGCACTTCAAATATTTTATGATGAAAAAATTGATTTAGCTATTTTGGATTGGATGATGCCAAAACATAGTGGTATTACTGTCTGTCAGGAAATAAAAAAGAATTCAAGCGTAAAAGTATTAATGCTTACGGCGAAAAGTGAAAGTGAAGATGAATTAGCAGCACTTCAAAGCGGGGCAGATGAGTACGTGAAAAAACCATTTCATCCAGGAGTACTAATTACGCGAGCGAAAAAACTTATTCAGCATGATGATATTATTCAAGTACAAGATGTAAAGATAAATTTCGCCAAAAATAAAGTATATAAAAATGATATAGAGTTAGAAATTACAAAAACAGAGCTCGAATTAATAAAATGCTTTTTAAATCATAAAGGAACGATTTTAACTCGTAAAAAATTGCTAGATATTGTATGGGGATTTGACTATTTTGGAGAAGAGAGAACGGTTGATACACATGTAAGAAGGCTGCGTAAAAAAATTGGAGAAAATATTATTAAGACGCATCGCGGGCTGGGATATAGTTTGGAGGAACAAAGTGAATAAACTTGGGAAAAAGTTATTTTTAAGTATTTCTGCAACTGTTATTCTCATCTTTATGATTTCATTATTATTCATTAACAATCTCTTACCGAACTATACTATTTATAAAACACGTGAAAACTTAAATAAATTTACAACACAAATACAAAATACAACAGTGGAAAATATAGAGGATGTTATTCATACAATTGAAAGTGAAAATAACGTTACAATTGCGTATACCCCAATTAATCAGTCAGAAGATGCTATGAACGAAGCGTTACGCATGCAACTTACGAAAAAGAAAGTAACTTTAAATAAGCTTTGGATTACGAAAGACGAAGTTATGAAAGTGAAGACGGAAGGGCAATCGAATAAACTGTACGATCAAGGAAAGGTAAAAGCGAGTTTTTTTGCTAAATATATTGCGAAAGATGATACGATAATTTTAATTGGGACTTCCATTGCGAATTCAAATGAAATTATAAATACGTTAAATACATTTTACTTATACATCGTATGTTTCTCGCTCCTTCTTATTATTTTACTTGTGTGGATACTTTCAAAAATAATAACGACGCCACTGAAGGAGCTAAGTGATGTGGCTCAGGATATTTCACATTTGCAGTTTAAAAGAACGAAAGTGAAAACGAATGATGAAATAGGAGAGTTGGCCAATAGTATTAATATCATGAGTGAAAAACTACATGAAGCACATCAAGACTTAACTGATCGTAATGAACATTTAAAACGATTTATGGGTGATGTAACGCATGAATTAAAGACACCGATCGCATTAGTAAAAGCATACTCTATGGGGATTAAAGATGGATTAGATGATGGGACTTATGTAGATACAATTATTAAACAAACAGATCAAATATCAAACTTAATTGAAGAACTATTACGATTTTCTAAACTAGAAAGAGATATTTTACAAAAAGAAGAATTCCCCATTGAACCACTGGTCCAGAGTATATTAGATAAGCATCAGATTGACCTGGATTCGAAAGCAATTGACTTACAAGTAAACTGTAATACGGGTGATACAATCGTTTATGCAGATTTAAATAAAATGAGAATGGTATTTCAAAATTTAATTTCTAATGCAATAAAATATACAGCAAATCAAAGCATAATAATTACTTTAGAAGATAGAAATAAAAGTATATATTTTCAAATAAAAAATGGCATTCATACGGATAAAATTAAAGATATCGAGAAAATTTGGGAGCCTTTTTACGTACTAGAATCTTCTCGTAGTAAAGAAAAATCAGGTACAGGATTAGGACTAGCGATAGTGAAAAGTATTTTAGAAAGACATGGTTTTGAATATGGAGTTTCCTCTATAAATGGAGAAATTCAATTTTATATAAATGTGAAAAAGGACTAATGAAAATTTAGTCCTTTTTGCAGCTTTAGAGGTTAGCGATACAGGATGAATCACCAAAATTTTCGAAATTGATGTATTAAATGGAGAATTAGCAAATGTTCTACTTTCATTAAATTCACGTGAAGTTCACAGGGAAACGTTATATTTACATAGTTACATTTGAATTTAATGAAGTGAGGTATTCGGATTTGAAAAGAAAGAAATTAGTAATTGGTAGCATTTTAATGGGGATGACGTTATCTTTATCTGCATGTGGTTCATCAGATAATATTGTAACTACAAAATCAGGAAGCATTTCAGAAAGTGATTTTAACAAAAAATTAAAAGAAAACTATGGTAAACAGAATTTATCTGAAATGGTAGTAGAGAAAGTATTAAATGATAAATATAAAGTTACGGATGAAGAGGTAACGAAACAACTGAAAGAATTAAAAGACAAGATGGGCGATAATTTTAATACATATATGGAATCTAATGGTGTGAAAAATGAAGATCAGTTGAAAGAGAAATTAAAGCTTACTTTCGCTTTTGAAAAAGCTATTAAAGCAACCGTAACGGAAAAAGATATTAAAGATCACTATAAGCCAAAGCTTCAAGTTAGCCATATTTTAGTGAAAGATGAAAAGACAGCAAAAGAAATTAAAGAAAAATTAAATAGTGGCGAAGATTTCGCGGCATTGGCTAAACAATATTCAGAGGATCCAGGTTCTAAAGAAAAAGGTGGAGAACTATCTGAATTTGGACCAGGTATGATGGTGAAAGAATTTGAGGATGCTGCATATAAGTTAGAAGTTGGTCAATTGAGTGAACCTGTTAAATCTTCTTTCGGATATCATATTATTAAGTTAACGGATAAAAAAGAGCTTAAACCGTATGAGGAAGAGAAAGAGAATATTCGTAAAGAATTAGAACAGCAACGTATACAAGATCCTCAATTCCATCAACAAGTTACTAGAGATCTGCTTAAAAATGCAGATATAAAAGTATCTGATAAAGACTTGAAAGATACCTTTAAAGAGTTAGAAAAATAATAAATGGAATGTAAGACAATCGATAGAAATATCGGTTGTCTTTTTCTCTATTTTTCCGGCTATTTGCCGGGCAGTAAGACCCCAAAACTCAAAATTCAGCGGAAGCAAAGAAATTAGGTGGGGGCCCCGCTGCCCGTAAACGCCCGATTGGTGAGGGCTCACTTTATATAGAAGCTGGGAGTGGGAAAATACTTTCACACCTGCATTAAATTTTATTTAACAAGAAATCTTTGAGTTTCTCAACTATTATAACAAAATAAAACTGAATTTTCAGTTATTTTGTTATATAGTAAAAGAGAACGAATAAGGGGAGGGAACATTTTGAGTAAAAAGAAAATGGCAATTACACTGTCAGCAATGCTATCTGCAACAATTATACCTAGCTTTACTATGGATGTGCATGCAGAGAAGAAAGAAGAGACAAAAAATACGAAAATTGAATTAGAAAACGGGATGACAAAGCCGATTTATTCTCTCGATGAAGCTATTATCGAAAATTTATATGTAGAGACAGAAGTTGATAGTGATCGCGACGGTAAGAAAGACAGAGTATCGATAAAAGTTATGCGTCCAAAGACAGATTCGAATGTGAAGGTTCCTGTTATTTATGAAATGAGTCCATATCGATCTGGATTAAAAGATGTTCCTGTATATAATGTAGATGAAGAATTGTATGCGTATGAAGGAAAACCGTATGGAGCGGTTAATCTTGGTTCGTATGGGAACTATTACGTACCAAGAGGTTATGCAGTTATTCTAGGCGAAAGTATCGGTACTGGAAAATCAGATGGATGCCCTACAACTGGAGATGAACAAGAAATACTCGGTACAAAGTCTGTTATTGATTGGGTAAACGGTCGCGCGAAAGCATTTACAGAACAGGGTGAGGAAGTTCAGGCAAATTGGTCTACAGGAAATGTAGGTATGACTGGAGTTTCTTATAATGGTACACTACCAAATGCTGTTGCGACTACTGGAGTTGAAGGTTTAAAAACAATTATTCCAATCGCAGCAATTAGTAGTTGGTATGATTATTATCGTGCAAATGGTGCAGTAATTGCGCCAGGCGGATATCAAGGAGAAGATACAGATAATATGGCAGAAGCAGTACTGACAAGGGAAAATCCTGAAGTTTGCGGACAAGTTATAAAAGAGTTAACGGCTGGACAAGACCGAAAAACAGGTAATTATAATGATTTTTGGGATAAACGCAATTATGTAAAAGATGCTAAAAATGTAAAAGCAAGCGTATTTGTTGTTCATGGTTTAAATGATTGGAATGTTAAGACGAAGCAGTTCGCGCAATGGTGGGATGCACTCGGAGAAAATAATGTTCCTCGTAAAATGTGGCTACACCAAGGTGGTCATGGTGGGACATCAAGTAATAACTGGCAGCAAACACAAAATAAATGGTTAGATTATTGGTTGTACGGAATTGAAAATGGAATTATGGATGAACCAATGGTTGATGTGCAAAGAGAAAATAAATCGTGGCAAAAGATAAAAAATTGGCCAGATCCAGCGGCTGTACCTTCAAAAATCCGTATGTATTTAAGTAATAAATCAGTCAATTTCCCACTAAGTATGGGATCGGCTAATAAAGTTTTCTCATTCTTAGATGATGCACAAATGAAATCAAATCAATTAGTAGCAAACCCAGAATTAGAAGTAGCCAATCGATTAGTATATACAATGCCTGTACTTCAAAAAGATACACGCATAAGTGGTACACCAAAGATTTCAATTACAGGAAATATTGATCGATCTGTATCAAATTTAACAGCATTACTTGTTGACTATGGAGGAACGAAGCCGGAAATCGTAACGAGGGGCTGGATGGATCCACAAAACTTGAATAATATAGAAGATTCAACAGCGATTCAACCGGGCAAAGATTATACATTTATATGGGACATGCAGCCAGATGATTATGTCTTTAAAGCTGGACATCAAATAGGGGTCGTTTTAATTGCTAGCGACTATGATTATACAATTAGACCGAAAGCGGGCACGAAACTTACAGTGAAATTAAGTGAAGTGACATTGCCGATTGTGAAATAAATATTTTTTCCAAAGAGCTTACTAAAGTAAGCTTTTTGTTTTATAGTCTGAATTTTTAATTTTATATTTCAAATTGGAAGGTTATGTAATACAATATCATTATATTCTATGGAAAGTGAGTGATATAATATGACAGTCAGCTCTTTCGAAATCTCATTAAAACTAGAGGTACGAGAAGATTAGTTGAATTGGAATCTTCCGTACGTAAAAACGGAGGAGAAAATAAATGTTTAGTTTTTATAGTACACTTTGTACGGAACTGTATGATTACACAAAACCAGTCGGTTATTCTTTAAATGGTGATATTGAGTATTACAAAGAACGTTTAAAAGATTGTAGAGGTAGAATTCTCGAAGCTGCAGTAGGTTCAGGGCGTGTCATCATTCCGCTTCTAGAGGCTGGTTTTAAAGTGGATGGGATAGATTATTCACCTGAAATGCTTGATTCTTGCCGTAAGCGGTGTAAAGAGAGAGGCTTACATCCTAATTTATATGAAGGAAGCTTGCAACAATTTTCACTTCCGCATAAATATGAGGCAATTATCATTCCTACTGGATCTTTTTGTTTAATTGAAAATCGTGTGGATTCTATAAACGCATTGAAATGTTTTTATGAACATCTTAATCCAGGCGGACGATTAATCGTAGATATTATGCTTCCGCATGACTGGAAGACTGGGGAAATTCATACATCGACTTTTTCTTTGCCGAGTGGAGACGGAATCACATTAGAAAATAAATCAATTGAAATAGATTGGCTGAACCAAGTTACTGTATCATATTTGAAATATGAAAAGTGGAGTAAAGGACAGCTAGTACAAACAGAGTTACAACGTTTTGCGCTGCGCTGGTATGGAATAGTAGAGTTTAAACTCCTTTTAGAAAGTATAGGTTTCTCTAACATTACTTGCTCTGCTGAATATGTTTATGAAAAAGAACCGTCAAATGCAAATCAAATGATTACTTTTGAAGCTCTGCGAAACGAAAAATAGAGAACTATCTATGGAAACAAGGCAGTCAATACAAAATCGACTGTCTTGTTTCCATTGTCCAAGCATTCTCCTACTAACTACATATACTATTTATGTTAAAATCAGTCACTATTTTAAACAGGACTGCTATTTTAATATATATAACTATTCAGGGAAGAGGGGAGAATAAATTTGGAAAACGAAGAACAAGGTAGAATTGAAAATCAAGTGTATTCAAATCGTGTAGTAAGATCAGAATTTGATTCGAATTGGGAAACTTGTATATCAAAGAGTGGTTATGTAATTTATATAGCAACAAGTAATAATGCTGAAGTAATAGTACTTCTTGCAGATGGTTCAAGTAAATTATTAATTTTCGAAAAAGGTGGTAAAGTAGTAGTAGGTGGCGGTGGAACAAGTCATTACAGTAAGCCACATATTGCAAGAAATATTTAAGGTAAAACATGTTAATTGAGAAGAAGCTGGAAGACGGTTAGTCATTCATATTTAGAGAATGACTAACGGTTTTTAAATGTAGTTTTTGAAGAATTATATAACTAATATAAAAAGCATTTCCTATTTCGGGAAATGCTTTTTATATGTTATAGTATAATAGTGTTTTAAAACAATGTTGTTTTAATATATTTCAAATTTTGTTATGTATTATTTTTATATTAAATTAGCACCTAAAGTATTTTTTTATATAAGGAGTAGTAATTAGAGAAATGAAAAATATAGACTTTATACTAGAAAGTGATGAGGCATTAAAACCGTCTGAACGATTAGTACTATTATTATTAGAGAAGCATAGAATGTTATATACGAACGATCTATTGGCATTATCAAATTTATCATATAAAACATTAACAGATTCATTAACGGCGCTTGTTTTAAAATCGTATGTGTTAAAGGAAACAGGTAAGGGAAGAAGACAGAATTGCTATAGATTAGTATGATAAGGCAGCTGTTTTAGAGATTTTTACATATGTTTTTTAATCGTAAGGCGAAAATGTGTTTTGGGTTTTCAAACGAAAAACTTACTATAAGAGGGGCTAAGATAGTAGTATTTCATTTTTGTAAGTGTAATTATTTCGTCATTGAAAATACTAAAATAAAATAAACCGCATAAAACAGAAATAAAAAAACAATCCATTTTTAAAATGGATTGTTTTTTTATTGGAATAATATTATTTGATATGTTGAAAGTATGAATAGCAGAATAAATATTACCTGTTTTAGTTCATGCAACTGAACAAATATGATGAAAACTATGTGTATAGTTTTTTTAATTGCTTTTTTCAGTAACTCTAATGAAATCATAGTCTTTATTGTTTAAAGGTATTATTTTTAACATTATTGCTATTCAACATTTAGTACAAAAGTAATTTATAATATTATTATGTAAACTTAAGTTTTTAAAAGGAAAATGTAATAATTAATAGAACATGTAGAAGGGGATGCTTAAATATTTTGAAGGATAGGAGATTATTATGGAGCATTTACAATCAATAGCACAAGCTGTTTTAAGTGGTCATAAGGAAAAAGTAGTGGAGTTTATAAAGGCGAGTCCAAGTATTGTTAACGAATGTAGTGAAGATGGATGGACACCACTTCATTTAGCAGCTTATTTTGGACAGAAAGAAATAGCGAGTTTTCTTTTAGAAAGCGGTGCAGATATACATAGTAGAGCGAAAAACGAAAATGAAAATACGCCTTTGCAAGCAGCAATTGCGAACAAGCAAAGTGAACTTGTTGCTTTCTTAATTGAAAAAGGATCAGATGTAAATATTATGCAAAGTGGTGGCTGGACAGGACTTCACGAAGCGGCATTATTAGGAAATGAAGAAATAATTATGTTACTCCTTAAAAATGGAGCTAATAAGATGATAAAGAAATATGATGGGAAAACAGCGTATGATATTGCATTAGAAAAAGGATATGATCATCTATTACATCATTTGAAACAGGAAGTGAACTTATGATGAATAAATGGAGTGTTGGTATATTTTTATTTAATGAAGTAGAAGTGTTAGACTTTGCAGGGCCATTTGAAGTTTTTTCTGTAACTGAGGTGAATGAAGAAAAACCATTTACTGTTTATACCGTTAGCGAGAATGGGGAAATGATTACAGCAAGGAACGGATTGAAGGTACAGCCAGATTATAGTATTGAAAATTTACCACCAGTGGATATTTTAATAATTCCGGGTGGGCTAGGTGCTAGAGAATATGAAATAAAAAATGAAATAGTAATAAAATGGATTGGCCAGCAAATGAAAGAAGTAAAGCTGATGACGTCAGTTTGTACAGGAGCGCTATTACTGGCGAAAGCAGGTTTATTGGCAGGTTTAAAAGCAACAACACATTGGGCTAGTATTGAAAAGTTTAAAAATGAGTTTCAAAATGTTGAAGTTATAGAAAATGTAAAGTTTGTAGATGAAGGACATATTATAACATCTGCCGGAATTTCAGCTGGAATTAATATGGCATTTCATATTGTGAAAAACTTGTTAGGTGTGCATGTTGCGGAGGACACAGCGAAGCGAATGGAGTATGATATTAGTTTGCCAAATTAAAAAGCCCGGATTGGGCTTTTTATATTGAATGAATATAGTTAAGCTCTTCATCACTCAAAATAGGGCGAACAGATGCATTTGCATTTTCTTGTGCTTGCGTTCCTGACTTCGCACCAGGAATTACAACACTTACTGCCGGATGAGAGAGTACATAGCGAAGTGCAAGTTGCCCGAGGGTCTGATTTTTATTTGAGAGCAACCTAAGTTTTTCTACGGTTTGTAAGTCTTCTTGAAACCAAGTTTCATTTGGCCATTCTTTGCGTAAATCTCCATCTGGAAAAATTGTTTTATTTGTGAATTTTCCAGTTAAAATGCCCATTTTTAATGGACCACGAATAATAGCTCCTAGATTTTTCTCTTGTAAGAATGGTAATATATCTTTTTCTGGTTTTCGATTTAATATATTGTAATCAAGTTGTACGATATCAATTTCGTTGTTTTTATTGAAATGATGAATGTATTGTAAATCATGAGTCGAAACACCGACTGCTCTTACTTTGCCATCACGTTTTAATATGTCAAATGCACGTAGAAATGCTTCTGTTTCTCTACGATTATGCCACCAAATATGACAAAAATAAAGATCAATATAATCTGTTTGAAGACGTTGTAAACTTGTTTCGAATACGGCGATGATTTTTTCGGGAGTATCATATACAGGAACTCCATTAGGATCGTAGTGGTGTCCGATTAAACCACCTTTCGTTGATAGGATAATATTATTACGATGTCCTTTAATCGCGGTAGCTACCAACTTTTCACTATGTCCTAAACCATACACATCCGCAGTATCAATAAAATTCACACCACACTCAATTGCTTTTTTTATAGCAGTTATAGATTGTTTATCGTTAACAGGTCCCCATTCATCACCACCGATTGCCCATGCCCCAAAACCTATTTCAGAAACAGTTATTCCAGTTTTACCTAATGTGCGGTAATGCATATTTCCCCTCCTTGTAAGCATGTTATAACATGGATATGTGGGGAAGGAATTTTGTGTGTAAAAAAACTCTTCTACAATAGTAGAAAAAGAATTACAGAAACTACTATTTTATAGCAGCATACATAAAAAATTTCGATGTAAATATGGAAATGTCGTCGAATGCTATCTTTAATTGGGTAATTTATGGGATATTTTTGTGAAGGAGTTTATTTTATAAGAATAGAATTTAGTTTAGTAAGAAAACGTGCCGATGGTAGTGAAAAATATGGGTTAGGGGGATTTGAATGAGGAAACTCAAACGAGTAAATGTTCCTAATATACCAGAGCAATCATCACAACCTAGTGACAAGCGTAAGATAAATAAAAAGAAGTTAAGGCGTCTTATTTTAATGGTCCTTTTTATTGCGGCAACTACTCTGTACGTTCAATATATTTTAACGAAACAACAAGAAGTAATTGATAAAAAGAAAGATATGATTACGGATCAAAAGAAACAATTAGTATCTTTAAAGAAAGATAAAGGTTCTTTAAAGACTAACATAGAAAATTTAACAGACGATGAAGAAGAAATTTTGAAGTTTGCGAGAAAAGAGTATCAATTTTCTAAGTCAAATGAAACTATATTTGTGATGCCAAAGTAATGAAAAAACAGTTAGCCATAGCTAACTGTTTTTTCATGTTTAAATGTCATGGTACAAGGAACAATCACATATTGTAAAAATGAAGAGTTTGAGATATTTTCACAATTATGGAATATACACTGAAATAAATATTGTTAAAATTCTGTTAATTGTATTATAATACAAGATAAGCGGATACATTTTTTAATCAACGTTGAGTTCATCGCTCATACGACTATTAAGAAACCCGTTATCCTCGTATAAGAAAGGAAGGTAGCTGTGTACGCTTCAAATACAATTTATGTCGTAGGGGATGCGAAAGCACCTCAAAATAATCCCATTACTGAAAAGTTTAAAAGCTATTTCGTAGCATTTGTTCTTGTTAAGGATACAGGGGAAATTGTAGATGCAGATTGCTCAGCGACAATTGCATTAACATCTCAATTTGTTAAATATTTATTTTTACATAAAAATATAAATGACCCAGCGTTAGTAATGGAAGTGAAGAACCGTTATTTCGGTTCTTCTCAAAAAGCGTTACTTGTAGCGCTAAAAGATGCACAGAAAAAATATAATCAGATTGCTGCTTTGTCTACTCAATCATAGACAAAATCCAGCCGTAAGAATCATTCTTATGGCTGGATTTTTTTATTCCACATTAAAGTCCTACATCAAAAGCAAAGTAGAGAGATAGGAGAGTAAATGCTCAATAGGTTTACCTAATAATCTGTGGGTAATAAATTTCCGGTGGATTAAGATTTCACTTCATTGGAGAACGAAAGGATGAACAAAATGAAAATTACAGACGTAAAAGTAAATCGTAGACGTATAAAACTTCATACACCGTTTAAAACCGCGCTTCGTACTGTAACAGAAATTGAAAGTATAGATGTTTATATTCATACAGACGAAGGAGTGATTGGTAAGGGGGCTGCAGCCGCAACGCCAGTTATTACGGGTGATTTCACCAGTGGAATGGAAGAAGCGATTTTAGGACCGATGCGTTCATGTTTAATTGGTCAAGATATCATTCAGTTTCAGCAGTTACTACAGCGCATTCAAATGAGTTGTATTGGAAATTCAAGTGCGAAAGCAGCGGTAGATATCGCTCTATATGATGTATATTGCCAATATCAAAATGTGCCGTTATATGCATTGTTAGGCGGGAAGAAAGAAATTTATACCGATATTACAGTGAGTGTGGATGAGCCTGTATTAATGGCAAAAGAAGCGAAGAAACATATAGAAAAAGGATTTCAAACATTAAAGATTAAAGTGGGTAAAGAGGCGCATTTAGATTTGGAACGTATTGAGGCAATTCGAAATGTGGTACCAAGAAATACGACATTACGTTTAGATGCGAATCAAGGTTGGAGTCCAAAAGAAGCGATCTCTATCATTCAAGAGATGGAAAATCGTAATTTAAATATAGAATTTATTGAACAACCAGTACACGCGAAAGATTGGGATGGGTTAAAGTATGTCAAAGATCGTGTGCAAACGCCAATTATGGCCGATGAAAGTATATTTTCAGCAAGTGATGCATTAAAGCTCGTTCAAGGAAGATACGCAGACTTAATTAATATTAAATTAATGAAATGTGGTGGCATACGTGAAGCATGGCGTATTGCAGATATCGCAGAAACGGCTGGTGTGAAGTGTATGGTGGGAAGCATGATGGAATCTTCACTTTCCGTTAGCGCTGTTGCACATTTAGCGGCAGCACATCCTAATATACATTATTTTGATCTTGATGCACCGCTTTGGTTAATGGAAGAGCCAGAAGGAATGACTTATTCTGGATCAAAGGTAAACCTTCAATCAACAGTGAATAGTAAGTCTTAGGAGAAGAGACTAGTAAACTATTTTTTTAAGGGGGATATATATGAAAAAAGCAGGAACTGCATTTTTAACAACTTTATTTATATTTTCATCGTTTACATTGGCAAATGCTGAAGAAAAGAAGGATAATAAAGCATTTATAGATGTATCTGCTGCAACGTTATGGACAGCACCTGATTCATTAAGGTCAATCGATACACCGAGTGCAACAAATCCAGTGGATCTTTGGAAATGGACGAAATCAATGACACTTGACGAGAAACTATGGTTAACAAATGCAAATAAATTAGAAACACAAGCGTTACTCGGTCAAGAAGTAACTGTTATTGATAAGAAAGGCGAGTGGGTGAAGGTATTAGTGCATGGACAGCCAACACCACGAAATGAAGAAGGTTATCCGGGCTGGATGCCTGAAAAGCAATTAACATATAATCAAGAATTTGCAGATAAAACAAATGAACCTTTTGTATTAATAACAAAGCCAACAGCGATTTTATATATAAATCCTTCTGAAAAACATAAATCACTTGAAGTCAGTTATAATACAAGACTGCCGCTATTAAGTGAAGACACAATTTCATACCGTGTATTGTTGCCAAATGGTCAGAAAGCATGGCTACGAAAAAATGATGGAACAGTTTACCGTTCTCAAACTGATATTCCAACTCCGGCGGCCGATGATTTAATTAACACAGGGAAAATATTTTTAGGTTTACCGTATATATGGGCTGGTACAAGTGGTTTTGGATTTGATTGCTCTGGCTTCACGCATACGATCTATAAATCGCACGGCATTACAATTCCGCGAGATTCTGGACCGCAATCAAGAGCAGGAATTGCAGTTGATAAAGAAAACTTACAAAAGGGAGATTTAATCTTCTTTGCACATGATCAAGGGAAAGGTAGTGTCCATCACGTTGCAATGTATATTGGTGATGGCAATATGATTCACTCACCAAGAGCTGAAAGGTCGGTAGAGATTATACCGCTAAATACACCAGGATATATAGAAGAATACGCTGGTGCACGTCGTTACTTACCTTAAAAATAGAGGGGGTTTTCAAATGAAAAAAATTGTTCGTTACTCATTAGTTAGTACTCTATTAGCTTCTTCATTTTTAGTTGGCTGCGCAAAAGAAAAAACTGCAACAAAGCCGAAAGATGAGAAGAAAGTATTGCAGTTACTAGAAATAGGTGAAATTCCGTCGTTAAATTCAGGAAAAGTAACAGATGCAGTCTCGTTTAACGTTTTAAATAACGTAATGGAAGGACTATTCCGTTTATCGAAAAATGATGAAGTAATTGAGGCAGGCGTACAAAAATATGAAGTGAGTAAAGATGGAAAGACATATACATTCCAATTGCGTGATGCGAAATGGTCTAACGGAGATCCAGTAACCGCTCATGATTACGTATACGCTTGGAAGCAATTGATTAATCCAGATACCGCTTCTCAATATGCATACATTGCGTACGATGTGAAAAACGCTGAGAAGATAAATAAAAAACAACTAGGTCTAGATGAATTAGGAGTAAAAGCGAAGGATGATAAAACATTCGTCGTAGAGCTAGAACATCCTGTACCGTATTTTACGAAATTATTAATTTTACCATCCTTCTATCCAATTAACGAAAAATATGCGAAAGAGCAAGGTGATAAATACGGATTAGAAGCAAATAAAGCGGTATATAATGGACCATTTACATTATCAGAGTGGAAGCATGAAGCTAGCTTTACAATGAAGAAAAACGATAAGTATTGGGATAAAAAAGAAGTGAAGTTAGATGAAGTAAACTATCAAATTGTAAAAGAAATTTCAACTGCGGTAAATTTATATGAAACAGATAAAGTTGATAGAGCTGTTATTTCTACAGAATTCGTAGATAAATATAAAAATAATAAAGAGCTAAAACAATACACAGATCCAGTTATGTACTTCTTCCGATTTAATGAAAATGTACCGATTCTTAAAAATAAAAATGCAAGGCTTGCGCTAAGTACAGTTTTTGATAAGAAAGGACTCGCAGATTCATTTTTAAATGATGGTTCGGTTGCTGCAAATTATTACGTACCAAAAGGATTCTTAAAAGGCCCAGGTAAGAAAGATTTTAGAAGTACGGCTGGTGAGTTTAATAAGACGAATGTAAAACAGGCGAAGGAATATTGGGAGAAAGCAAAACAAGAGACAGGTACAAATGAAGTGACGTTAGAACTATTAAATTATGACTTAGAAAACTTTAAAAAAGTCGGAGAGTACATTAAAGAGCAGCTTGAGAAAAATTTACCTGGATTAAAAGTGAATGTGAAATTACAGCCACATACGCAAAAATTAGCACTTGAGAAGAAGAAAGAATATGAAATGTCGTTATCACGCTGGTTACCGGATTATCCAGATCCAATGACTTACTTAGAAGTATTCCTTTCTGGAAGCAGTGTTAATAATACAGAATATGCAAACCCAGAATATGATGCGTTAATTAAGAAGATTAAAACAGAATTAGGTAATGATGAAAAGGCTCGCTGGAAAGCAATGCAAGATGCTGAAAAAATGCTACTTGATGATGCAGTAATTGCACCGGTATTCCAGCGTGGATTATCTTACTTACAAAAACCATATGTGAAAGATTTATATGTACATCAATTTGGTCCATCTACAAGTTTAAAATGGGCAGATGTACAAAAATAAAAGAATGGGGAAACAGACTTCACGTGTGTGATAGTCTGTTTTTTGTACAGTTCCGAATGAAATATAGACATTTCATATGTTTTTTCACGACTTAAAAATAAAATTATTACTAAAATTCCAGTGTGAAATTTATGTAGAATCTTGTATAATTAACGTGTTTCTATGGAAACATTTTCTGGCGCTATTTATATAGGGCTTAATAGAACAAGGAAGGAAATACATACATGTATATAATAGATAAATAGAATGGAACATGTATAGAGAAAAAGGAGAGAAAAGATGACGTGTCAAAAACAAGGGTTACAAGTTAATAACGATAGAAAGAGGGACAGAAGATGAAAATGAAGCATGCTTTTGGTCCTATAATTTTAGCGTGTGTGCTTTTTTTCATTATCATTCTAATCCCATCGAAAAGTTTAGTATCGCTTATTAGTGATAAGAAGGTAGAAGATGCGGCAACTTCTTTACAAAAAGAGAAATTACAAAGTGTTTTCTTACAGCAAAAAATGTTAGAGAATTCACAGTATTTACCGATGTACGGTTCATCAGAATTTTTACGAATGGATGCATATCATCCGTCTAATTATTTCAAAGTAAATCCAGCTGGTTTTACACCGTTTTTAATTGGAACTGGCGGTACACAAAGTTTAGCTCATATTTTAAATATGACATCTACTATGGATGAATTAGAAGGTAAAAAAGTAGTCTTTGTTCTTTCACCACAATGGTTTACAAAGACTGGTGTTTCACAAGGGGATTTCACTAATAATTTCTCCAAACAACAAGCATATCATTTTATTTTTAATGATGAGATAAATCCAGAAATGAAGAAGCAAATCGCGAAACGGCTATTAGATTATAAAGTTGTTCAAGAAGACGATATATTAAAAAATTCATTAGAAGGTATTGTATATAATGATACAAAACATAACATAAAAGCAGGTTTAGCTAAACCACTTGCTTATATGCATCGAAATATTTTAGATCATAGAGATTTATTTAACTCTTTATTTAAAATCGAACCGATGAAAGAGAAAACAAATATCGGACTTCGTTCAATTTCTTGGGAAGATGCACGTAAACACGCGGAACAAGAAGGGAAAGCTGAGTCTACTACAAATACATTCGGAATTGAAAATCCGTATTATCATAAGAATAATCTGAAGAAAAAACTAAAAGGTTTAAAAAACTTTAGAGCAAATGAAACATATGATGAATCACCAGAATATGATGATTTACAAATTATTTTAGATTTATTTAAAGAGAAAAATGTCAAACCACTCTTTATTTCTGTACCTGTAAATGGGCCTTGGTATGATTATACTGGCTTCCCGAAAGAACGCCGTGAAGTGTATTATAATAAAGTTCGAGAACAGGTTGAGAAAGCAGGATATCCAGTAGTTGATTTCTCTGGTCATGAATATGATAAGTATTTCTTAAAAGATACGATTCATTTAGGCTGGAAAGGTTGGATTTATTTTGATGAAGCAGTGCAGAAATTTTATTCTGAGAAATAAAGTATAGAAATCGGAATGGCTATGAGCCGTTCCGATTTTTTTAGTATAGAGGATTTTGGTGGGGGCAATTTGGGAATGCATGTATATCTTGAACCTGTCTATAATCATAATGTTTCATTGCGAACTGAGCTTGATAAAGGTATTCATACACATATAATTGACCATCATGCGCTGAACATAATACGCCAGAAGTTCCTTGCCCATTTATGAAGGAAATACCGATAGGGCGTCCGATTAAGTATGGTATTTTTTGCTGCCAATGCATAGGGGAATCACTCCTTTTTGAGATAATATACGAAAAGAATGATCGAATGGTTGCTTATCCATGTAAATGTAGATGGAAAGGTGTTATATAATTCCTGAAGATTAATTCATATATAAATAAAAAACCGCTATAATTCCGAATGAATTTATAGCGGTTTTTATTATATTCTTAAGCAAGATTTTTGCGCTTTTTTGTCCATTTTTTTATAACGAAGTATAAAAGTATAAGTACGACGCCACCAATTGCAAATGATTTCACATACGGACCAGCAATATCGTTTATATTCTCCCAATTTTCACCTAGTTTTTCACCTAAATAAATGAAAATAATAGACCAAGGGATAATCGCAAGTGCTGTTAATGTAGTGAAACGTAGTAAAGGCATTTTTGTAATACCAGCAGGAATTGAAATCGCATGACGTACTACTGGAATGAAGCGTGCTGTAAAAATGACGCCAGTTCCGTAACGATTAAACCAATCTTCTGCAGCATCTATTTGTTTTTTATGTATGAAAATATATTTTCCATAACGTTCTAATATAGGTCGTCCGCCGTATCGTCCAAGCCAATAAATAAAGATTTGGGCAATAACACCGCCAATTGTACCGAATACAACTGCGCCTATAAATGAGATACTTCCATTGAATACTAAGTATCCTGCATAAGCAAGGACAATTTCACTTGGGATGATCTCAATCATAAGTCCAAGCATAATGCCCCAATAACCTAATCCTTCAAAAAACGTTAATACTGAATGAATAAAACTACTTAACATTGTTGCACCTTCTAGTTTATGAATTTTTGAGTATAAGAACCATTTATTTAATGACATAAAAGGTTCACTATATGTAGATTATACCTTATTTACATAGGGGATTGCTATTTCAATTCTTTTATGTCTCTTATAAGTATTATAGTAAAGGATATAAGCCGCGTTTTCATGAAGGGTTAATGAAAAGGTTATTAAAAATTTCTCATATATCAATGATAATAGACTGAAAATTAAGTATAATGGTATAGGTCTTTCATTTACAAAAATAGGAGGAGAACGTATGTATATTACAGATCCGATTTATGGACCAATCTCTATTCGTGATAGAGATATCCTTCGATTGATAGATACAAAAGCATTTCAAAGGTTGGCGTATATTAAACAACAAGGACATACTTATTTTTTACATGAGAACGCAATACATACAAGAGAAGAACATTCGATAGGTGTATATGTGCTAGTAAATAAAGTGATAGAACATCTTACTGAGATTGGTGACATACATTTATCGAAATATGAACGAAAGCTAGTATCTACTGTAGCCCTTTTACACGATGTTGGACATGGGCCATATTCACATTGTTTTCAGCAAATATCGGGTGAAGATCATGGTGAGTGGACGGTACGAATCATTCAAGAGGACGAAGAAATACGTACGATTTTAAATCAAACACCTAGATTATTAGATAATGTAACGAAAGCTTTAACAGAAGATGGAGTTTTTCCAATTATAGATGAGCTCTTATTTAATTCATTAGGAATGGATCAATTAGATTTTTGGAATAGAGATTTATATTACTCATCGCTTGAATTAGAAGGTTTACAGATAGAAGAATTGATTGTTAACATGCGTTTAATTGACGGTAAACTTGTTATTGAAGAATCGGGAATCCCCTTCATCGAACAATTAATGAAAATGAAAGAAGGGCTTTACAATAATGGATTTGGCCACCCGTTTGTGATAGGAAAAGACATATTGCTGCAAACAATTTTTAAAATGATAGAGGAGAAAAATCTTTCGTTCTATACTCCTGAACTTCAAAACTTTTTTCATAAAGGAGAGAAGTTAGAAGTAGAAGACTTTCTTCCGTTACAAGATGAAATAATTTTAAATGAAATACAGTGCTTTGCAAAATCAGATGATGTTGAAATAGTATCTTTAATTCAACTTTATGTTTCACCAACTAAAAGTTTATCATTTCAAAAAGGAGTGGAGGGTGATTTTAAAAAGGAAAATAACAATTTAGCGATAATAACTGAGAAAAAGGCGTACAGTTCATATGTAGGTGGTATTTACGTTTATAGTGAGGAGCAGTTAGAGGATATTGTAGAAAAATCCTCTTTTATTCAAGCGATAGTAAGGTTACCTAAAAAAGAATATGCATATTCTTTTTTAAATTGGTTTGAAAACATAAAATAGATGGGGTGGAAATGTGAACTGGAAAGAGCGTCTTCTAGAATTGGATGATTTACCAATTATATTAGAATGGTATAACGACGAAGAATTACATAACATAGCAGATGTGAAACCATTTAAGCGATATACAATAGAAGAACTTCGGGAGTATTGGACTAAAAAATTAGCGCGGTCTTATACAAGTTATCATGTAATAATAGTGAGAGATGAAGTAATAGGAAGAGTCGGATTAAAAAAGACGAAATATGATGATACCTATGTGATGGAATACTCTATTCTTATTGGCGTTTCGAATTTATATTCAAAAGGACTTGGAACAGAAATTACAAAGTATTTCATAAGTAAATCGTTTTTAGATTCCGATATACAAGCAGTTGTATTACAGGTAAGGGAAGACAACAAAAGGGCAATTCGTTGTTATGAGAAAGCTGAATTTAAAAAAGTAAAATCATATATAGAGAATGAAGTGAAAGTGTATGATATGCATAGAATTAAGAATGAGAAAATAGCACGGTAAAAAACAGTTAATTCTGAATGTAATGAGGGTTAGAGGGATATATGGAACCTTAAATGACACTACTTGTAGATATGCGTAATACTACGGCTTTATATGAAATGAAACTTAAATTTAAATAAATCAAGCAAGCATTTGTTGTATATTTGGAACAGATGGTTGCTTGTTTCCGTTATAAAAAAATAGAAGCATTTCTGCTCCTATTTTTTTAAGGCTTCACATCTAAGTTCTGTAAAAATAAAGTTGCTGTTACGTAACGTTTTGCTAACATTTGTACATATGCGGTATGTACAGAAAGGGTCGCAATAATAATAGCGTTACGAATTGCTTCGCGTTGTTCGTTATTAATTTGATCGAACTTGCTTGCGATTTTATCAGCTTTTTCTTTTACGATGTTTTCAATTGTATGAACGGTATCTGTTGCATTTAATTGTAAGCAATTCCCTTGATTGAGTTCTTCAAATAGAGAAGAGTATGCTACATATAAATGAACAGGATTGATTAAATCATCACTTCGATCGGCTGGGTCATTTACAATAAGGCGTAATAGCTTACGAATGGATTCAAAATCAAGTGCTGTTTTTAAATCTTCGACAATAAATAGTAAGGCTGCTTGTTCAATTGAATATTTTTTCCCTTTTTGAGGAGAGCCAATCATTTCTTTTATATCTCGTTTCACCCAGTTTTGCATAGCAGTTACAGAGAAACTTGTGTTTTCAATCTGATTGCCAAGCGCAACTATTTCATTTAAAGAAAAACCGACATCAGTATCGTCAATTTTAATCAGCTTTTCAAAAATAGGTGAAAGTGCGGTAGTAATAAAAGCTGTAACGCTTTGTCCGCTTTCAATATCTTTTTTATGTGACTTTGCCCAAGCTTCTTGTAAAATACCGAGAGGCTTTTTCGTATTCCATCCTCTTAGTGATAGAAGAAGGGTAGCCATTTCGTTTCGTGTGAGATGAAATGTTTCCATCTTTTCACCTCCAAAATAATAAAAAGTTCTTATGAACTTATAATATGTTTTGTTTCATTTAAAGTCAATTCTGTTTTGCTTAAATTTTCCTTTGTCACCAAACTGTCGGAAGTAAATAATACTTGCATATTTCGACAAAAGTTCATATAATAAGTTCATAAGAACCTTTAAAATGTTCTTAAAAACAAATCTATCATTCTGAATTTACTAGAAAGATAGATTTCACATATATCTATATAAAAGGAGAATGGATATAATATGTTGAAAAAACTTGTAGCAGTAATGACAGCATTTATGGTTATCTTTGGGGCTAGCAGCTTTATGTTCGTAGATCATGCGGCAGCGAAAAGTTACAAATCTGGTAAAAAATCATTTACACCAAGTTCAGGTCAAAAGTCAAAAGTTGATTTAAACAAAAAAGACTCAAATGTAAATTCTCAAAAAACGACTCCAGATTCAAAAACGAAAGCAACAAACACAGCACCAAAAAGTAATAAAGGAAGCTTTATGAAAGGTTTATTACTAGGTGGTCTTGGTGGTTTACTAATGGGTAGCTTATTTGCAAATATGGGAGCTCTTGGTTCTGTATTAGCGTTTATTGTAAATATGTTAGTAATGGCTGGTATCGTAATGTTAGCAGTTCGTGCATTTAAATACTTCAAAGACCAACGTAAAAAGAAGGCAGATGAAGTAGCATGGAAACAATAAAAATTTCTGAACAAGAATTAATAAATGCGCTTTGCGTATATATAGCTGAAAAAAGACAAGTGGGTCCAGAAGAAGTGTTAGTTGAACTCATGTATGACGATGACTACGGTTTCTCTGCGGAAGTAGAGGTAAATGGTCGCCAGCAAATTTTAATTCAAGCAAACTTAATCGAAGCATTACGCTTATTGCTTGACAGAGAATATAATGTCAATTCATTCGCAGCGAGATTACAACTTGAATTAGATGATGAAGAAGGTATTTACGCATTAGCGAAATTTAATAGTGATGAACAATAAGACTGTTAGGGCTTTATGCTCTAGCAGTTTTTTATTTTAATTTCTATTTTTAATATGTTTCCTATTTTAGGATAAAATTCAATTTTTAATAAACTGATGAATTGGTAAAAATATGTTATTCTTATTAAGAATGTTTTATATTAATAGGAGGATATTATGAAAAAGAAATTATTAGCAACAATTGCTGCGGTATGTTTATCTTTAACTGCTTGTAATTCAACAGAAGAAACAAAGAATGTAAAGGCGAAAGAGAAAATGGAGAAGAGTGTAGAACAAAAAACTGACACAGCAAATCAAAAAGTTAAGGAAGTAAAATCAGCAAGTACAGTAGAACAGTTATCACAAGACCATAATGTGTCAATAGAAGGAGATGGTAAAAATTCATCTGATTTCTTTGAGTTGAAATCTGGTTTTGTAATTGCTGATGTAGAACATACAGGGAAAAGTAATGCAATCCTTCATTTGAAAGATGAACAGGGAAATGATGCGGGAACACTTTCTAACTTTATTGGAAATGGTAAACAAAAAAAATTAGTTGTTATAAAAGAGAGTGGAAAGTATTTCATTGATGCACTAGCAGACGGACACTGGAGTGCTAATATGTCTCAATCTATTCCGATGGATAAAGTAGTGACGACTCCAGGGGTAGTAAGTGGGCATGGTAGTGATGTTATATTTGTAAAATTAGAAAAAGGTTTAAAAGAATTTCATGGGGTACATAATAATGGGAAAAGTAATTTTATCGTTCATCTAAATGATAACACTTTATTTAACGAAATCGGAAACGCTGATACTACAAAAAAAATGCCTGTAAAAGAAAACGGTATACATATATTTACTATTCAAGCTGATGGTGATTGGACAATTGAAGTGAAATAATTTGAAAAGCTCTCCTTATGTTTTTGATAAGGGGAGCTTTTTGACAAATAAGTCTTATTAAATAATTTCTTGTTGTTTATAGAAATCTTTATCATTTGTTTGGAATTTATGCCATAAATCATTCATTTTTCGTCTACCGATATCTACCATCGGATTAAACTGAATTGTAGCTTTCTGACGAACAAAGTGAACGTTTTGAATGGCGTGAGATAAATGTTGGTCGACTATATCACGTTTTTTACTTGCATATTTAGCAATAGATAGACCTGCAACTGTTCCTTGCGCCATCGCAATTTTTCCGCTTTCAATGCCTGTAATATTGCCAGCTACAAATAAACCAGGAAGAGGAGTTTCCATTGTTTCAGAATGGAGAGGAACGTGTCCGCCTAATTCTGAAATGTAATGGAAGGGACAACCGGCTACAGCTGCAAGTTCGGCAAGTGGGTATAATCCCCCAGCAATACAAACAAAATCTGCTTCATATATTTTCTCTGATCCATTAATAACATTTCCTTTAGAGTCAATATTAGCAATACGTACACCTTCAACTTGATCTGTTCCGATAATTTCAAGAGCTGCTTTCCGAAGGTGAAGTGGCGTTCCGTTTATTTTCATTCCGCTGTTTGGATAGAATGTTAATCCAGCTTTTCGAATCCAATCATATTTCATAAAGTGGCTACCTATTCGTAAAATAGCAGAAGGAGCGAGATGTGCTGCATTTAAAAGAGAGTTTAAAACTTCTTCAGGTTCACCAGCTTTTTGACTTAACTCGCTTTTTTCAGGGAGTACAATATGATCTACTTTAATTCCCGCTAATTGCAATTCACTTAAAATGGCGAAAGACAAAATGTTAGCACCAATAATGATTCCTTTTTTTCCAACTTGCACGCGATGAACATTTGTCATAACTTGAGCTGCTCCAATTGACATCACTCCTGGAAGTGTCCAGCCTGGAAGGGGAATAGAATATTCCGCAGCACCAGTAGCAAGTAGTACGAACGGTGCTTCTAACGTACCGATATTAGTATGTACAAACCAATTGTTTTCATCTTTATCTAAATTATAGACCGAAACACCGCACCTAATATGTACTGAAAGTGATTCTGCTTCTTCATGAAGTCGCTTCGATTCTTCTATTCCGTTCCACCATTCTCCAGTAGGCTCTTGATGCAACTGTCCTAACAATCTCCCACCCGGCTTCATAAATTCATCAATAACGAGCACTTTTAGTCCGAAACGAGCACAAGAGATAGAAGCAGATAATCCCGCTGGTCCTGCACCAATGATAATTACATCACTCATCGTTTTTTCACCATCTCTCTCACGATATTCGGATGCTGTTTCCCGCTTTCAACAACCATGTTTTCTTCTACAACAGTTAAGCATGCACGTACATTTGTTTGATTATTTACTGTTACGCGGCATTCAGAACAGTGCCCGATATTACAATAAATACCTCGCGGTGTCCCGCTATCTTCATGAACTCTTAATGTCCGTATTTCATTTGCTAACAGGGCAGCAGCTATCGTTTCATGTTCATATGCTTCGTATTGATGACCGTTAAATTGAAAAGTAATACGCTCACTACTTTGTAAAGTACCTAAAATAGGGTGATGTGTAATTCTACTCATTTACTTTCACCTACCGATCCAAAAGTAACTGCACGTATTGGTGGTTGATATTTTAACGGTAGTTCATTAAGAGTTACGTCAGGATTCGCATTTTCAATCATTCGATCTATCATTATTCTGCATGTACGACCACCGCAAAATCCCATGCCAGCACGTGTTCTTAGTTTTAATTCTCTTGCCGAGCAGTTATATTCAGCAATTGTCGATTGAAGTTGTCCGTATGTAACCTCTTCACAACGACAAACGATTAAGTTGTTTTTATTTGTCATGTGTATTCCTCCTCTAGTTCGGTTTGCACAAATTATATATGCAAAAATCATGCCAATATAGAGGAAGGAGAGAGCTACCTGTAAACGCCTAATCGGTGCATACTGCTTCTTTATTGAAGTCCAAGTTTTTTTAAACGGTTATATAAAGTAGCCCTTGTTACGCCAAGTTGTTTTGCACATTCTAATTTATTCCCATTTAAAATTCGTAAAGCCCTTTCAATAACTTTTTTCTCATGCTCATCCATCTCTTCTTGTAAAGAAAGGATTGTATTATTGTTGCTGAGTAATAGGGAATGAGCTGTATGGTTGTCTAAAGTTTCAGTCGTATGAAATGGTAAATATTCTTGTTTTATAATTCCGTCTGTTGCGAATACCACAAGTCGTTCAACAACGTTTCGAAGTTCGCGAATATTACCTGGCCAATTGTAATGAAGCAGTTCATGCATAATGCTTGAAGGTAGGTCACGAATTGGTCGGTTATAGTTGATCGAAAAATCGTTTAAGAATGAGTATGTGAGTTCGATAATATCCTCTCGTCTTTCACGCAGCGGTGGAATATGCAGGCTAACTACATTTAAACGATAATATAAATCTTCTCGGAAAGTTCCTTTTCTCATTTCTTCTTGTAAATCCCGATTTGTAGCAGCGATAATGCGGAAATCAATATTAATTTCTTTTTCTCCGCCAACTCGGTAATACTTTCGTTCTTGTAGTACACGTAACAGTTTTACTTGCATATCGAGCGGCATTTCGCCAATCTCATCGAGGAATAAAGTACCGCCTTGTGCGAGTTCAATTTTACCTTTTTTCCCTTTACTATTAGCTCCAGAAAACGCCCCACGCTCGTAACCGAATAATTCACTTTCAAATAACGCTTCTGGAATTGCCCCGCAGTTAATCGAAATAAAAGGCGCCTTCGCTGCTTCACTTGCTTCATGAATTGCTTTCGCAAATACTTCTTTTCCAACTCCGCTTTCCCCAAGTATTAAAACAGTTGATTTCACCGAACAAACTTTTCTAGCTAATTGTATCGTTCTTTGTATAACAGGACTTTTTCCATTCATCGCAAGGAAAGGGTCAGATTCATCTTTATACTTTGCCACTTCTTGTTCTAAACGGTGCATTTCATGTGACATATTAAATAGTTTTTCATTTAAAGCGACTTGATTTGTAACATCTGTTTCTGAAACGACTGCTCCTATAATTTCATCATTACAATAAACTGGATTTGAATTAATTAATACGAATAAATCGGGACGAGGCTGATGGAACTGAGCGACTATGCTTTTTCCATCATGTAAAGATTGTAAAATTTCCAAGTCTTTATAATCAAAAAAACGAGTAATCGGTTGCCCAATAATTTCATTATGGTTGACTGAAAATATTTTTTCAGCACCATCTGTCCAAGTTCGAACGCATTCTTTACTATCAATGACTGTAACAGAAGAGTCAGTTGTTAGTATTACGGTGTCATAAAATGCCTGTAGTTCATTGTAGGACTTATAAAGAAATGGAATCATTTGCTGAGAAGTTATACAGCATATCGGCTCATCGTTTTCGTTAAGGATGATAACAGCTAATTCATAAGAAAAAGCGTCAATTAGTGCAGTGAATGAGTCATCTACATAAATAATGGCGCAATTATATTCTTCTGTAGTAGAAGGGAGATAATAAAACCTTTCGTTTACTTGCTTAATGTGATTAAGGCTACATGTATGATCGATTAAAATACTTTCCAAAAACTCTTGTATAGTCGGAAATGAAAATGCCATAATATCCTCCTGTTATGTATAAAAATTTTGACAGTGATAAAAAAATAATACACCTATTTACTATAAATTTGAATTATTTTTACAAATAAAAATATTGTTTATGGAAATTGTATATGTGCAGAATTGGCACGTCAATTGCATAAAAGAAAGTGAGAGGTTTAGGGAAAGGAGGAGTATATTGTGAGGCACTGCGACGTTTTAATTATAGGTGGTGGAATAATAGGGTGTTCTATCGCTTATTACACTTCAAAATACGGAAGAGACGTAACAATCATTGAAAAAGGAGAATTTGTCAGCGGGACGTCTTCACGGTGTGATGGGAATATTTTGGCCATTGATAAAGACCCAGGGTTTGATAGTCAAATGTCTTTAGTAAGTCAAAAATTAGTAACTGATTTAAGTGAAGAATTAGAGCATTCATTTGAATATAGGGCACCAGGAAGTATTCTCGTATGTGAGTCAGACGAAGAGATGGAGGCTGCACAGCAATGGGTAAATCGGCAAAAAAAAGCTGGATTACCGTTTCGAATGCTTGATAGGCAAGATATAAGAGAAGAGTCGCCTTTTTTTGCTGATGATTTATTAGGCGGTTTAGAATGTGCGACGGATTCAACTGTGAATCCATATCTCCTTGCTTTCTCGCTTCTGTCAGAGGCACAAAAGTTTGGCGCAAAAGCCTTTAAGCAGACCGAAGTAAAGAGTATGAAAATAGAGACGAATGGTTCATTTGTTGTAGAAACTACGAATGGTACTTTTACAGCAAAACAAGTTGTAAATGCAGCCGGTGTGTGGGCTCCTAAGATTGGTCAGATGTTGGATATAAATATACCAATTGAACCGAGAAAAGGGCATATTATAGTAGCATCAAGGCAACAACATGTAGGGTGCCGTAAAGTAATGGAATTCGGTTATTTAATTTCTAAATTTGGCGGAAAAAGAAAAGTAGATGTTTTAACTGAAAAATACGGGGTTGCGCTCGTATTTGAGCCTACTGAAAGTCAAAATTTCTTAATTGGAAGTAGTCGTGAATTTGTAGGGTTTCATACGAGAATAAACAATGAAGTCATTAAATGTATCGCAAATAGAGCGATTCGCTTTTATCCGAAAATGGCAGATATGATGGTAATTCGTTCTTACGCTGGTTTACGTCCGTGGACAGAAGATCATTTGCCGATTATTTCACGAGTGGAACATATTCCGAATTATTTCATTGCCGCTGGACATGAAGGGGATGGGATTAGTCTTGCAGCAGTTACTGGGAAAGTAATTGAAGAGTTATTAAATGAAAAGGAGACAATTATTCCTATTGAACCACTTCGTTTGAGTCGTTTTACAGAAAGGGTGTTAAACGGATGAGGTCACAAAGAGTCTTTACGACTATTGATACACATACGGGCGGGAATCCAACGAGGACATTAATTAGCGGACTTCCAAAGTTGATTGGAGAGACGATGGCAGAGAAGATGTTACATATGAAAAAGGAATATGATTGGATTCGAAAATTGTTAATGAATGAACCGCGTGGTCATGATGTAATGTCAGGGGCATTATTAACAGACCCATGTCATCCTGAGGCTGATATAGGTGTTATATACATAGAGACAGGTGGATACTTACCGATGTGCGGTCACGATACAATCGGTGTATGTACAGCGTTAGTTGAATCAGGTTTAATTCCAGTAGTTGAACCGATTACTTCTTTAAAACTAGATACCCCGGCTGGCTTAGTGGAAGTAGATATTGCTGTTCAAGATGGAAAAGCAAAAGAGGTATCTTTCTGTAACATACCAGCTTTTTTATTGAAAAATATTACTGTACAAGTTAAAGACATTGGAACTGTAGAGGCTGATATTGCGTATGGAGGGAATTTTTATGCCATTATTGATGCGAAGTCAGTAGGCCTAGAATTAGTACCAGAAAATGCATCTACAATCATCGATAAGGCGATTCATATAAGAAACACAATTAATGAGAAGTTTGAAATCATTCATCCAGAGTATTCGTTTATTAGAGGATTAACACATGTTGAATTTTATACAGATGCTACTCATGAATGTGCGCATGTGAAAAATACAGTTGTTGTACCACCAGGCGGAATAGATCGATCCCCATGCGGTACAGGAACATCTGCGAAGCTAGCTGTATTATACGCTCAGAAAGAAATCAAAATTGGTGAAGAGTTCATTCATGAGAGTATCGTTGGTTCTTTATTTAAAGGATATGTCGTGAATACGACACATGTTGAAAATATTGAAGCTGTCATAACGAAAATTACGGGATCAGCTTGGCTTATGGGTATGCATAAATTTTTTTACAATGAAATGGATCCACTCAAAGAAGGATTTTTGCTAATTCCGCCGATGGAACATGAAACGGAGGATATAAAATGAACATTCAAAAAATGTATACAGCAGTAGACGTACATGTAAATGGCGAGGCATTTCGTGTAATGAAAGACGTACCATGCAAATACTACTACAGTTTGGAGCAATTAAATGAACAATTTTCAGGTGAATTAGCAGAAGAGATGAAGCTTTTATTAAATGAACCACGTGGTTTTATTGGTTTGAATGGGTGTATTGTTGTTCCATCTATCCATAATGAAGTGGATGCAGCTGTATTATTTTTTAATTATGAAGGTTCGATTCCGCTTCATTATGGGGGCATTGTTGCGGTAATAACGATGTTACTCGAAAGTGGGTATTTAAAAAAGAGAGAGTCCAATCAATACAAAATTGAAACGTTATCTGGAATATTTTTAGTTCATGCGTATGTAGAGAATGATGAAGTTATATCTGTTTCGTTTGAAAGCAAACTTTGCTATTTGATTGAGGAAAATTTACAGGTTGGTAATGTAAGTTATTCTCTCATACAAGCAGATAAAGTATATGCAGTTGTAGAAAAAGGTGCGTATTCGCCAGAAATTCGTGTTGAAAACATTTCAGAATTGAAAAGATGGGGAGAAGCTACACTGCAGGCTATACAAAAACAGTCGCTAATAAAAAGGCTTATTTTAGTAGATCCTTCGCAAAAAGAAAAGAACCATATAAAGTCGATTACATTTCATGAAGATAACTTTATCGTACGTTCGCCAGGTTTTGTTTCTACTATCGTTTCCTATGTTCATGCATTATTTAAAAATGATTATATGGCGGATAAACCTTTTAAAAATGAAAGTATATTTAATAGTTTTATAACTGTGGAAAAAGTGAAGAAGGAGGAACTAGGATACATTTTCCGTTTTGAAAGTAGAGGATTTATTACAGGGATGCAGACGTTTCTATTAGACCCTACGGATCCGTTTCCGGCAGGATTCTTATTAAAATAAAATGTGATAGGGAGAGATAAATATGCAAAAAATTAAAGGGGCATTTCCAGTATTAATAACACCGATGGATGAATTTCAGGAAATTAATTGGGATGGGGTAAAACAAAATGTAAATTACTTTATCGAACAAAAGGTTGCAGGTATTATCATTAATGGAAGTACAGGAGAGTTTGTAAGTTTATCAAAAGAAGAACGATTTAAAATGGTAGAAACTGTGTTGAAAGAAATTGATGGCCGTATTCCAGTCATTGTTGGAACTGCAGCAGAGACCACAAAAGAAACAATTGAATATACGAAACATGCAGAAGCGCACGGAGCGGATTGTGCATTAATTATAAACTCTTACTATTGTAAACCGAAGGAAGAGGAGATTTATTTTCATTTTAAAGAAATCTCAAACTCTGTAAATATACCAATTATGCTATACAATAACCCATTTACTTCTGGTGTCGATATGAGTACAGAACTAATGCTCCGTATTGGAAAAGAGTGTGAAAATGTTACACATATTAAAGAATCTAGCGGAGATATTCGAAAAGCGAGAGATTTAGTAAGACAAAGTGAAGGGGCTTTCCAAGTCTTCTGTGGTTCTGAAGATTTAGTTATGGAATCATATTTAGTTGGTGCTTCGGGATGGGTTTCAGTAGCAGGAAATATCGTTCCCGGTCTCGTTACAAAAATGTATGAGCATTTTCAAAATGGTGAATTAGAAAAGGCGTGGGAAATAAACGATGCTATTTTACCACTTTGCGAGTTTCTTGAAGGATCAGGGAAATATGTTCAAATCGTTAAACGTTCCATGGAATTACATGGGCAAGCGGGAGGACCTTCTCGCTATCCAAGACTAGGATTAACTGTTGACGAAGATCAAAAGCTTCAAACGATTTTATCAAATATTGCAGCTCATGCAGCTGTTTAAATAAGGAGGAGAACATAATGTTAAAGACAAATATTGAGCTGAAACCAAAAGTGGAAGCGTTTTTAAATGAAGAAATTAAAATGTTTATTAATGGCGAATTTGTTTCTGCTATTGGCGGAAAGACGTTTGAAACATACAATCCAGCAACAGAAGATGTTCTAGCAGTCGTATGTGAAGCGCAAGAAGAGGATATTGATGCTGCAGTAAAAGCAGCAAGATCTGCATTTAAATCTGGTCCGTGGGCAGAAATGACTACTGCTGAAAGAGCGCATCTTATTTATAAGTTAGCAGATTTAATTGAAGAACATAGAGAAGAATTAGCGCAACTAGAAGCTTTAGATAATGGAAAGCCATATCAAGTAGCACTTGATGATGATATTTCAGCGACTGTAGAAAATTATCGTTATTACGCAGGATGGGCTACAAAAATTATTGGGCAAACAATCCCAATTTCAAAAGATTACTTAAATTACACGAGACATGAACCTGTAGGTGTTGTAGGTCAGATTATTCCGTGGAACTTTCCGCTCGTTATGTCTTCTTGGAAAATGGGAGCTGCACTGGCGACAGGTTGTACGATCGTATTAAAACCAGCAGAGCAAACACCTTTATCCTTACTATATACAGCAAAACTCTTTAAAGAGGCTGGATTTCCAAACGGTGTTGTAAACTTTGTACCAGGCTTTGGTCCTGAAGCAGGAGCAGCAATTGTAAATCATCATGACATTGATAAAGTTGCTTTTACAGGATCTACTGTTACAGGAAAGTATATTATGCGTCAGTCTGCAGAAATGATTAAGCATGTAACGTTAGAGCTTGGCGGCAAATCACCAAATATCATTTTAGAAGATGCGGACTTGGAAGAAGCAATTAATGGTGCATTCCAAGGTATTATGTATAATCACGGTCAAAATTGTAGCGCAGGATCACGTGTATTTGTTCATCGTAAACATTATGAAACTGTAGTAGATGCACTTGTGAAAATGGCGAACAACGTAAAACTTGGAGCAGGTATGGAGAAAGGAACGGAAATGGGTCCACTCGTATCTAAGAAACAACAAGAGCGTGTGTTACATTACATTGAGCAAGGGAAGAAAGAAGGTGCTACAGTGGCGGCTGGTGGCGAACGTGCGCTTGAAAAAGGTTATTTCGTTAAACCAACTGTATTCACAGATGTTACAGACGATATGACAATCGTTAAGGAAGAAATATTTGGACCAGTTGTTGTTGTACTTCCATTTGATTCGACAGAAGAAGTAATTGAACGAGCGAACAACTCATCTTATGGCCTTGCTGCGGGTGTATGGACGCAAAATATCAAAACGGGTCATCAAGTGGCAAATAAATTAAAAGCAGGAACAGTGTGGATTAATGATTATAACTTAGAAAATGCAGCTGCACCATTTGGTGGATACAAACAATCTGGTATTGGCCGCGAATTAGGTTCATATGCGCTTGATAATTATACAGAAGTGAAAAGTGTTTGGGTAAATATAAAGTAATAGGGTGTTTTACTGACAAAAATTGAGGGATGAAATAATGAAAGATGCGGACAACTAGAAAGTTTGATAATAGTTGTCCGTTTTCTTATATACAAAATTGCTTTTCCAAAGAATGATAAGGGGGATTTGGATGGAGAATTTAGTAGAATGGTTAGTAGGGCAAGTGTGGAGTATCGGTTTAGTTGTTTTTGCATTAGGGGCAGGCGTATATTTCACGATTGCAACACGTTTTTTGCAAATTCGTTATTTTAAAGAGATGATTAAACTATTATTTGAAGGAAAGAGTTCAGAGACGGGAATATCATCTTTTCAGGCATTTTGTTTAGCCTTATCAGGAAGAGTTGGAATTGGTAATATCGCAGGGGTAGCGACAGCGATCGCTTTCGGCGGGCCTGGAGCTGTATTTTGGATGTGGGTAATGGCTTTGTTAGGGGCAGCGAGTGCGTTTGTTGAATCAACATTATCTCAAGTATACAAAAGTAAAGTAGGGAATGAATATCGCGGCGGTACTCCATATTTCATTGAGAAAGGTTTAAAAATGAAATGGTTTGCAGTCATTGTAGCGGTAGTTGTAACACTTTCATATGGCATGTTATTACCAGGTATTCAATCTAGTAGTATCGCAGTTGGATTCGAAAACTCTAATGGTATTAACAAATATATAACTGGTATATTTTTAGTCGTGTTACTAGCGGCAATTATTTTTGGTGGTGTAAAGAGAATTGCTGGCGTTTCTCAAATGCTTGTTCCATTTATGGCAATTGGTTATGTAATTGTTACATGTATCATATTAATTGCGAATGTAACGGAGATTCCAAGTATGTTTGCTTTAATTTTCTCTAGCGCATTTGGTGTAAATGAAATGTTTGGTGGAATTGTTGGTGCAGCTATTGCATGGGGTGTAAAACGTGCTGTATTTTCAAACGTTGCTGGTGTCGGAGAAGCGACGTATAGTTCGGCTGCTGCTGAAGTATCGCATCCTGCAAAACAAGGATTAGTTCAAGCGTTTTCCGTATATATCGATACAATTGTCGTATGTACAGCGACAGCTCTTATGATATTAATTACAGGTATGTATAATGTTATACCTGAAGGGAAAAGCGCTATTGTAAAAAACATAGGAAATGTGGAAGCAGGTCCAATTTATACGCAACAAGCAGTTGAAACTGTGATGACAGGGTTTGGTCCAATATTTATTTCAATTGCAATTTTCTTTTTTGCATTTACAACGTTACTCGCTTATTACTATATCGCTGAAACGACACTTACTTATTTAGATCGTCAATTGAAGTATGGCTGGTTAAAACCAGTTTTAAAATTTGGATTTTTAATTATGGTTTACATCGGTAGTGTTGAATCAGCGTCGCTTTTATGGAATCTCGGAGATTTAGGAATCGGTAGTATGGCATGGTTAAACTTAATCGCGATTCTATTATTAAGTAAAATCGCATTAAAAGTGTTAAAAGACTATGAAACGCAGAAAAAAGAAGGGAAAGATCCAGTATTTAATCCTAAAAATGTGGGGATTGAAGGATTAACATTTTGGGAAGAAAGAAGTAAAGAGGTTGAAAGAAAAAGTTCTAGAGAAAAAGTTATTGTAGATGATAATTTAAAATTATAACGTAAATTAACTGAAAATTCTTAATTTAAAAGAGGGTATATTGCCTCCATTTCATCGCATACTACAATAGGTATGGATAATATGACTGGAGGGAATAAGATGGAACATGAGCAACATAGTTCGATAAATGATATTCTACATCATTATAAAGAAGGTATAGGTAGTTTTACAAATCAAATTCCTGAAATCGCTGAGACATATAATGCGTTCACGCAAGCTTGTTTTCAAGAGGGTGCTTTAACAAAAAGAGAAAAACAACTTATTGCATTAGGAATTAGTTTAGCAACGCAAGATGAGTATTGTACAATTTATCATACAAAAGGTTGTCTTGATCAAGGATGTTCGGATAAAGAGATTCTGGAAGCATGTGGTGTTTCAGCAGCATTTGCTGGCGGAGCTGCGATGAGTCAAGCGGTAACTTTAGTGCAAGAGTGTTTAACAGAACTGAAAAATCAAAAGCATTGAATAAAAAACGTTTTAAACTTTATGTTTAAAACGTTTTTTATGTGAAATTAAATTTGAGTATAAAAATTATCTAGGATGGGTTCAATTTTTATCGTTTTCAATTTGTATTCAATTTAATATTCTATATCTTCATAAATAGATTTTCCTACATCAGGAAGAACTGTGTATATACTCTTACCGATTAAAGCTTCTAATTCTTTCTTAATCGCATAAAACCCTTTCCAATGTAAAGATGTATGAGATGTTGTACCATGACGCAAACCAACGGAAATTAATCTTCTTTCCAGCGTAGTAAAGCCATCTGCGTCAGCAAGAGCGTCACAAAGAGTAATTACTTTATTATATAAGTCGTAGTTACTATGTTCATTCAATATTGCAACTAACCGGCTTTTCATATGGTGAGGAACGAGACTCCACTCCGCTGCGATATCTATATGTTCATTTTTGCATGGGAATGAGTGTGTCACACAAATAACAGCGTTTCCTGTATACCCTAAATCATTCATATACATATAACCATCATAGGAATGAATGACCGATTTGGTAAAACCTTTGTATCTTCCGATATCATGCAAAAGGGCAGCATTATATGCTATGTCAGCATCTAGCTTGTACCCTTTTTTTATAAGTTCTATAATTATGTTTTCAGTTGCTTGAGCAACATGTAGTGAATGTTCAAACCAAGGGCCCGGGTTTTGTTCATATGCCCATACGAGTAATTCTTTTGCGTACGTTCTATCTAATATATATTTCATATCGTTATCCTTTCAAAAAAAATCATATCTTAATATAAATTCATCTTATTATTTCATTATTCCTTCTTTAAAAATTGTTACAATGAAACAAAAGGGGGAAAAGTAATGCGAAATTTAGTAATTGAAGAAATTAAGAAACTAGAAAATGATATGGAAGAACTTTCGAAACTTTTGAAAATGGTTGTAAATGATGGGGCATCAATTGGTTTTTTGCCTCCACTGGAACAAAAAGACGCAACAAAGTATTGGCAAACAGTATTAGCGCCAGAAGTGATATTGTATGTGGCTAAAATAAACAACGAAGTAGCAGGGAGTATTCAATTACAATTAGTTACAAAGCCTAACGGAATTCATAGAGCCGAGATTTGTAAATTAATGACTCATCCAAACTTTAGACGTAACGGTATTGGACGATCGCTTATGCAAAAAGCAGAGGAACGAGCAAAGCAAGAAAACAGGTCTCTTTTAGTATTAGATACTAGAGAAGGAGATCCTTCCAATAAATTGTACAAATCACTAGACTACCAAGAAGTTGGAACAATACCAGGGTATGCAATTTCTCCGAATGGAAAGTTAGATGCTACGGTTATTTATTATAAAAACATTTAAGATATAATCAAACGGGGAGAGTGCTTAATTATTAGTAAGTGAATAATAAACAACTATTTTTAACACAGTCTATATTTTTCTGGCGGTGTTAAAATAGTTAATTATAATCTAATTAACGCACTAAATGAATTTGAGAAAGTTTTTAGAGGGTTCTTTTAGTAATGATTCTCGTCTTATAATAAATGTAGAGAAGATGACTAGCCAACTATAGTTATTTTCGCTTTATTATCGGAAGGGGATGAAAGTATGAAAAAGAATAGTTTACAAAAGATGAAGAAAGTTATTTTAAGTGGTGGAGTATTACTTACGGGATTATTAACATTTGGATTTTCAGAAAAGGCTTCAGCTCATGGATATGTAGAATCACCAGCGAGCCGATCTTATTTATGTAAGCAAGGGGTAAATGTAAATTGTGGACCGATTCAATATGAACCACAAAGCGTAGAAGGGATAGGTGGATTTCCGCAACTAGGACCTTCTGATGGACAAATTGCAGGGGCTGGTCATTTTCCCGCTTTAGATGTTCAAACTGTAGATAGGTGGAAGAAAGTTACGTTAAATGGCGGGATGAATACATTCAAGTGGAAACTAACGGCTCCTCATAGTACAAAAGAATGGAAATATTATATTACGAAAAAAGGTTGGAATCCAAATAAACCTTTAACGCGATCAGATTTAGATTTAGTGCCATTCTATGTAAAAAATGACGGTGGAGCTAGACCAGGGACAACAGTAACGCACGAAGCAAATGTACCAACTGACCGTAGTGGGTACCATCTTATTTTAGCTGTTTGGGAAATTGCAGACACTGGAAATGCGTTTTATCAAGTTATAGATGTAAACCTTTTGAATAATGGCTTATCCTCAAATTTCGCTTTTAACAATGTAGTGCAAGCTCCTACACTATTTTAATTGAAACATACATTTCGATCATCTAATTCATTTTAGATGATTTTTTTTATGAAAATGATGAAAAATATAGAAGAAAGTGCAATTATTTATAAAAAAATATGCTTTAAATATTGTCATATTTGCTTCTTTAAGATATCCTTTTCATGAAGAGGTGGAAAACATGGAAAAAGTACTAGTTTTCGGGCATAAAAACCCAGATACAGATGCAATTTGTTCTGCAATTGCTTATGCAGAATTGAAAAAAGAATTAGGAATGAATGCTGAGCCTGTACGTTTAGGCGAAATCAGCGGTGAAACTCAATTTGCGTTAGACTATTTTAAAGTAGAAGGACCGCGTTTTGTTGAGACAGTAGCAAGCGAAGTGGACAACGTTATTTTAGTTGACCATAACGAGCGTCAACAAAGTGCTAACGATATCGAATCAGTTCGTGTGTTAGAAGTTATTGACCATCACCGTATTGCTAACTTTGAAACAAGCGATCCTATATACTATCGTTGTGAGCCAGTTGGATGTACAGCTACAATCTTAAACAAAATGTACAAAGAAAATGGCGTTACAATTCGTAAAGAAGTTGCAGGTTTAATGTTATCTGCAATTATTTCAGATTCTTTACTATTCAAATCTCCAACTTGCACAGAACAAGACGTAGCAGCTGCTCGTGAATTAGCGGAAATCGCTGGTGTAGATGCTGATAGCTACGGCTTAGAAATGTTAAAAGCTGGTGCTGACTTAAGCGGAAAAACAATGGAGCAATTAATCTCTCTTGACGCTAAAGAATTCCAAATGGGTAATGCGAAAGTTGAAATCGCACAAGTAAACGCTGTTGATACAAACGACGTTCTTGTACACCAAGCGGAACTTGAAAAAGTAATCTCTGCAGTAGTAGAAGAGAAAGGTTTAGACCTATTCTTATTCGTTGTAACTGATATCTTAACTAACAATTCTGTCGGTCTTGCGATCGGTAAAGCAGCAAACGTTGTTGAGAAAGCATACAACGTATCACTAGAAAACAACACAGCTACTTTAAAAGGTGTTGTATCTCGTAAAAAACAAATCGTACCAGTATTAACAGAAGCATTCCAAGCTTAATTTTATTGAGTACACATAAACAGCAAGGACAAGTAGTCAGATTGGCTACTTGTCCTTTTTTATCTCGAAAAAACAGAAAATTAAAAACGGGAGGATTGTGTATGTTGAATGATTTGGAGAGTAAATTACAGTCACTTTTAGAGCGAAATATTACGTCGGTTTCAGAATTAGAGAGCTGGCTTTCGGAGGAGCTGCGTTTAAACGCAGAAATAGAAGAAGAGTTAACGATCAATTTAATCGCTATGTATAGAGATACAAAAGATAGTAATATACGTGATATACATATGTATAACCAAAATGAAATTCAGCCACTTTTAAAAAGATACAATGCAAAATTTGACCAGAAATTTAGAGATTGTCCGTTTTCTGATTTATTAGATGAGCAGAAATATGGATTTATGAAAAAAGCAAGATTTGTGAAGAGTGAAATGTTTAATGAAAAGAACATAGCGCTTTCCGTTAAAGAGCAAGAACTTATTACGAAATATAGAGAAATAATGTCTAACATATCTATTAATTGGGAAGGCGAGCAAAAGACGTATGCATACGTAAAAGCAAGGATAGATAACCCAAATAGAGCTATTCGTGAAAAAGCTTGGTACGCTTTATGCGAAGCAAGAAGTATAGTAAAAATAGAAATAGATTGTATTATGAAGGAACTCGTACAATTGCGGAATCAGATGGCTTTAAATGCAGGGTTTAATAATTATAGTGAGTATGCCTTTAAACAAAAAAATAGAGATTACAGTATTGAAGATTGTTATAAGTTTCATGAGTCGATAGAAAAGTGTGTTGTACCAATTTGGAAACAGTTAGGAAGTCTTTTTAAAAAGAATCTTGATGTAAAAACGTATCGTCCTTGGGATCTTGCTCCTTGTAATTTGCAAAAATCTTCATTTGAAAATTACATTGATTTATTGGATGGGGTTGAAGAAATGTTTCGGAAGACAGATTCATGTTTTCATGAGGAATTTACTCATATAAGGGAAGCGGGATTAATTGACGTACAAGAACGGAAAAATAAAGCATCAGGAGCTGCTTGCTTTACCTTACCTCATAGTAAAGACGTTTTTATTTATTCTAATTTTAGTCCTTCATTTTATGCAATTCATGCATTAATACATGAATTGGGGCATGCATTACATTTTTATAAACAATTTAACAATGAAAGTAGTATGCAGGAAAGATACCTTCGTGAAGAGGTGGCGGAACTTTATTCCCTTAGCCTGGAGTTATTATTAATGGATAAGCTTACTATTTTTTATACGCAAGAGGATGATTATAAAGAAGTACAGCGAGTTCAATTATATCGTACTTTATCGTTATTAATATCGTCAGTTTCAGGAGATGTATTCCAGCACTGGCTTTATACAAATCCAAATCATTCACCAGAAGAGCGAGATGAGAAATATATTGAACTATGTAAAAGGTATCAATATTCATCAGTTGATATTGCAGGAGTAGAGAATGAAATTGGTTCTAGTTGGTTCGAGTCATTTCACTTTGTTCAGTTTCCTTTTTATAAAATTGAATATGCAATTGCACAAATAGGAGCGATTCAATTGTTTCAAATTTATCGAGAGAATCCGGAACAAGCGATTACTTTCTTTAAAGAGGGAGCGAGTTCAGATTGGAATTTATCTATACAGGAAATATATATAAATACAGGTGTTGCGTTTGACTTTTCGGAAGAAAGGATACAAAGTACTGCAAGGGCTATTTTAGATTTGATTAACGAATTAAAATAAGGATAGCGTTAGCTATCCTTACAATTGTTTATTCGTAAGATTTTTTCTTGTTTATATAAAATGTGATTATCGCAGTAATGAAGAAAATAGGTATCGCATACACTTGCCCAACAAATAACTTCCAGCCGACATAATTGTAGCCTTCAGATGCTGGGATGATAACGGAAATAACGCAAACGATAAAATAGACTAATAGTGCAGGGATAATATTTTTCATTTTTACGAACCTCCTTTTTAATTTTTATTATTACATCATAATATTACAATTTATTTTTATTATTTTGAAGAAAAAAAGAAAAATTTTTATGGTATTATAATATTTGCATTGAGAGTGATCTATAGTACTTATATGGTAAAATGTGTAATTAAAACTTTCAGAATTATTATATAGTATTTCGAGAGAAAAATGTACAAAATAATGGATTTTATTTATTGAAGTAAAGGGAGTAGAAATATATATGAAAAGGCTATGTATAATTCCATGTGGAAAAAAGAAAATTTGGGATAAGCATTCAAACTACGGACCGATGGAAGCAAAAGATGTATATATTAGTCCGTTCGGAAAAGCATGTCAGGCGTACGCATCCATGTTTTTCGAAAACTGGGTTATATTATCAGCGAAACATGGATTTTTAAGGCCAAATGATATTGTATTAAAAAACTATGATCTTGCATTTGATTCAAAAAGCGATGAGGTAATAAGTATAGAGAAATTACAAAAACAGATGGTAGATAAAAGTTTACTACAGTTTGACGAAATCGTCTTACTAGCAGGGAAGAAGCATAAAAAAGTAGTGACAAAGTTATATCCAGAAGAAATGATTACATATCCGCTAGAGGGGTGTAAAGGAATTGGGTATATGTTGCAGAGGTTAAAAGAGGCAGTGAAGGAGGAGGCGGAAATATAGGTATAGTTTCGGTCACCATGATCTTAAACTTTATTTAGGGAACTAAAACGTAAAATAGAGTTATTAAGCATCGCCAAAAAGGTGATGCTTTTTTGTTCGTGTTACCATTCAAGTTAATACAATTTAGAGAATAAAGAATCCGATTTGTGAAGTGACATCTCTTTTTTTAATCGAAAACGAATTGCCTTCACTTTTAGAAAATGTAGGACGTATTGGTGCAGTTAAGATTGTAAGTGGGAATAGCAATGAGACAAGTTTTGAATAGGATATTAAGAAAGGAGATGTTGATGAATAATGGCCAGATATAGTTTGCACGGAGGACACAATAGTATTGTTCAAGGTGCTAATTTTGGGAATCGGAGAGAACACGTTCTGGATAGGCAAGTTAAAGATGCTGTGGCGGCTAAGTTAAGAGCCTTGGGACACACGGTTTATGACGATACGGACGAGGTAGGGACAACTCAATCACAAAATTTAAATAATATTATTCGTAAAAGCAATTCCCATGCTGTGGATTTAGTTATTTCTTTTCATCTTAATGCGAGCAATGGAAATGGACAGGGTGTTGAGGTTCTGTATTATGATCAGAAAGACTTGGCGGCTAAAATCTCAGCTCAACTAGCAAAAGATATTGGATGGCGTGATCGAGGTGCGAAACAGCGTACAGATTTAGCGGTATTAAATGGGACGAAAGCACCTGCTATTCTTATAGAATTAGGATTTATTGACAATGAATCCGACATGGCAAAATGGAATGTTGATAAAATCGCTAATTCTATTGTATTTGCTCTTACAGGACAAACTGGAGGAGTTGCAGTGGATTTGCTCAAAGTAAAAACTGGCGGTGTAGCATTTAGTAATTTACAAGCTTTGGCTCAAGCGATGGTTGATGCGGGTATTGATGGACAAATTGTCGTTCAGAAAGATGGCATTGGTTATGCTATAACGAATGGTTACCCGGCTGGAAATATCGATAAATTTACAGCTTGGTTAGATTCACGTAAGTGGTACTATGAGTATGTGAGATAAGACTAATTATTATATAATCTTCTAACTCTACTTATGATATGGAGAAAATAGACTAATATACAAGCCTTTGTATACTTTCAAACATAGAATATGATGAATTCTATTTAGGAGGAAGTATATTCATGAGGAATACTTGTCATTGTGGGCATTCCCGAAATTGTAATAAATTTTGGGATGATTTAATGTTTGGGAGATGTAGATGTAAATGCAGAGATTTTCACGAATGTTGTTGCAAAGAGAAACCGAAATGTGAGTGTGAAAAATGTCATTGTAAAACAAAACCGAAATGCCATTGTAGGGATGAAGAGGAAGGGGATTAATAATAAAAAAGAGTACGATACGTACTCTTTTTTTGGGGGGAATTATAATCCATCTTGAATAGATTTCTTTACAATTACCCATGTGTCTTTCTTTTTAACCGTTATAGCTACATTAGTTCCATTAGATTCCTTATAAAAGATATATCCATTGTTTGAGTTTACATATGTTACTGGTTCGCCTATGCAATCTCGCGAGCAGGATTTGTTGACCAGTTCAATTAGGGATAGTTCGCTTGGATCGGTTTTACTTGCTTCTATAACAGCATCAAGGCTTGTTTTTCGATAACCTTGCAAGTTTATATGAAAAAGCTGCTCTATTTCTCCTGTAATGCTAGTGTTCATTACTTCTACTGAATTCTTTTTTTCTTGAAGAAATCCTTTTTCATAAAGTAATTTTGTATAGCCAATCCATGCTATTAACACTAGCATGAAAAACATACCCGTCAGTTTAAGTATTCGAAGTCGTTTGCTTATAATTGTTTCTGAGTATTTCATTCAGTCTAATCCTCCAATGTTTTTAATTTAAAATATGCTTGGATACATACTTTTAGAAGAGGATGAAAGTTAATGAGTTTTCAATAAAAAAGAAAACATCTAGAGTTAGATGCTTTCTTTTTTTTGTATTTTTCGCTATCTGTTCGTTACTTGTTTCATAAGTGGTCTTATTTCTTTAACTGGTGGTTTCTTATCATAGGCATCAACGTAAGAAAAGTAGTAGTTTAAGTTTCTTAGAAGACCTTTTCCTATTTTGGCACTTAAGAAAGGAAATACTTGTCCGGTATAATCATCGAGAGATTTACAGTAATATTTTTCATCTAAATATATACTGTATTTACATGTTAGTTCTACTAAAGGATTCCCTTCATCATCAAATACTTCTTTAGAACCAATAATATCTATTAGTGCAAATTTTTCATTTAAGTAAACTTTCTTTTTTTTCTCGTGTTTATTTGTAAGTATAAAAACGAGACCAATCGCGTTAATCAAACTATTTCCTCCTATAAAAAACGGATATTAATAAAATATATCGATATAAGCTAAATGTAAAGAGGAGAGGTGAAATATCATGGAGAGAAAACTAAATAAGCCGATTTATGTTTGGAAATCGACTTATTTTTATTAAGTATTACTTAGTAGTAATACCTACTCTGATTAAAGTTTTACTTTATTGAAATACTTGCGGGAATTGTTTTACGATTGCGTTTGTTATCATGTCGGCCATTTCTAATGCTTCTTTTTCAATTTTATCGTAAAGTTTTACTCCTGCTTCATAATCTTTATTTAGGAATGCCAGTGCTTCTGCCTTAGTTAGTGCTAAATGTTCATAAAACATTTTTCTAAATTCTTCTTTATCTATATATGGGTTGATACTGTTAAGAAATTGAGTAATTTCATCACCATTAGCGTACCATTTTTTCTCTATAGCGGCCGCTGCATTTTGATCACCAGCTTTTGCGGATTTAACAAGATCCGCTGCAATTACTAAGTGATCTTTAATTAATGCACTATATTTTTTCACTGCATCCTCACCGTAAAATGGTTCAAGTGATAGACCCATATGTGTTGCGTTTTGTAGAAGCCGTCCAACAGTAACGTTAACATCTGGTAAATTAAATACAATACTTATAATAGCCAATCTCGTCCAAGCGACGTGTTGTTCCCATAAAGAACGCATATACCCTTTTAAAAAATTCTCGTTTTTACTAATTCGGTAGTTACGTACGGATAAATCATAGTTTACATAAGGATTATGATAGGGGGAGTAATACGATTGCCAATAAGAATACATAAATAGTAACACTCCTTTGAACATGTATAACTCAAAGTATGATAAATATTTATTTTTAGTTACGTGTCCTAGATTATTTTTAGGGAATTTGAAATGGAGAAATTCAACGAATGATGTTGTGGTATATATGAATAAAATGAATATAAAGTAAAAGAGAGTCTGCAAGGGAAGTTGCAGACCCTCAAAAGGGTATTGCCGAGATGTCGGACTCGACTACGTAATGTTATCATAAAATTCTTTTGAAAAAACCTGGTAAATGTGTCCAAATGAAATTGGTACCGTCATAAAGTCAAAGGGACCTGCTTCCCGCGGCAGGCCCCATTAACTAGATAATGTCGATGAGCAAAAACTCATCTGGAGTACTTTTATAGTAACAAGTAAAATGTGTTTTGTGTATTGAGAAAGAAGAATTGCATAATTATATGTGAACAATTTAAATCCCAACGATTTATGATTATCATTAATTGTTGGGATTTAAATATAGTTATAAAATGGAGAAAAGACTTGGAAGTGGGATTGAAGTGCACAGAAGTATGTAATCATGAAAAAGACCTGCTAATATAAGCAGGTCAACTTAAGGGGTTTATCCAACAGATTATTATATATGGTAACAACTGAATTGTAGTAAGTCTATACGTTTAATATTGAGAAAACTTCTGTGAATGATACATTTTTTGCGCATATATTAACGTCTAAAAAGTTGAGAAAGAAAATGTAAAAGCTTTTTATAAGAGAATAATGGCTGGTACTTATAGTATGATTCATATTTCCACGCATCATTATTAGAGAATTGGAGTTGTGTTGTTTTCTTTTTTGTTGTGATGGAACTCATATTACGATGTTTCATATAGAAACCTCCTGAATTTATATGTATACGATTAGTAGTATTCAAGAAAGGGAAATAAAATGAATATTTAAATTGAAACTCTTTCTTCATGTGTACTGGATTTACGTTATAAATGTTGTAAAACATATAAAACACGGATGCTAATTCATATTAAATATAGAATAATGAAAAAACAATAAGCATTTATTCATCCCTTTCAAGTCGTATAAGTGATTGATATAATAGAAGTAGATGAAAGATAAAGAAAAGCAGGTGACTCTTTTTTGTTTACTAAAGCACAAGAACTTTTAGCGTCCTACTTTGGTTATTCTTCGTTTCGAAGAGGACAAGATGAAACAATTAAAAATGTACTAGATGGGAAAGATACAGTTTGTATTATGCCAACAGGTGGCGGTAAGTCGATTTGTTATCAAATTCCGGCATTAGTATTTGAAGGAACGACGTTGGTTATATCCCCTTTAATATCACTTATGAAGGATCAAGTAGATACATTGGTACAGAATGGCATTTCAGCTACATATATTAATAGTTCTATTTCTATTGCTGAAGCAAATCAGCGAATTCAATTAGCGAAACAAGGACATTACAAGTTACTTTATGTGGCGCCTGAGCGTCTTGATTCGATGGAGTTTGTTGACCAACTTATCGATATGAAAATCCCTATGATTGCGATTGATGAAGCACACTGTATTTCACAGTGGGGACATGATTTCCGTCCAAGTTATTTACATATACATCGCATTTTAGATTATCTTCCAGAAAAACCGCTCGTATTAGCATTAACAGCAACAGCAACACCGCAAGTACGTGAAGATATTTGTAACACACTTGAAATTAATCAAGAAAATACAATTATGACAACGTTTGAGCGAGAGAACTTATCGTTTTCTGTCATTAAAGGACAAGATCGAAATGCATATTTGGCGGATTATATTCGTCAAAATCAAAAGGAATCTGGGATTATATATGCAGCTACTAGAAAAGTAGTCGATCAGTTATATGAAGATTTAATGAAGGCAGGAGTTTCTGTATCAAAATATCATGCTGGTATGAGTGATAGTGATCGAAATGAGCAACAAGAACTCTTTTTACGAGATGAAGTAAGTGTAATGGTAGCAACATCTGCATTCGGGATGGGTATTGATAAATCGAATATTCGTTACGTAATTCATTATCAGCTTCCAAAAAATATGGAAAGTTACTATCAAGAAGCGGGACGTGCTGGTCGTGATGGATTAGATAGTACATGTATATTGTTATATTCTTCTCAAGATGTACAAGTACAGCGGTTTTTAATTGATCAATCAACTGGAGAATCACGTTTTTCAAATGAACTTGAAAAATTGCAAAATATGACCGATTACTGTCATACTGAACAATGTTTACAATCATTCATTTTGCAATACTTTGGAGAAGAACCGAAAGAAGATTGTGGACGCTGTGGTAATTGTACAGACAATCGCGAGAGCATCGATGTGACAAGGGAATCACAAATGGTTTTATCATGCATGATTAGAACGAACCAACGCTTTGGAAAGCAAATGATAGCGCAAGTATTAACGGGGTCGAAAAATAAGAAAGTTATTGAATTTAATTTTCATACTTTACCAACGTATGGGCTTTTATCGAACCGTAGTGTAAAAGAGGTCAGTGAGTTTATTGAGTTTTTAATTTCAGATGAGTTAATTGCAGTTGAACATGGCACTTATCCGACGTTAAAAGTAACAGAAAAAGGGAAAGAAGTATTACTTGGTAAAGAGAATGTTTTACGAAAAGAACGAGTAGAGACAAGACAAATTGTTCAAGACCATCCTTTATTTGAAGTGCTTCGTGAAGTACGTAAAGAAATTGCACAAGGAGAAGGTGTACCTCCGTTCGTTATTTTCTCTGACCAAACGTTGAAAGATATGTGCGTGAAAATGCCGCAAAGTGATTCCGAATTGTTGACGGTAAAAGGTATCGGAGAACACAAACTTGTGAAATATGGCTCGCACTTCTTACAAGCAGTTCAGCATTTTATTGAAGAAAATCCAAATTATGCTGAAACGATTAAGACAGAAGTAGTTTCAGAGCGTAAAAAGTCAGGAAAAGCGTCCGCAAATTCTCATTTAGAAACGTATGAAATGTATAAACAAGGTATTGATTTGAATGAGATTGCAAAAGAACGCAACTTATCAAGACAAACAATCGAAAACCATTTAATTCGCTGCTACGAGGATGGAATGGAAGTAGAGTGGCAAAGTTTTGTTCCATCAGAGTATGAATCTCTTATTGAAACTGCCGTTCAAAATGCAGAGGGTGGTCTGAAATCTATTAAAGAACAGCTTCCGAATGAAGTGAGTTACTTTATGATTCGTGCTTATTTACAAATAAGAAAGTAGAGACATATAAAGGGGATAAGAATTTATGTATCATGTTTTCGTTTATGGCACGTTAAGAAGAGGACAAACGAATGCTCATTATATGCTAGGTGCAACATGCATTGCAGACAGAGCTTGGACATATGGAAAATTATTTGATACGAACGAAGGATATCCGGCCATGACTTATTCGATTGAAGAAAAGGTGTATGGAGAAGTTTATGTAGTAAATGATGAGATATTGTGTAAGTTAGATGAACTAGAAGAATATACAGGTAATGCGGAGACTGATTTATATGATCGAATCACGCAAACAGTATATGTTGCTGATAGGGAAATTGAGGCATATGTGTATATCGCTCAAGATAAAAAGATGATATTGAAAGTTATTGATTCTGGTGACTGGATGGAGTATCAAAAAGAAAAATAAGAGTAGCTAAAGAGTAGATAGTGGAATAATCCATTATCTATTTTTTATACTTTCACTTTCAAAATTCTTATTATTTTGATAAATTGTAAGTGTAGGGAAATCAAAAGGAGGATTTTTCATGGGGATTAGAAATTTAGTTTCTCACCTGTAACAGAAAAATAATTTGCAGGAGGAGAATAATAATGAACGAATTAAATGTAAAAGAATTTTATAAAAAACAATTTGAACTAATGAGCTATGATATAAATAATGAAAATTGGTTACAGGAAGTTGCTAAAGAAGTGCAAGAACAAGTTGGATATCCAATTCAGACGATGTTAGAATTAGGAGCTGGAAATGGCGGATTCGCAAGGGCGATGTCTAATTTGAATGTAAAAATGACTACTGTTGAGCTTGTACCGGAGTTAGCTATGTTTGCAAAAGAACATTCTACTAATGACATTGAGGTTTATTGCGCCGATTTTTATAAAATTAACTTTAAAGAAAAGTTTGATGTTGTTAGTTATTTAGATGGATTTGGTGTAGGAACAGATGAGGAACAATTATTTTTATTAAAGCGTATAAATAACTGGTTGAAAGATGATGGATGTGCACTTATTGATATTTATCAACCGTTATATTGGGAAAAAGCCAATGGACAAGAAATGCTGATAGGTTCTGCAATGCGAAAGTATGAATATGATAGTGAAAATGCAAGAATGCTAGACCATTGGTGGGAAATAGATTCTTCAAATGATATCGTGACACAATCTTTACGCTGCTATGCTGTAGATGAGATTAGTAATTTATGTGCCGAGGCTCATTTAAGTATAGTTGGGATTTTCCCAGGAGGAGCGTATGATTTTGAAGCTGGGAAATATGAAGAGCAATCATCTTTAAATGAATGTTTATCATATCGAGTAAAAGTGAAAAAGAGTAGGGATTAAATCCTTACTCTTTTTACTTTTATTGTGTGAATAATTATCGTTCTCTTTTTATTCTTATAGTTCTTAGTACGATTCCAATTCCGAGAAATAAAACAGTAGCAGCGACCCCGCTAATAGGATTTAACCAAAAATCACTACTGTTTGTAAGAGTAATAATCCCTGTTATTGTAACTAAAACAGTAGGAACAGCATCCTCGATCGCATGCATGATAACGCATGGCCAGACAGATTTTGTAAGTCTATATATTTCAACATACATAATTGACCAACAAACCATAAGGATACAGCCAGATAAAAGCATATTTAATCTTGAGATAGATTCAAAATATTCATTTGGCAAAAAGACTATATAATATGCAGCATGCCAAAGTGCCCAAATTAAACCAGAAATAATATAAATGTACCAATCGTTTAGATTTAGTTCAATCAACTTTGGAGTTAAATAACCACGCCAAGAAAACTCTTCAAAAATATTTTTAATAAAGTTACCAATAGTAGACATGACTATGAGTGACAATAACGTGGATATATCAAAACTAGAAATATGAACTACTCCAAAAATGAGCGATATGCTTATCGTTATTACTGTAACGAATGGATAAATAAGTAGTGCAGTGAAATACCATATAAAGTTTCCTTTCAAATTTGGCTTGATGCCAAAATCATTCCAATCTCGGCTAATAACTCTAAGTAAAATGCTTACGAGGAAAGGTAATATTAGCCATAACCCCATACCTAAAGTGTTTCCTGCAGGTTGATTTGTTAGAAGAGAATCTAGAAATACCCCAATCCATCCACTGGCCAAAACAGTTAATACAAAAATAAGTAAATATAACTTTAGTGATTTCTTTTTCGCGAATTTCATTTGAATAGACTCCTTTACTTTTATTTAGCCTACTATTTGTGGGCAGTAAAACCCCCTTATAAAATTTTCACTTTATGTATCTTTGATTTTTACATTGTTTGTCAATATATAAATTAAATAGGTCACAAATAGAAAGAGGTATTTTTTGTATGCATCACTATACTATATGTGTAGTGATGTGATTTAGATGTTGTATATATCTTTAAAATTAGAAAGATAAAAAGTAAGTTTTTTCGGAAAATTTAATTGGAAACTATTGACTTTACAATTGAATTTTTAATACAATGGTATTTCGACTGAAAAATTAGAACGGACAGGAGGGAATCGTCGAAATGAGCAACATATTTGAAGATGAGTTACAAAAAATGAAGGATACTTTACACACGATGGATGAGCAATTGGATAAGCTTGAAAAAATCCCAGTTTATTATGGAGAAGATTTTAAAGAGCAAATTCTTGAAAGTATGAGAGAGTCTAATAGACAAAATTTACGTATTGGTGTGCAAGAGCCGTACTTTGGAAGGTTAGATTTTCAGGAAGATGGTAAAGAAGCAGTTATGCCGATTTATATTGGAAAAGTAGGGGTTTCGGATATGGACACGATGAAACCAATTATTATTGATTGGAGAGCACCTGTCGCAAGTATGTTTTATTCATTTACCGGTGGAGAAGAGTTAGCATTTTATCAATCACCAGATGGGTTAGTAGAAGGTGATGTGTATTTAAAACGAAACATTTCCATTCGAAAAAGAGAACTTGAACGTGTTGTTGATACATATGTAAAAGGAAATGAAGATGTATCGCATGCCGATGATTTTCTTCTATATCGATTAGGTGAGAATAAAGATAATAAGCTAAAGGATATTGTTTCAACGATTCAATCGGAACAAAATGATATTATTCGTGCGGAAAGAAACTTGCCATTATTAATTCAAGGGGTTGCAGGGAGCGGAAAGACAACAATCGCTTTACATCGCCTTGCTTTTTTAATTTATGAATATCGTGAACAACTAGAAGCAGAAAGAATGATCGTATTTGCGCCGAATAGTCTGTTTTTAGACTATATTTCGAGTGTACTTCCTGAATTAGGTGTAGGGAATATTAGTCAAACAACGTTTTCGGATTGGGCATTACGTACGTTAGAGGGTTCAGTGAAACTAAAGCAGACAGAAGAAAAATTGAAAGAAGCCTTTTCAATTAATCGCGATGAAAGAAAGATTATGATCGGTAAATTAAAAGGTACGCTAGAATTTAAGGCGTTTATAGAAGAAAGAATGACTCAATTTGAAAATGATTTAGTGCCAACAAAAGATTTTGAGGCATGGGATAAAGCTGTTATTCCAGTGGAAGACGTTAAAAAATGGATGCAAGTGGAATATAAACATTATCCATTAAAGAAGAGAAGAGAACGTTTAGTCGGCCGTATGAAACGTTGGATTGAAATTGAACTTAAAAAGTATGGAGAAACAAACGAGAAAAAGTTACTAAAAAAAGAAGCAACAAAGAGATTGAACACCTATATGAATTTTTGGCCAAAAATGAGCCCACTTTCACTATACAGTTCAATGTTGAAAAGCAAAGAAATACTCGAAGTATTACCTGAAGAACTTGTTCAAGAAACAGAAAAGAGTTGTCGTAAAAAAGAAGTGTATGTAGAAGATTTACCAGCTTTAATATACATACATCATCGTATAACAGGGATTGAAATCGGGCAGAAGTTTCATCACGTTGTTATTGATGAAGCGCAAGATTTTTCGCCTTTCCAAGTTTATGTATTAAAAGAAATTACATTAGGTAATTCTTTCACTATATTAGGTGATTTATCGCAAGCGATTTATGATTACCAAGGAATTGAAGATTGGAATGCTTTTAAGGAAGTATTCCAAGAAACCGGTTATTATGAATTGACAAGAAGTTATCGTTCTACAAAAGAAATTATTGAATTTGCAAATGAAATAATTAAAAATGCAGAAATCCCAGTAGGACTCGCAACACCAGTCTTCCGCAGTGGAGAAGATGTAAAAGTAATTCATGCAGAAAATCAATTTACTGAAATTGTGAAGACGGTAAAACATTTGCAAAATGCAGATGTGAAAACAATTGCGGTAATCGGAAGAACAGAAGATGAATGCCGTGATATATATGTGAAATTAACAAATGCAGGATTAACGGTCAACGTAATTGAAGCAAACCAAAGTAAATATGAAGGTGGTATATCAGTAGTACCTGTCTATTTAGCGAAAGGTTTAGAATTTGATGCGGTGCTTTTAATTGATGTGGATGAAGAACATTACAAAAACACAAAACATGATGCAAAATTACTATATGTCGGATGTACGAGATCACTTCATGACTTATGGATTTTCCATAGTGGAGAAGTGTCACCTTTAATTAAAGGATTAAAATAAAGTAAAACTATAATCAGTGGGGAGTTTTACTGCAAGCTAATGTGGGATAAATATAAAAAGAGGATTTCTATTACTGTCTACTTAACAGGGAGATGACTATGAAGATCCTCTTTTTATATTGAAATTAATGTTCAATTTTAAACGAATAAAGCCATTAATATTAAATTTTGATAGCTATCATCCAATTTTACACCCTTTGCTTTTCTACCCTCTTCAAAGAAGCCTAGATTCTTATATAACTGGATTGCACCTAGATTATCTTCCATTACCTCAAGACAAACTTTTTCAATCTTACTGTTATTTTTAGCCCAATTGATTAACGTTTCTAGAAGAGCTCTTCCAATACCATAATTTCGATATTCAGGTAGTATGGTCATCGCAAAAGCCCCTTGATGACTAATTTTTTCTTTGTTTCCGTTCTTAAAATCTATTGCACCTACTAACTTACCATCAACTTCAGCAATAAACTGTACATAATTTGGATTTTCATGATAAGCTTTTAACGTTTTTTGAATAGCATCGATACGCACCTTTTTTAAATCCTCAACCGTACTTAGCATGTATGGAGCGTTTATTAAAGCTTTTGAAGCAGAATCTAGTATTCTTTCTGCATCCTGTTCTTTAGCTTCTCTAATTATTACTGTTTTTCCATCCTTAGATTTATAAGTAAAAACATTAGTTGATAAGATACTACACACACCCTTTCGGAATATAATTAATTAAAATTTTCAACTGTTTCGCGATTCTTAAGTAAGAAAAAGTTGTATCACCTTTTTCTGCAATCGTTCTGCTTCAACTTAATAACGATTATTTCAAATATTTCTAATTTTTACAAGGATTCATTCCATTATATAGTCCGATTGTTGAATAACATGACTGGCGTTTTTTAAACAATTTTATTATGTTTTAAACAACTTTATTATCTCTGTACAAGATGAATTAACGACTTGAGCTGTTGTGTAAATAATATACAATGACCATTTCTAATTCCTTAGTTTGTTCTTTTTCCCATGTACGAACAGCATCTACTGGAATTTGTGTATGTTTTAACCAATCTAGAATTAAGTGTAGTTGTTCTTGTATTTGACCAATGTTTTGCTCCTTTATGTTCTTATTCTGAATTCTATTAATTAATTGAAGCATATAGGGAAGTTTTTCTATACATTCGCTTAAATCTCCGCAATAACCTGAAGGGAATTCATGTGTACCAAATTCTAAAGTATGGATGTAATTAGAAACTAGGTATATCATAGCTTCTTGTTCGGTATCACCACCTAATTCAATCGCTTTTCGAAGGAATTTTTCTAAATCGTCATCTTTATTGCTAGAGTCCATATAAATTCCTATCCATCTAAAAGGTCTTGAATCAATCGGGTTGTTTTCTGTCCATCTATATAGAATGTCAATTAGAAAACTATTTAGTGAGAAAGTTAAGACCTCATCTTTTTCGTTTAATGCATCTAAAATAGTAAACAACGAAATGGCAAACTCTTCTTGATCTTTTGATTCCCATTTCTTTGCATTTGAAATAAATGTCTCTAAATGTTTATAAGCTAATTTTCGAAGTCCCGCTTCGCGATGCTGACAGTAACAAATAAAATCATGCCAATGTTCATTTGTATTCATATGTATAATAATAGTTTGTAATGCAGTGAGAGGTTTATCCATTATAAGTCCCCAATCTATTAAGCACGTGTTGAAAATTTAGTGTTATTATATCATTACATAAATTAAAGTGGGAAGAATTTAAGATGGATTTTATTGGTCGCGGGATCCAATTGATTGGTAATGTAGCAGTTCTAACAGGACTCATTATAGACTTTGAAGATGAAACGTAAAAAAAGTTATTATGTTTATCTGGATATTAAGGTAATGCAACATTAGTATTTATTTAATTTTTAGAAAACATAGACTACAACATTAATAAATGGTATAATTTCCTTGTTATTGGAATTAAAATGAAAATATTAGAAGAAAAAGGATAGGATTGGTTTTAATGGGGGATTCTGATCACAAAGAAACAAAGGCAATATTAAAGTTATGGTTTATTTATATACCACTTGCATTTGGAGAGTTTGTCTTTTCGAATATCATAGATTATTTAAAAAAATAAAGATTTTGCATTTGAAAAACAATTAACCTAATTTAATTGTTTTTTTATTTTTCTCTAATAAACCAAACAAAAATAAAGATTTTGAACAAGATGAAGTTTATGAAGGAAATAACGTTGATTAGGTGCTGAAAACGGGAATCATTCAAGCATGGTAATTCGCCATTTTTATAGCTTCCTATAGTGAAATGTTATGTTCACATCATATGTATACGATATTTGTAACTTAATATAGCATTACTGGAACTTCAAAATTAGTAGTTAAGGTTGCTACCTTTTAGAGTGCTATAGATATATAACTTAGCTAAAAAAGCAAAAATCATATAATTTGCGCTTTTTATTATCCGTTTTTTGGTAAATGATTATAGTTTTTGTCACATTAATACTGTACGATACATAGTATAAAACACATACTGTATGACATATAGTAATGGAAATGAGGTGAGTGAATGGATACTTTATTAAACTCGTTAATTACTGAGTTAAGAAGAGGGACATTAACGTTAGCTGTTTTAAGTCAATTAAGAACGCCGCAGTACGGATATTCACTTGTCCAGTTATTGGAGCAATCAGGGATTACAATTGATCAAAGTACTTTATATCCACTACTTCGCCGATTAGAAAAGCAGGAGTTAGTGACGAGTAGTTGGGATAAAACAGAGAGTAGACCTCGTAAGTATTATGTTTTAAGTGAATATGGATTAGAGATATTTTTACAATTGAAAAAGCAGTGGGTAAAGGATTCGAAAGAACTTTATAACTTATTAAAGGAGGAGGACGAAAATGAGTTTGATTGATATGTATGTCCATGAAGTTGCGAAGAGATTGCCTGAACAAAATCGTGAAGATATTACACTTGAACTACGGTCAACAATAGAGGATATGTTACCAGACGATTATAATGAGAAAGATGTGAAGAGTATACTCGAAAAATTGGGAAGTCCAGTTTCATTGGCTAATGGGTACTTGGATAGACCAATGCATTTAATTGGACCACGTTATTTTGATGTATATACGACGCTATTAAAAATGATTATACCAATTGCAGCTGTTATTGCGCTCATTTCAATGGTTGCAGAAAATTTTATAGGCTATAATGGTGATCAAGCGGTATTAAATGTTATTTTACAATTGATAGGTAAAGGTATAGGGGAAATTTTTGAAGTGGGTCTCCATGTATTTTTCTGGTTAACACTTGTATTTGCTATTTTAGAAAGAACTGATAAAGAAAAGGATCCACACCCATTAACAACAAGCTTAAAAAAATGGACACCAGATGACTTGAAAAATGTTTCGTATATCCCGAAGAAAAAGGCGATTTCAAAGTTTGAAGTTTTTGGAGGTTTAATGTGGACAGCAATATGGGCTACACTTTACTTTTATGCGAATCATCTTGTAGGCGTATATCATGGTACAGAAAACGGATTGAAGTTTGTCGCGCCAACGTTTAATCAAGATGTTTTGCTTCAATACTGGCCCCTAATTTTGGTTATGATCGTTTTCGAAGTAGCTATATCACTTTATAAGTTAGTACAGGGACAATGGACGAAAAGGTTGGCAATTGGAAATGCTATTCTTCAAGTAGTCGGAACAATCATATTCATTGTAATTGTAGTAAATCCACATTTATTAAACGCAGGATTTATTACGTATTTGGCAAATGCATTTACTATTTCCCCAGAGGAGTTTAAAACGTGGCTCATTGGGGGAGGAATTTTCTTCTACATGTTATCTGCTGCAATAAATATACTTGATGGTTTCCGAAAAGCTAGTATTCGTATGTAGATAAAAATCGGAAATTTCGATAAAATAAAACTATTGAAAAGATAGTGAAATAAGATGAACATGATGAAAGGAAGAAAACAATGATAAGGGAAGCAACGAAAAGAGATTTAGCATACATTTTAGATATTTATAACGATGCGATACTTTATACAACAGCTGTATATGCGTATAAACCTGTAACCCTTGAAAATAGAATAGATTGGTATGAACAAAAAAAGGCTGAAGGGTATCCAATTTTCGTATATGAATTAGATAATAAAGTAGTAGGATTTGCGACATTCGGCCCATTTAGAGCGTGGCCTGCTTATAAATATTCAGTTGAACATTCTGTGTATGTAGATAAGGCATATAGAAAAAATGGCATTGGGTCTTCATTAATGAAAGAATTAATCAAAATTGCAAAGGAAAGAGAGTATATGACCTTAATTGCTGGAATTGATGCAGAGAATGAGAAAAGTATTGCCTTGCATCAAAACTATGGATTTATTCATGCAGGAACAATAAAAAAAGCTGGTTATAAGTTTAATAAATGGCTAGATTTAGCTTTTTATCAGCTGGAACTTAACGGTCCTGAAAATCCTATAGAAGAATAAATATTTTTCGGTAGCAAGAAAAAATTCATGCTACCTTTTTCTTATTTTAATAGCTAATGAAAAGTTTTTTTACATTCAATGTTGAAATATTAGAAGTTAATATAACGATATAAAAAGAGGGATGGAAATGGAAACTGTTATAAATAAAATAAAAGAGGTACAATCTAATTATGTGGGAATGGCAATTTATTCTACAAAAGATAATCGGATAGTTGCTTCATATAATAATGAATTAAATATTCCGTTAGCATCAGCAGCAAAATTAGTCATTGGATTTGTAGTAACGCAAATGGTGAAGGAAAATAAACATAATTGGAATTATACTTCATCACATTAAATTTAATCCGCATGAAGATAGTGCGCAGTTATATCCGCATTTACAAGGAAGAACTTCTTTAACACTTAGTCAAGCGGTAGAGGTAATGATTGCTTGTCATGATAGTTGCGTTGCACAGTCAGTTGTAATGCACTGTGGTGGATGGGATGCTGTGAAAATGTACGCACAAACGTACTTTTCAAAAATTTATATACAAGAGAATGCTAGAGATGAGAAAAATGTTGGAGAATTAAGTGAAGTTCTTGCCCTTTTCATACAAACCTTTCAAGGTTATAAATCAGAACCAGAATTATGGGAACCAATTATTAGCGGCATGGTAAGACAGCAAGGAGAGTATGAAGAAATCCCATATTATCATTTAGCTCATATGACAGGTGGATTACTCACAGCTACAATAAATATTGGTATTATAGGAATGTTTAACGAATTTCCGCTTCTTTATGTGATGGGGGGAAAAGATTTACCGAATCGACGTGAAAATACAGAGGTAGATGAAGCTTTTGCAGCAGTTTTAAAGTACATATACAAAGAATATAGTGAAAGCATGCTAGGAGTGAGCGATTGAAAAGAAACTTAAAGACTTCAACAATCATTATTTTAATTTTAACGATTATTGCTCTTGAAGTTGGAATCGCACTATATGATCACAATTTGTCATTAGATACAATTTACTTTGCAGCGATCCTTATTTGTATTGTATTGCTTTTTGGCACACGTGTTTCTGGAGAGAAAGAAAGTACATCGCAACGAGGAAGAAGAAAAACAGCTCTTATATTTTGGCCATCTATTTTATTGTCTATCGTTTGTTTTGCGGTTATAAGTTACATAAGGGTAGGATATGTCTCTGTACCAGGTATAATTGGCTTTTCATGTTTTGTTACATATGGTGGATTCGTATGTATTAGTATTTTAAAGAGAAAAAATAAAATGTAGATTACTAAGCTGAAAGGAAGCAATATAAATGAAACATATAAAGAACGGTACACGTACTGAAGGAGAATATATTAAAAATAAAGTTATTCAATATAATATGTCCATCTTAACAGATGAGGCAAGACAGACGATGGAAGAAGTACGCCTCGTAGTAAAAAATGAAGAAGGAAAAATTTTTGGTGGCGTAACAGGTACGATGTATTTTTATCACCTTCATATCGACTTTTTATGGGTTGATGAATCAGTTCGTCATGACGGTTATGGCAGCCAACTTTTACATGAAATTGAAGGGATTGCGAAGGAGAAAGGGTGTAGATTAATATTGCTAGATTCATTTAGTTTTCAAGCACCAGAATTTTATAAAAAGCACGGTTACAGGGAGTATGGTGTCGTTGAAGATCATCCGAAAGGTTATAGTCAGCACTTTTTTGAAAAGAGATTATAATAATATTATGTATACTGTTTGATAGGAGAAAGAATATGTACACGTATAAATTGCAACAAGAACAACCAATCTGTGCAGAAAAAATAAAAAAACTTTATGATTCTGTCGGTTGGTGGCCAGAAAGAAAAGAAGTCGATATTGAAAAAATGTTAAAGAATAGCATAGCCATTGGAGTATGGGAAGAAAATGAATTAGTTGGATTTGCTAGAGTCGTTTCTGATGGTATTTTTCGAGCATACATTGAAGATGTTGTCGTACATGAGAGTGTAAGAAATAAAGGTATTGGAGAGAAGATGCTTACAATGTTACTCGAGGAAATATCTCATATTCATATTGTTAGTCTATTTTGCGGAGAGAAGCTAATAAAGTTTTACGGTGAGCAGCAATTTCAAGCAACGAAGCAAATTGTGATGCATCGTAATCAAACAGGGAAGAATAAGAGGTGCCAATTAAAATGAATGCAACAAGAGCGTACTGTTTATCGAAAAGAAAAGCGACAGAAGATTCTCCAGATGGTTGGAGTGCAACATGTATGAGGCTTAATAATAAAATATTTGCGATAGTAAATCATGAAGAAGGCGAAAAAGCTGCGATTACATTGAAGTGTGATCCAGAAGTCGCATTAAGAATAAGAGAAGATTATCCAGAAACCATTATTCCAGGGTATCATATGAATAAAAAACATTGGAATACTGTTTATATTCATAAGGATATAGAGCAGGAGCAAATTAATAAAATGATTGATTGGTCGTATGATTTAGTACTACAATCATTTTCAAAGAAAAAGCAGCAGGAGTTAATAGATTAATATGTATTAGGAGTGTGTGTAATGAAAGATTCTATTAAAGATACGTATGATAAATTAGCGAGTACATATAAAGAAAATCTAGATTTCGCAAATCCATATAACAGTTATTATGAAAGACCGGCGATGATGGAGCTTATTCCAAAGGAACTAGAAGGAAAAAAGATACTAGATGCTGGATGTGCAGCTGGATGGTATACTTCTCAATTCATAAAAAGAGGAGCAAATGTTACAGCAATTGATGTAAGTCCTGAAATGGTAAAAGCAGCAAAAGAAAATATAGGAGAAGAAGCAACGTTCCTTTGTCATGATCTGCAAGAAACATTGCCATTTAAAGATAATACATATGATGTGATTGTAAGTTCATTAACTCTTCATTATATAGAAAATTGGAATCAAGTATTTCAAGAATTTCGTCGTGTATTGAAGCCAGGTGGAGAACTTATATATTCTATTCATCATCCTTTTATGGATTTCACAAAGTTTCCATGTGAAAATTATTTTGAAAAACAGTTATTAATAGATACTTGGGTTAAACCGAATATTACTATTGAAGTCAAGTTTTTTAGAAGATCATTACAAGACATACTAAATGAAACTACAAATTATTTTGTATTAGAAGAGATAGTAGAACCGAAGGCAATTGAAAAAATGAAAGAAGTAGACGAAAAATCATATTATTATCTAAATACGAATCCACATTTTCTTATCATTAAAGCAACTAATAAATAGCTAGTAAAATAACTTTGTTTTACTAGCTATTTACAGTTTTACATTACATATTAGGGGACTTTAAAATGAATACGAAACGAAATAGAGTAGTATATGCACTATTTACTATAGTTATTATTATTTTAGGTCTTAGCTCAAGAAAGTTTTCTTTTGCACTACCACATCTATTAAATGATTACTTAGGCGATGCTTTATGGGCATTAATGATTTTCACTGGCTTTGGATTTTTGTTTCCTAAAACAGAGACGAAGAAGTTGGCTTTTATTAGTTTAATGTTTTGCTACGGGATTGAAGCGAGCCAATTGTATCATGCGGAATGGATAGATAGCATGCGTGCAACGACTTTGGGCGGACTCGTGTTGGGATACGGTTTTTTGTGGAGTGATTTAGTGGCCTATACAATTGGTGTTGGAGTGGGAGTACTGTGTGAGGTTATTTTTCGGAAGACATAAGAATTGTAAAAGGGGTATTTGTAAATGGAACAAGCACTGGAAATTGCAAAGTTTTGGTTTCAAAATGAACATGTCACAGCTACTGTAATTCAACAAAAAGTAGCGAAGGTTATATGCAAGAATAAAGAGTATATTTTAAAGAAAACAGGATCAATAAAGCAACTTCTAGTTGAATTCGATGTTTTGAAGCAACTGTATGAAAAGGGAATTAAAGTACAGAGAGTAGTAAAGACAGAAAATGATGAACAATATGTATTATATAAAGAAAAATATTATTGCTTATATGAGTATGTTGCCGGAAGTGTTTTAGAAATAAAAGATACGAATAAGCTGGAAAGGCTAGCAAGTACAATTGGAGAAGAAATAGCTAATCTGCACAAAGCATTACATTCGGTGAATAGTGACCATGAGTTAATAAAAAGAGATTTATATAGGATGGCATTTGAATGGGCTATACCGATTTTAGAAAAGAATGAGTATGTTCATCGAGAGGTAATTCAAAAGATGGAGCGAATGCACGCAGCTTTCAAGGAAACGGTCCATCCATTACCGAGACAAATTATTCATCGTGATATGCATCTATCAAATGTAATCTTTAAAGATGATAAACTGGAAGGGTTTATAGATTTTGAGATTTTAGAAAATAATGTAAAAATATTTGATTTATGTTATTGCTGTACAAGTATATTAAGCGAGCTATTTAGTGATGAAAGATTAAGAGGGAAATGGTTACATATCGTTAGCAAAGTCTTTGAAGGTTATTATAAACAAAATGATTTAACGAAAGAAGAACTAAAAGCTATTTGGTATGTTATGCTTTCAATTCAAATTATCTTTATTGCTTATTTTGTCCAGTTACCAGATTTATTAAAGTTAAATGAAGAAATGTTCTTCTGGATTTTCGCTAATAAGGAAACTATTGAAGAAGTTATAGAAGGTATCGTAAAGGTATGAAAAAAATAATATTAATTGGTTCTGGTGGTTCAGGAAAATCTACATTAGCAAGGCAGTTAGGAAATAAATTAAATATTAAGGTGCATCATCTTGATGCATTATTTTGGAAACCGAATTGGGAAGGTGTTCCGAGAGAAGAACAAATAACAGTTCAAAATAACTTAATTAAAGATGAGAAATGGATTATTGATGGGAATTACGGCGGGACGATGGGTATAAGACTGAATGCAGCTGATACAATTATCTTCCTTGATATTCATAGAACAATTTGTGTTTATAGGGCTTTTAAAAGAATTGTAAAATACCGAAATAAAACAAGACCAGATATGGGCGCAGGATGTGAAGAAAGATTTGATTTGCAATTTTTTAAATGGATATGGGAATATCCTAATGCTAAACGACCTACAATTTTAAAAGAGTTAGAGCAATTGCCGGAAGAGAAAAAGGTTATTGTTTTAAAATCTCCAAATGAGGTTCGGAAATTTTTAGAGCACATATAATTATAGAATGTAACACAGAAATTCTTTGTGAATCTTACCGATTAGTTTAATAAAACTAATCGTTTTTTATTATGAAAAATTTAACGCTTTTTGAAAATTGTATTTTGTAATGAGTATATGACTTTAATTTCATATAAAATGAACGTTTGGAGGAATAGAAAATGACTAACGATTTAATTCAACTAATCGATTCATTAATGGTCAATATTCCAGCTGGAGAGGTAGTATTAAGAGATGATCGAATAAAAAAAGAATGGCTAGTACAAATTCAACCATTTCTTCTTGCAAAGTATGCTGTAACAATGGAACTATATGATGCTATTACAAATAGTACATTAAATAATTTTGATAAAAATCATAAACCAGTTGTCAATATTTCATGGAACGATGCCATTGCGTTTTGTAATGTACTTTCAAAAAAAGCGGGATTAAAAGAATATTATTCTATTAGTGATGGTGGTCAAATTGTGAAATGTAATTTAGATTCAAATGGCTACCGATTACCATCTGAGGCGGAGTGGCAATATGCATGTAAAGCAAGTACAACCGGATATACATACGGGAAACTTCATGATATAGCGTGGTATAATGAAAATTCAAATGGAGAGATTCATGACGTTGGCCAAAAAGAACCGAATGCATGGGGACTTTATGATATGCTAGGGAACGTTTGGGAATGGTGTTATGATTTGTATGATGAAACAGTGTACGGATCATACCGCATTTTTCGTGGTGGTAGTTGGGCTGAAACAGCGAGAGGGTGCGGCGCTACTTGTCGTCGTCGAAGCCATCCTACATTTCATATAGATGATCTCGGTTTTAGACTTGCTAGGTCAATTTAGTAGGAACATGATACGAACAGCTAGGAAAAGAGTATGGAGAGAATCCGTACTCTTGCCAACATAGAAATGATTTAACGTAAGGAGTGTTTATTATGGCGCGTGTTTTATTTATTAATGCTGGATCAGAAGGACATATAAATCCAACTTTACAAGTTGTAGATGAATTGATTTCTCGTGGTGAAGAGGTCGTTTATTTTTCAATAGAAGCTTTCAGGGAGCGGATTGAGAAGACAGGTGCTACTGTACGAACAATTGATGATCAAAAATTTATAAAAGCGTTTCTATCTGGAGGCAGAAATTATTTACAGGAAAGAATAAATGGCCTTCTACATACAGCGGATATTGTCATACCTAGCGTTCTAGAACAAATTGAAGGTGAACATTTTGATTACATAATTCATGATTCTATGTTTGGCTGTGGCCATTTAATTGCTCAAATCCTTAAACTTCCAGCCATAAATTCATGCACATCTTTTGCGCAGGATGAAAAATCCTTTGAGCAAATGTTAGGTCATCTATCAAAAAATATCCCAGTAGAAATTTATGATAAAATACAGAATGATTTTCAAAACTTAACGAAGGGAATTGCTGAAAAATATGGTGTTGAAATAAAATCATCGTATGAAGTTTTCTGTAATCCTGCACCCCTTACTATTGTATATACAATTAAGGAGTTCCAGCCTTTTGGTGATACGTTTGATGAAACATATAAATTTGTAGGACCATCTATCTCTGCACAAATGAAAAACAGAGACGTTGATTTTACTTCAATTGAAGAAAAAAGTCCGATTTATATTTCATTAGGTACTGTTTTTAATGAAGCGATTGACTTTTATAAACTGTGTATGAAGGCCTTTGAGAATAGTGAGCATACAATTGTTATGTCTATTGGTAATAAAACAAAAATAAGTGATCTAGGCGAAATTCCTAAAAACTTCATTGTGAAAAACTATGTACCCCAAACTGAGCTGCTTACATATACGAAACTATTTATTACACATGGCGGGATGAACAGTGCGCATGAAGGACTGTATAACGGGGTTCCGCTCGTTGTAATACCGCAAAGTGCAGATCAGCCAGTAGTCGCAAAGCAAGTGGAGAGTCTTGAGGCGGGAGTTCAGTTACATATGAAGGAATTAACTGAAGAGCAACTACGTGAAAATGTGGAACTAATTTTAAATAATCCTTCATATAAAGAAGTTGCTTTGAATTTGAAGGAATCTTTCCAAAAATCAGGTGGATATAAGGAAGCTGTTGATGAAATTTTTATATTTGTAGGTCAGTGAAAAAAATGAAATTCTACATTAGAAAAGCATCTAAATAGGATGCTTTTTATTTAACTTTATAATTCTTATTTTTAATATCTAGTATGGTTAAAACTAAGGCACTGAGAGATATAAGTATAAGAATAAAAGTTAACCAGTTAAATGTATTTTCAATTATGAAGTAAAGATGATAGATAAATATATTCAAATTGTATTTTAAAATGTTAGGACTTAGTTTTACATGTTAGTAATAATTTCACTGTTTCTGCACAACTTCTGCACATACTCAGGTAATTTCTATGTCATGATATATTCATAAAGTGAAATATTTCACAAGAAAAATATAATTTCACTGCGGTGTATGCATAATTAACACATACATCGGTACAAGTTTGTCTCTTGTTATTCTTTTACATCAAAGCCCACATTCCACTACAAAGTATAACAAGAAGGAGACATGAACATGAATAATCGATTTTTAAAACAACTACAAAATATGAAAATGAACAAAAAAAGTTTAGGAGCTGTAGCATTAACAGCTGGAATTATTAGTACGACACTTATTCCTCAAAATGCTTATGCGCACGGTTTTGTTGAAAAGCCTAGTAGCCGATCCGCTTTATGTAGTCCAACTTATGGTGCGCTAAATGTAAACTGTGGAAGTGTTATGTATGAACCACAAAGTTTAGAAGCTCCAAAAGGGTTCCCACAAGGTGGTCCAGTAGATGGACAAATTGCTTCAGCAGGCGGAAAATTTGGCGGTATTTTAGATCAACAAACAGCAAATCGTTGGTTTAAAAATACAATTACTGGTGGGGAAAATACATTTACTTGGAAGTATACTGCGCCTCACTTAACGAGTAAGTGGCATTACTATATTACTAAAAAAGGATGGAATCCAAATAAAGCGCTAACAAGAGCAGATTTCGAACCAATTGGAACTGTACAACATGATGGTTCTGCAGCTTCAAATAATTTAACTCATAAAATCAATATACCTACTGATCGTAGTGGATATCATGTGATTTTAGCAGTATGGGATGTAGCTGATACAGCAAATGCATTCTATAATGTAATTGATGTTAATCTTATTAATGATGTGAAACCAGACATAGAAGCGCCAAGTATTCCAAATGGACTTCAGACGCAAAAAGTAACAGCGAATAGTGTAGAACTAACATGGAACGCTTCTACGGATAATGTAGGGGTAAAAGGATATCAAATCTTCCGAAACGGAGAGATGATCGATACAGTACTAGGCACTCATTTTATTGATAAGAAATTACAACCAAGCACAGAATACTCTTATACTGTAAAAGCAATTGACTCAGCTGGAAATGTATCGAAAGAAAGTACAGCGCTTACAGTAAAAACAACAGATGAGATTCCTGATACAGAAGCACCAACACAACCAAAAGGATTACATAGTATGGGAACGACAGCGTCAAGTGTGGATTTAATGTGGAGTCCATCTGACGATAATATTGGTGTAGACCATTACGATATTTATAGAGAAACAGAAGGATCAATGAAAAAGATTGCAACATCCAATACAACTTCTTATATGGATAAAAATCTGCTCGCTAATACTACTTATAAATATGTAGTATTAGCTGTTGATGTAGCTGGAAATGAATCCGTACAGAGTGATATATTCACAATTACTACAAAAACCGAAAGCGCTTCATATGAAGCGTGGGATGCAAAAAAAGCATATAAAAAGGGAGATAGAGTTCTACACGAAGGAAAAGTATATGAAGCAGTCCAGAGTTATCAAGGAAATGGTGATCCGAACTGGATTTATGCATTATCATTATGGAAAACAGTGTAAGCTTTACCTAGATATGAACTAAGAGATGATGGGCTTTGATGAAAAAGGGAATCTTGAGAATTCACTTTTCTATTAATAAAAAAGGGTAGTGTATGAATACATAAGATTCATACACTACCCTTTTTATTATGATAACATTTTCGTCATAAGTATATGTGGAATGCCATCTTCCATAAATATATCAGAAGAAGTTTCATAACCTAATTTTTTATAAAATCCTTCAGCTTGTGTTTGCCCGTGTAGTTTCACTTTTGTAGCTTGTTCGTTACGAGCAATTTCTTCTAACGTTTGAATGATAACTTTACCTAATCCGTATGTACGATAATCTTTTAAAATGCAAATACGTTCTAATTTTCCGACGCCATCAACAAATCGTATACGCCCTGTACCTACAGGAAGCTCATTATAATAAACTAAAATATGTTTACATTGCTCTCCGATTTCATCGAATGTATCGAATTCATCTGCAAGAGGGACACCTTGTTCTTTTACAAATACTTCTTTTCGAATATGAAAGGCAGTTTCTAAATCAGCAAGTTCTGTTATAAGTTTGGATTGCAAAATGTTCAGTCCTTTCTAGTGTAATCAGCTTGTGTTTTCATAGTATATCATAATAAAGCGCTATTAAGAGAAGAACATACTAAAAAGCCAACTTTAAAAAGTTAGCTTTTATTACAATTCCTTTATCCCATTTTTAGCGCCGATAATTACTTTACTCGTCATACTTATAAACAACCCTGTTTCAACTACACCAGTAATCATTTTTAATTGAGTGTGTAAATGGGCAGGATTAGAAATAGGATTAGGGAATATACAATCGATAATCATGTTATTGTTATCGGTTATATAGGTTTCATTATTTTTCAAACGTAATGTTGTTTGACATCCTAAAGACTGAATTTTATTTTCGGTTTGTTTCCATGAAAAAGGGATGATTTCAATAGGTAATGGAAAAGTACCTAAATGTGTTACAAGTTTCGATTCATCAGCAATGATAATTAGTTCTTTAGAGGAAGAGGCAACGATTTTTTCACGAAGTAATGCACCGCCACCGCCTTTTATAAGTTGTAAATTTGAATCAATTTCATCCGCTCCATCAATTGTAAGATCAAGACTTTGTACGTCGTTTAACGAAATTAGGGGGATATTTAGTTGATGCGCTAATGCTTCAGTTTCCTTTGATGTCGGTACAGCTTGAAATGATAATCCTTCTTTTACACGCTCACCTAATTTTTGTATTGTCCAATATACAGTAGAACCTGTACCAAGCCCAATCTTCATGCCATCATTTACAAAGTTAGCGGCATATTCGCCAGCGAGCTGTTTTAAATTCATCGCTTTACTCCGCCGGACGCGGTCCAGCATCAAGACCTGAATTTTCAACTGTAAGTACCGGACGAACGACTATATCTTTATGTACACGCATTTGACAAGATAATCGTAAATGATCTTCAATCCCTTTTTCCGTCATTGCATGTTTCTCATTCGCACTCGCTTCACAGAAATCACCTGCTAGTATTTCTACTCTACAAGTTGTGCAACGTGCATTCCCACCGCAACGATGAAGAATGTTGACACCGCTATCTCCAATTGCTAATACTAACTTCGTTCCTTCTTTTACATCAAATGTTCCCGCACCTTCAATTGTTAATTTTGGCAAATTTGTTCCTCCTCACGTAAAATTGTACATAACATATTTATGACCGCGAATTATTGAACATAAACATTATTTTTTTATATCCCCGTAACTTTTTTTAATGTTGAATCGTTTATTAAGTAAGCGCTGAAAAGGAGTGGTTATTTTGTGCACAAAAGTAACTCATGTTTTAAAGAACCGTATCGATATGAATCATTCAAATATAAACTTTTTAATTGAACAATATGGAGAGTTAAAAAGATACTGTACTTTTTTAACGAAAAACAAATGGGATGGGGAAGATCTCGCCCAAGAAACAGTGTGTAAAGTGCTTCAAAAATATAGAAATAAAGATATTTGTATGACACTCGTCTATAAAATAGCAAGAAATCGTTGGTTAGATCAGATGAAGTCTAAGTCTGTTCAGGAAAAAATAAGAGAACAAATCACTTTTGAAGAACCACATGAGAACATTGCAGATTTGCATGAAATGGTAGGGAAAGTATTGTCTTCATTAAATGTACAGCAATCCGCAATTTTATTATTAAAAGATGTTTTTCAATATAGTATCGCTGATATTGCTAAAGTGTGTTCTGTATCAGAAGGTGCAGTGAAAGCTTCTTTATTTCGGAGTAGAAATAGGCTGAAAACTGTAAGTGAAGAAGGGGTCGAGATAGTCGAATTCACAGATGATATGGAAGTTGTAGTAACGTCTATTCGAGAAGAGAGACCGGAATTATTAACGAAACTGCTTCCGTCAATAGATTTTACTAAGTTACCATCTAAACAGCCAGTCTTATTATTTAATGTGAAACAACCTTCTTCCTACAGTTGTATGCTTTGCGCAGCATAACAAGTATTGGAGGGATTTAAAATGAATGCAATTCCATATGTAGTAGAACAAACAAAATTAGGAGAACGTTCCTATGATATATATTCAAGGTTATTAAAAGACCGCATTATTATTATCGGTTCAGAAATTAATGATCAAGTAGCGAGTAGTGTCGTAGCTCAATTATTATTTTTAGAAGCAGAAGATGCAGAGAAAGATATATTCTTATACATCAATAGCCCCGGCGGTTCAACGACAGCAGGTTTTGCAATATTAGATACGATGAATTTAATTAAACCAGATGTGCAAACGCTGTGCATGGGCTTTGCGGCATCATTTGGTGCATTGCTATTATTATCTGGAGCAAAAGGAAAACGGTTTGCGCTCCCTAACAGTGAAATTATGATTCATCAGCCGCTTGGTGGTGCACAAGGGCAAGCAACAGAAATTGAAATAACTGCGAAAAGAATATTAAAGTTAAAGCATGATATTAATAAAATGATTGCAGAAAAAACAGGCCAACCGATTGAAAGAGTAGCACATGATACAGAAAGAGATTATTTTATGACTGCAGAAGAAGCGAAGGAATATGGGATTGTAGATGATGTTGTTACGAAAAAATAAGATGAAAAAGGCTAGAGGATATATTAATTCTCTAGCCTTTTTATTAATCCTTTACCCATTCATCAACTAATGCTTGATTTTTTTTAATCCATTTTCGCGCAGCTTCTTCAGGATCTTTTGTTTTATTTAACATGACCATTAACGTACCGAGCTGTTCATCGTTCATTTTCCATTTATCAAAGTATTTTATAACATCTGGGTGATCTTTTTCGAAACCTTTACGAACGGAGTAATAAATGTCATCTTTTTCACCATATACTTTCTTAGGGTCTTTTAAATATTTCAAGTCAAATTCTGAAAAACCCCAATGCGGATTCCAAAGCGTAACAGCGATTGGTTTCTTTTTTGTATATGCTTTCTTTAGTTCACTCATCATCGCAGCTTCAGAGGATTGGACAAGTTTTAGTTTTATATCATATTCTTTCATTGCTTTATTCGTTAAATTCATAAGACTACTACCGGGTTCGATACCGACAATTTTATTATCTAGTTCATCTTTATGAGCATTTAAATCTTCGATACTGTTTATGTTTTTCATATAAGAAGGGACGACTAAACCTAGTCCAGTACCTTCGTACCATTTTGATTTTAAGACAATATCATCTTTATAACGATCGTTTAGCGGTTTATCTGTAACTGGTAGCCATACTTCTAAATTCGCATCAACATCGCCACGAGCAACACCAGTCCAAATTGCGGCTTTTTCTAAATACATAAGCTCAACTTTGTAGCCTTTTTCTTCTAATAAAACTTTCCACATGTTTGCAGTTGCAATATTTTCTTTCCAACTTGTTACACCAAGTTTAATTTTTCCTTTCGAATTTGCATTTGTTGCATTACATGAAGTGAAAATCATAGTAATAAATAATGCAAGGCATATAAACCAAATTTTCTTTCGCATCGAAAACCTCCTAAGTAACGTTTGCCTTATAAAATAAATGTATAAGTAAGCATTCTTATTATGAACGGAAACGAGAATTTTAAAGAAATCTTATGAATGTCATTTTTATGTAATATTTCTTTGTAAAATCGCAACACTATGTGAATAGATGGGTAGAAAAGGAGTAGTGACATGGATAATACAAAGGTGCGTGTTGAAAACGTAACAAAAGTATTCGGGAAACATCCGCAAAAAGCCCTTTCCTTATTGAAAGAAGGAAAAAGTAAATCGGAAATTTTAAAGGAGACAGGAATGAACGTTGGTGTGAAAAAAGCAACGTTTGAAGTATACTCTGGAGAAATTTTCGTTATTATGGGTTTGTCTGGTAGCGGGAAATCTACGCTAGTTCGTATGTTAAATCAATTGATTAAACCAACCGCAGGTCATATATACATAGATGGTGAAGACATCGCAACGATGGGAAAAGAAGAGTTACGGAGAGTAAGAAGAACGAAAATGAGTATGGTATTTCAGAAGTTCGCTCTATTTCCGCATCGTACGGTTATACAAAATGTTGCATATGGGTTAGAAATACAAGGAGTTCCGGTTGAAGAGCGAGAGAAAAAAGCGTTAGAATCGCTACAGTTAGTAGGACTCGATCATCATAAAGATAATTATCCAAGTCAACTTAGTGGTGGTATGCAGCAGCGCGTTGGAATCGCAAGGGCGCTAACGAATAATCCAGATGTATTACTAATGGACGAGTCATTCAGTGCATTAGATCCACTTATTCGAAAAGAAATGCAAGATGAATTGTTAGAGTTGCAAGATAAAATGGAAAAAACGATTATATTTATTACGCATGATTTAGATGAAGCGCTTCGAATTGGAGATCGTATCGCATTAATGAAAGATGGAGAAATCGTTCAAATTGGAACGCCAGAAGAAATTATGATGAGCCCCGCTAATGAATTTGTAGAAAAGTTTGTTGCGGACGTGAATTTAGGAAAAGTAATTACGGCGGAGTCTATTTTAAAACGACCAGAAACTTTATTAATTGATCGTGGACCTCGTGTAGCCCTTCAAATTATGAGGAATGCTGGTGTTTCAACTGTATATGTTGTAAACAAAAAGTATGAGTTTTTAGGTATATTAACTGCGGATGATGCGAGTAAGGCAGTACAAAAACAGTGGCCGATTGCTGATTTATTACTTAATGATATTCCGCATGTGTATTTAGATACTTTACTGGAAGAGACGTATGCAAAAATGGCGGAGATGAAATATCCGTTACCAGTAATCGATGAGAAGAAAAGGCTAAGAGGAATTATTAAACGTGAAAGTGTCATTCAAGCTCTTGCAGGAAACATTGAGGAAGAGGTGAAAGACGATGAATAGTATACCGCGTATTCCATTAGGGGAATGGGTAGACTCATTTGTTGCAAGTTTATATGAGCACTTTGAAGGCTTATTCCGAGGATTCTCTTATATTATTGGTGGATTCGTTGATTTACTCACTAATTTTTTAATAATAATTCCTGCCATATTGATGATTATTATCTTATGTTTCCTCATTTGGTACACAACGAGAAAACTATCTTTAGTCATTTTTACGCTTATTGGATTATTATTTATTTTGAATATTAACTACTGGGCACAAACGATGCAAACATTGGCACTCGTACTTACGTCAGTTATTATTTCAATTATTGTCGGAATTCCAATTGGTATATTAGCATCTCAAAATGAACGTTTCTCAAAATTTTTAAAACCAACATTAGATTTTATGCAAACAATGCCTGCATTTGTATACCTTATTCCAGCGATCACATTTTTCGGAGTAGGTGTAGTACCTGGAATTATTGCATCAGTAATCTTTGCAATGCCACCCACAATTCGTTTTACTGACTTAGGAATTAGACAAGTTCCAGAAGATTTAATTGAAGCAGCGAATGCATTTGGATCCACTGCATCACAAAAACTATTTAAAGTACAATTACCACTTGCTACCGGAACGATTATGGCTGGTGTGAACCAAAGTATTATGCTTTCGTTATCGATGGTTGTAACAGCGTCACTTGTAGGAGCTCCTGGACTTGGAGTTGATGTATATCGCTCGGTAACACAAGTTAATATCGGAATGGGATTTGAAGCTGGATTAGCTATCGTAGTAATCGCAATTATATTAGACCGAATTACACAAGGGTTCCATACGAAAAGAAAATAATGACCAAAAAACACACTTTTATACTACAAAGTGTGTTTTTTATTGCATCCAGTTTACATACGAACGATAACAGAACCTCCAGCTGGTGCACAAACTTGGTTTTGCTGTTGTTCCATGGATTTAATTAATTGATTATTTTCTTCAATTAATGAGATTAATTTAGCTAACTGACTTTCAAGACTTGCGATGCGCTGCATCATATATTGTGAATCATGATGCAATGTATTCCTTAAAGGATGGGGGAATAAACATACTGTTGATTTATATTTGGATTCCAATGAGGATGCATTTGAATCGTTCCTCCTTCAATAAATTACGGATCTTTCTTATAGTAAATGCCTATATATATTTAATGGTTACTTGAAATTTTTTCATTATAAAAGGAGTATGTACAGAAAATGGAAAATATTATATATGAAGTTAAAGTGCATTTTTTGAAAAGATTCAAGCGAGATAGTGCGTATATTAATACATTTAAGTGAATGTATTTTGTTTAGGGAGAAATGATGGGAGGAGATGCAATTTTGGCTAAAAAAAAAAAAAGAAATGATGCTTTGGCAATAGGTGTCGGTATAGGGGTTGTAATCGGTGTATTTCAAGGGCACTTTACAAATAATTTAATAATCGGAATTGTGATTGGGATTATAATTGGGATTGCGTTTTTGAAGAAATAATGAGATGTAAATTCATTTCAAAAATTGTTGTATCAAAAGAATGAAAATTCGGAATACGAAACCTGTTTTTCCTTTTTTTGTGCTATTATATATGAAAAGGAAGGTGATGGATATGTCAACAAACAATCAAATAGAACAAAACTGTTTCATTTGCGAAAAACATAAAGGAAATATTATAGTTCCAGGTAGAGCTATTTACGAAGATGAACTCGTTTACGTTGGACATGTCTACTGGGATAGTGAAGAAACATACCTAGGTTATGTAATGATAGATATAAAAAGACATGTACCTGGACTTGCTGAACTAACAGATGAAGAAGCGAAAGCGTTCGGACTTATAACAAGTAGAGTAAGTAAAGCGCTAAAAGAAAGCGAAGGTGCAGAGCATATTTACACTTTTGTTTCAGGAAATGGTGTACCACATATGCATATGCACATTATTCCACGTTATCCCAATACACCAAAAGAATTTTGGTCACCAACCGAAGTAGCGAAATGGACTGGTGCACCATATGGTGATGAAGAGAAAATAAAAAAACTATGCGAAAGAATACGTAAGTATATGGTAAATGAGTATGCATACAACAAATAATACACAATATTCATGGGTTGGAAATATAGAAATGTGTTTAGGAGAAATTTCAGTTAAGCAATATGGTGATATTGTACTTGGTAAATATGGCGGGAATATAAGTGCTGGAGCGAAAAAGAATGAAGATGGTGCATTAGTTTGGTCAAATGGTGAATGGGAATTTGCAGCTATATTAGATGGACATAATAGTGCAGAAAGTGTTGATTTAGTAGTAAATACAATCGAAAAAGAATATGAAAATATAAGCGTAATTTTGAATGAACCAATTGATACAGTATTTCAGTCTGTTGAAAATCATATACTTACAATTTTTCAGTCATCTTCATTTAAGGAAAAGTGCAAAAGAATACAAGGTGAAACAGCTTGCTTACTATGTGTAAGAAAAGAAAATTATATATGGTGGCTTTCTATTGGTGATTGTTTAGTTTATGTATTTCACGAAGAGTTACATAAGTTAGGACAATATGCATTAAATCAACGTCATTTTTACGAATGGATTGGAAATGTAAACACATTTGATTTACCTGTTCCTTGTTATTCATCAGGTATTCGTGAATTACGTACTGGAAAGAACCGAATTGTAATGGTGACAGATGGAGTATTAGAATGCGGGGAACGCCGATATGAAACGCCAGTAAATCTGTATAATAATATGAATAGAAATAATAAAAAACTTGAAGAAAGTGTTCATCATGTATTAGAGCACGTTCATCATCAATTCGGACGCGATAGTGCGACTATAATTAGTTGGGACGTTGAAAATAAAGAGAGTGCTACGTATCCGAGTAATCAGCCGGAGAAAAGGTAAAGGAGGAGACATCACTGTTTTTAGTTAAAGTAATTTTATTAGTATTATGGATCATATTTGTAGTTATTTTGGAAAAAGTAGTGAGAAAAAAATTAAATATACCGAAACAAACTGCCTGGAATAGTAAATATGTAAACAACTTTCATAAATGGGGCACTAGGGCTCTTATTATTTCTTATATAATTGTTACGATGATATGTGCTACTTTAAATCCCGTTTATATTAGTAATTTACCCATTTTATTTTTAATAACTTTATACTGCTTTCAATCATTTATGGAGTGGAAATTTAATAAAGAATCGAGGGAATATGTCATTTCTTTAGGGACAGTTCCATTATTAATAATAACAGGAATTATGTTTAATCTCTTCTTTTATAGTTATTGGATTTAATCATATGTGGAATGAACGGAGTGACAAAATGAAAATACCTAAATTACGTGCTGAAGTAATGATTGTAAACGACGAACATTCAAAAGTACTAGTACAATGTGATGAGAATGAATCATTTTATCGTTTTACAGGTGGCTCTATTGAATTTGGTGAAACGTCAAAAGAAGCAATAATTCGAGAGTTAATAGAAGAATACGATTTGAAAGTTGATGTTCAAGAGTTAGCAATTGTAAATGAACATATTTTTGAGTGGGGCAACGAAAATGGTCATCATTGTACATTGATACATTGGGGGACTGTTGAAAAAATCATTACAAATGAAATAAGGCATAAAGAGCATGAGGATATTATATTAATTTGGAAAAGTCTAGAGGAATTACAGGAGAAGCCGACATATCCTGAAGGCATCATAAGTTATTTAGAAGGGGATAACCGTAATATAGTCCAATTTATTTCAAGTAATTAAATGAAATAATAGGAGGGGTGAAAATGGGAGCTTCTACTTTTTGGATTATAACTATTGTTTTTTGTATAGCTGTCTACTTTCTCGATAAGTTTTTAAGAAAAAAATTGAATATGCCCAAGGGTGGTTTTTGGGGATATAAGAAACATGTAAATAGTTTACATAAAAAATTGGAAATAGGACTACTTTTTATTTATTTAATAACTAGCTTTATATTTATCTTTAAATTTGAAAGTGTTAATATCGCTTATGTCATTTTTTCTTATTTAGGTGGGACGTTAATCTTAAGAGCATTGATGGAATGGAAGTATGATAAAGAATCGAAAGAATATATATTTTCGATAATTGGGGTATTCACGTTTATTTTTATGACTTCGATACTATTTTACTTCTTTCCACCTGCTGTATAATAAAAATTTGATAGTACAAATAATGAAATAACTAATAAGCAAGAAACCATTTACTACTAAATGGTTTCTTGTTTATTTAAGCATTTATTTTAGTTAATATAGATGTAATGAAATTAGTTTTATCCTCTGCATACTTATGTTTATCAGTAGGATTAGCTTGTGAAAGTTGAATCTTTAACTGTTCATACTGCATGCGTGCAGTTTTATTGTCTATTAAGTAATCACGAAATTGTAATTGTTCTATTAAATATGTATTCCCTTGTTCATACATATGAATTTGATGAGTTCTTGGTTCACCTTTATTAAAGTAGTATCTTTCGGGTAATACTTCTTTTCTATATTTATAGTTTAGTAGTTCTAACTTTTTAATACAATGTATACCGTCCGTATAATTTTCTAATTCAATTGCTATATCAATAATTGGCTTTGCACTTAAATATGGAATAGAAGTACTACCAATATGGTGTATCGCTAAAATATGTTCGCCAATTTGTTCCTCAATGATTTGTTTCTCTTTCATAAACTCAATTTCCCATTCTTCAGTCCACGGCACTAAAAACACTTCCCCATACGGTAAACCTAACATTTAATTAGCACCTCTTTCAAAATAGTTTTCAAAAAGTTTATTACATCTTCTTAAAGCTTCTCAAAACAAGGTATTCCCACAATCTCCAAGGAAGAATCTTCTTCGTAAAGATCATAAATTTTACACCTTTTCCAATAGGATATCGTAAAGTAGTACGCTTTTTTTCAGCAATTTCAACGATTTTATTAGCAACATCTATCGGATTACCAAATGTATCACTACCGCTATTAATATGTTTTTGTATTTTATCCATATATTCTTTGTAAGGAGATGTTGTATCAGATTGGTTTTCAGCTAGTTGTTTACCAACCTCCCATATATTTGTGTTGTAAGAACCAGGTTCAATTAAAGCGACATCTATTCCGAAAGGTTTTAATTCTAAGCGAAGCGATTCACTCCAGCCTTCTAATGCATATTTTGAAGATACATAAGGAGATAAACCAGGAAATCCAACTTGGCCGCTAATGCTGCTTATATTAATGATTTTTCCGCTTCTTTGTTCTCTCATATATGGTAAAACAAGCTGAGTGATTGATATAGCTCCAAAAAGGTTCGTTTCAAATTGCTTTCGATATTCGTCTACTGGGATTTCTTCTACAAAGCCCCCATTTGCATATCCTGCATTATTTATAAGGAGATCTATTCTATTAATTTCTTTTAAAAACAATTGGAAATTATGTATAGAATTTTGATCTGTTACATCTAATTGTTGAACTTTTATATTGTGCTGTAAGTTAAGTTGAGTAACTTGGGATAGTAAGGTTCCTTGTTTTTCAAGGTTTCGCATTGTAGCGATAACTAAATAATCTTTTTTTGCGAGTTCGAGTGTAGTTAATAGTCCAAATCCACTTGAGGCTCCAGTAATTATTGCGATTTTTTTATTCATTTTTCGCCAGCTTTCTTTTTCTTTTATCATAACGAGTTATGATAAGAAAATCTATTATTCTTACATTCAGTATGAAATGAATTTGTATGTAAAAAAGGAGATTATAGGGAATCAGCGTATATAGAGTAGTGTATATTAATATGATAATGAAATGAGGGAAGAAAAATGGTCCATGTAAAAGCTGTATTAGCAGATCAGCTATTAGCGAATGCAAATGATCCCAGTTGGTATATGCCATTTTCAGATGCAGTTAAGGATTTATCTGAGAGGGAAGCTTTCTGGAAACCGAATGAAGAGAGTAATAGTATAGCTGAAATCGTACAACATTTACTGTATTGGAACTCTACGTGGCAAACTAGGTATAAAGAATCAAATGTGAATGCAGTACCCGCTATAGGAGATAATAACAAAAGTTTTATGCTCTCAGATAATCAAACTTTCGATGAATTACGGGAAAAACTACTAGAAAAACTGTTACAATGGCAAAATCTCATAAATGAAGAAAAGGTTGAAAGTGATGTAGTGGGATTTCCTGTTTCTGCAAAGTGGTGGGAAGTGCTAGCGAATGTAACAACTCATAATGCATATCATATTGGTCAAATTATTTACATCCGAAAATTACAGAAGAGCTTTGATAATGAATAAAGTAACAATTCTCTTATTAAGGGAACAAAAGTGGACAAAACGAGACAAACGTCTCATTTTGTCCACTTTTTTATTGTTTAAAGATAGAGAAAACCTATTAAAACAAGGATTCGAAATTGGCACAATACTTGCAATATAAAAGACGAACAAGAAAATAGGAGGGCTGGACATGTTAAAAACAACTGAAAGTAAAGGGAATGAAATTACGAAAGAACAAGCTCGTTGGATGTACGAAAAAATGTTAGAAATTCGTAAGTTTGAAGATAAGGTGCATGAATTGTTCGCGCAAGGCGTTTTGCCAGGTTTCGTTCATTTATACGCAGGTGAAGAAGCGGTAGCAGTTGGTGTATGTGCCCACTTAACGGATAGTGACAGTATTACAAGTACACATAGAGGTCATGGACATTGTATCGCAAAAGGTTGTGATTTAAATGGTATGATGGCTGAACTTTTTGGGAAAGCGACAGGATTATGTAAAGGAAAAGGCGGTTCCATGCATATTGCCGATTTAGATAAAGGAATGCTAGGTGCGAATGGCATTGTAGGCGGCGGTTTCCCACTTGCTTGCGGTTCAGCATTAACAGCTAAATATAAAGGAACAAAAGATGTAAGTGTTTGCTTCTTCGGTGACGGAGCAAATAATGAAGGAACATTCCATGAAGGGGTTAATTTAGCGGCGATTTGGAAGTTACCAGTTATTTTTATTGCAGAAAATAACGGTTACGGTGAAGCAACTACATTTGAATATGCTTCAAGTTGTGATTCTATCGCTGATCGCGCAAAAGCTTATAATATTCCAGGTGTTCAAGTAGATGGAAAAGATCTTCTAGCTGTATATAAAGCTGCTGCAGAAGCAGTGGAACGTGCGCGTAATGGGGATGGTCCAACAATTATTGAATGTATGACATATCGTAATTATGGTCATTTCGAAGGTGAAGCGCAAACATATAAAACATCAGAAGAAAAAGAAGAACATTTAAATGAAAAAGATGCAATTGTGAATTTCCGTAAGCATTTAATTCATGAAGGTTTATTAACGGAATCTGAACTTGTTGATATGGAAAACGCAGTAGATGATGCAGTACAAAGATCCATTGAATTTAGTGAAAATAGTCCATACCCAGACGATGAAGAATTATTAAAAGATGTATACGTTTCTTACAAATAAGAGGAGGGTGAAAAATTATGACTAGAACAGTAAGTATGTCAACTGCAATTAATGAAGCGATGAAAATCTCAATGCGTCGTGATGAAAATGTAATTTTAATAGGTGAAGATGTTGCAGGCGGTGCACAAGTTGATCATCTGCAAGATGATGAAGCTTGGGGTGGTGTTCTTGGTGTTACGAAAGGACTTGTACAAGAGTTTGGCCGAAATCGTATATTGGATACACCAATTTCTGAAGCGGGTTATATGGGAGCTGCGATGGCAGCTGCTGCAACTGGGTTACGTCCGATTGCTGAGTTAATGTTTAATGATTTTATCGGTAGTTGTCTTGATCAAGTATTAAACCAAGGTGCGAAATTCCGTTATATGTTTGGAGGTAAAGCAAAAGTACCCGTTACAGTACGTACGATGCATGGCGCTGGTTTTAGTGCAGCAGCTCAACATTCACAAAGTTTGTACGCATTATTTACGAGCATACCAGGTATTAAAGTTGTTGTTCCTTCCACACCGTATGATGCAAAAGGCTTATTATTAGCGGCAATTGAAGATGATGATCCAGTAATCTTCTTTGAGGATAAAACACTTTACAATATGAAAGGTGAAGTGCCAGAAGGATACTATACAATTCCATTAGGAAAAGCAGATATTAAACGGGAAGGTTCTGATGTAACAATTGTCGCAATCGGAAAGCAAGTTCATACAGCGCTTGCAGCTGCAAAGCAATTATCGAAAAAGGGGCTTGAAGTAGAAGTAATTGATCCACGATCTTTATCACCACTTGATGAAGATACTATTTTATCATCTGTTGAAAAAACAAATCGTCTTATCGTCATTGACGAAGCGAATCCTAGATGTAGTATTGCAACAGATATTGCGGCAATTGTAGCGGATAAAGGTTTTGATTTGTTAGATGCACCTATTAAACGAATTACAGCACCACATACACCTGTTCCGTTCTCACCACCACTTGAAAAGTTGTATTTGCCAACACCAGAAAAAGTAATTGAAACTGTATCAGAAATGATCGGAGACCAATCTTTATTACATGTGTAATAAAACGATGAGAAGGGAGAGAGAGACATGGCTGTAGAAGTTGTAATGCCGAAGTTAGGTATGGCGATGAAAGAAGGTATTATTACGAGCTGGAATATTAAAGCAGGCGATAATGTAGCAAAAGGAGAACTAATTGCTAGTATTAATTCAGAAAAAATTGAAACGGAAATTGAAGCGCCAGCTGATGGTACGGTACTTGATATAGCTGTAAGTGAAGATGAAGGAGTGCCGCCTGGTACTGTAATTTGCTACATCGGTAAACCGAATGAAAAGGTAGAAATGCAGGAAAGCACACATGTTGTAGAAGAAAAAACATCTAATATAGAAGTACAAAATGTACAAAATCAAGAAGCAAATGGGAAAGAAGTATCGAAGCAAAGAATTAAAATTTCACCTGTAGCCAAGAAAATTGCAAAGTCTGAAAATCTGGATATCAAGGCATTAGTTGGTACAGGTCCTGGCGGAAGGATTACAAAGGCAGATGTATTAAAAGTACTTGAGGTAAGAGTAAACGTTCCGGAAATATCTGAACGAGAAGAAAGTAAAGCGATTCCTGTTACTGGTATGCGTAAAGCAATCGCAAATCGTATGCACGCAAGCTTACAAAATAGCGCACAATTAACGTTAACGATGAAAGTAGATGTAACAGATTTAGTTGCTTTACATAAAGAAATAGCGGAAGTTGTACAAAAAAGATATGATAATAAATTAACTATTACGGATTTCGTCTCGCATGCTGTTGTATTAGCACTTGGAGAGCATAAAGAAATGAACAGCGCTTATATAGATGATGCAATCCATCAATTTGAACATGTGCATTTAGGCATGGCAGTCGCATTAGAAAAAGGGTTAGTCGTTCCAGCTATTCGCTTTGCAAATAATTTATCTTTAGTAGAGTTGTCTAAAGAGATTAAGAATGTGGCACAAAAGGCACGAGCAGGTAGCTTAAGTAGTGATGATATGCACGGAACGACATTTACAATTAGTAATTTAGGTAGCTTTGGTATTGAATATTTCACACCGGTATTAAATACACCTGAAACTGGTATTTTAGGTGTAGGTGCAATTGAACATGTTCCTGTATTTAAAGGGAAAAAATTAAGAAAAGGAAGTATGTTACCTTTAAGTTTAACATTCGATCATCGTGTATTAGACGGTGCACCAGCAGCTGCATTTTTACGCACAATTAAACATTATTTAGAAGAACCTATAACAATTCTTTTATAAAGAGAAGGTGAGAGAATGAGTAAATTAGTTGTTATTGGGGGCGGACCTGCTGGCTATGTAGCAGCAATTACCGCGGCTCAAAATGGCAAAGATGTCACTCTTATTGATGAAGCTGACCTTGGCGGAACATGTTTAAATGTTGGGTGTATGCCGACGAAATCACTGTTAGAAAGTGCTGAAGTACATGACATTGTGAGAAAAGCGAATGATTATGGGGTTACGCTTAATACAGGAAGTATATCAATTGATTGGGATCAAATACAGGCGAGGAAATCACAAATCGTAATGCAACTCGTCCAAGGAATACAATATTTAATGAAGAAAAATAAAATTAAAGTTGTAAAAGGAAAAGCGAAATTCGAAACGGATCATCGTATGCGAGTTGTACAAGGAAATAAAGAAGAAGTAGTTGATGGAGAGAGCTTTATTATCGCAGCTGGTTCCGAACCTACAGAATTACCATTCGCTCCGTTTGATGGAAAATGGATTTTAAATAGTAGCCATGCTATGTCTCTTGAGAGTGTACCATCTTCATTGTTAATCGTTGGTGGTGGTGTAATAGGATGCGAGTTTGCAAGCATTTATAGTAGACTTGGCACAAAAGTATCGATAGTTGAAATGGCACCGCAATTAATACCTGGTGAAGATGAAGATATCGCGAATACTTTAAGAGAGAAATTAGAAAAAGATGGGGTGAAAATTTTTACGGGAGCATTTTTAAAAGGTTTAAATAACTATAAGAAGCAAGCTTCATTTGAATACGAGGGAATTACTCATGAAGTAACTCCAGAATTTGTTCTTGTTTCTGTAGGAAGAAAACCACGAGTGCAACAATTAGGATTAGAAAAGGCAGGGGTTCAGTTTTCAAATAAAGGGATTGCTGTGAATGAACATATGCAAACGAACGTATCGCATATTTACGCAGCTGGTGATGTGATCGGTGGAATTCAGCTTGCTCATGTTGCCTTCCATGAAGGAACGACAGCAGCATTACACGCAAGCGGAGAAGACGTGAAAGTAAATTATCACGCTGTGCCCCGTTGTATATACACAGCTCCAGAAATAGCTAGTGTCGGGTTAAGTGAAAAAGGTGCAAGAGAACAATATGGTGATATTCTCATCGGAGAATTTCCTTTTACAGCGAACGGAAAAGCTCTTATTTTAGGAGAACAAGTAGGTAAAGTAAAAGTCATTGTAGAACCTAAATACCAAGAAATTGTAGGGATTTCTATTATCGGTCCTCATGCAACTGAACTTATTGGTCAAGGAACCATAATGATTCATACAGAAGTTACCGCTGATATAATGAGAGATTATATTGCAGCACACCCTACTTTATCAGAAGCAATTCATGAAGCGTTAATGCAAGCGGTAGGACATGCTGTACATGCTTAAATGGAAATATAATAAACCACTATTCTCTAAACAAATAAGAGAATAGTGGTTTGATTTTTTATTAATAGAATATCCTATTATTTTTTAATTTCAATCGCTGAAGTAATATCGTTCCAATCAGGAGCTAAATTAGCAGTTTTACCATACCAATCAGCGTGTTTAAATATAACACCTTTTCCTAATCCTTGTGTAGAAGTATGCTCCCAAAGTGTCGTTGAATAACTTGCAGAAGGTGACGCTGTACTTACAGAAGAAATTCTGTCATTCCAGCTAGATGGTAAGTTTTTAAAGCCGCTGCTCCAGTAAATATATTGACCACCTTTATCTTTATGTTCGTAAAAATCAGTACTACCAGCACCGCTACCTAAAGGATTAATATTATTTTTAATTGCTTTTTTATCCTTTGCAATATACGCATCCAATGTTTCACGGCTAGTAAAACCATAAGCTAGCCAATCTCCATTTTCATTTTGCTCTGGTAATACCATAGTAATTTGGATATCTTTCTTATCCTGATCACTTAATTTTGCAAATGAATTAACATTTTGTTCATCCACTTTTAAATAATCAAATGACTTAATTGTGTTACTTTTTTCCTCAGCACTTACTGCACCTAGTCCTCCAGTTAATGCAAAACCTGCTACTAATGTCCCTGCTACTAATTTCTTCAACATATAACCATCCCTTTTTGTTTGAATTTTTGTACAGGTGAATCTTGTACAGCTAAAATGTATTCTAATTTTATACTTTTGTAAATATTCTGAAGTTTTAGAAATAATAGGCGGAATATTTACATTTTTACATTATTTCTTTAGAAAAAATGGTTATTGGAATGATATAATAAGTGGATGTATTGCTTTTACTGGATGTAAAGATATTTTAGGAGAGGTGTCATTGAAATATTTTACAAGAGAATGGTATAAAAAAATGCAAGTTTTAGAATTTATAAGTTTTATAGAGTCTATAAAAGAATGGTCGGAAATGGATATACAAAGTTTAAAGGAAGAAATAGAGGAAAGGAAAATAGATTTATTAAAATTCCTTCCTGAATCGATATACTCAATTATACAAAACATAACAATTAATTCAGAATACCCATCAGGTGAACTGAAAAAACTTATGCAAGAGTGGACAACAGATTATGAAAAAAGAATGGCACAATTAGATCAATCATACGTAGAATATTTTAATTCCATTGAGAAAAAACTTCCGTCAAATGTCGCTCAGTTACACAAGACATCACTACACGATAGTGTAATTAAAGTAATAAAGAGAGAATCAGAAGATACTTTGTCTATCGTATTAGATTGCAGTGGTACTTTTAGTGAATTTGATAAACTTGAAGTAACCTTTATAGGAGTAACACAGTGTTCTATGCCGGAAAACTTTGAAAATGCTTGGTGGTTATATCATGAAATAGCTCTTACTGAAGATGGTTTTGAACTTGGCGTTTTATTTGACTCTCCGTTTAGAGAAGTGACGATTTGCGCAGCAGATGTATTACTTGTGAAGAAATAATGTTGTATGGAGTATTACAAACGTTTGACATAATAAAAAAATAAAGTTATTGTAGATACATGAAGTCTACAATAGGAGCTGTACTATGAAATATTCTAAAGCTACAAATTATGCTCTTCATACAATGCTTTTTCTGGCAAAGGCCACACCAAATAAGTTAGTTAGTGTTCACCAATTAGCAGAAATGCAAAATGTTTCACCAACGTACTTGTCTAAAATACTAACTAAGTTGACGAAGGAAGGGATGATACACTCATCATCTGGTCCAAAGGGCGGTTACTCGCTTAGTAAGAATTGGGAAGATATTTCATTTTTAGATATTATACATGCAATTGAAGGCAAAACATCATTGTTTGACTGTTGTTTACATGACAAACCTGGATGTTTAATTAATGAGGCAATGCTCGCAGCAGAAGAGAAAATGGAAGAAGAGTTAAGAAATCAAAAAATCGTAGATCTTGCGAAAAAAATAAAAGTGGATTTTTAATCTGCTTTTATTTTTAAATTAATTAAGGATAAAAAGGCTCTTTAATATCTTTGATTGTAGTTAGAAAATGATATGAAGAAGGAGAGAAGATGATGAATAATTTTTGGAATGATCGATATAAATCAGATGAATATTTTTACGGGGAAGAACCTAATACATTTATTAAAGAACAAGCATTTCGTTTAGCAAATCACAATAAAGTAATAGCATTTGCGGAGGGAGAAGGTAGAAATGCTGTATTTCTAGCAAGACAAGGGAACGAAGTAACAGCTATTGATTATTCGGAAGATGGATTAGAAAAGACAAAAAAATTGGCAGAGAAGCATAACGTAAACGTGCATACAAAAAAAGTAGATTTATTAGCTGATAGTTTGCCAGAAAATGAATATGATGCGGCAATTATGGTATTTGGACATTTTCATGATGATTATAAAAAAATGATATTAGATAAAATGATACAAACGATAAAACCTGGTGGATTAATTATGTTTGAAGTTTACTCAAAAAAACAAATAAACAATTGTACTGGTGGACCAAAAGATGTTGATATGCTGTATGATCCAATTGATATCCTTACTTGGTGTGAAGAACATAAGATAATTCATTTCTTTAATGGAGAACAAGAGCGAGTTGAAGGGAAAGGGCACACTGGTTTAGCTGATGTTATTCAAGTTGTTATTAGAAAATTAATATAAGTGTTAAATGTATGAATGTAAAAAGACCAGTCGTATAAGACTGGTCTTTCTATTTAGATACTAAATTATCAAGCTTCCAATATGTATTTGTTAACGGCGCAGCTTTGCTATCTATGTATAAATACATATTATTTAAATCTTTTGGTGAAGTTTTCAGTTCAAATATAACGTCAGTAGTTAAAGAGAATTCGTGTGGAACATTTTTATAGTGCTCGTCATCTATCGGATGAGCTTCACCTTCATATTTCTCACCAGTTTTTTCATCTTGTATGAAATATTTTATTTCCGAAAGATCAATAGTTTGTCCATCGTCTCGAACATTATTAATCATAACACGAGTAGTAAGGCGCCGCTCTTTGTCTATTTTTTCAAACTTTGCATTCTCAACTGTCGCTCTATAGTATTCATTTTTAACTATTTCTCCATAGTGCATTGCATTCTTTTCGAGAGCGCTCTTTTCTTGTTTTGATGTAGTATTGCTATTACATCCTGTTAATATTCCTGTAAATAATAATGCTGTACAAGTTACTTTAATTAAAGAGTTCATAGTAATTCCTTTCTGTATTAAAAAGTAAAACATAGGAATAATTTTACAACAATAAGGAAATAAGTAGAAGCCTTTTAGTAAAATATGCAAATGTACATTTATTCGGTATTTGAGTTAATAAAATGGAAAAAGGGGGGGGAACCTGCATAAAAACGGAAGGAAAAGGATTGAAAATATTGTGAAACGGAAGAAACGTGCATATAATTAACATAAAGTTTAAATTTCTGAATCTTCAATAACGGTGGTGATAACATGTTTACTGAAGAACGTCGAGAGAGAATCTTAGAACTACTTAATACAGATGGAAGAGTAATCGCAAAGGAACTTGCGGAAAGATTTGATATGTCTATTGATTCTATAAGAAGAGATTTGTCTATTATGGAGAAGGAAGGTTTATTAAAAAGAACGCACGGAGGTGCAATTAAACTTACGCGAGTGAGAAACTTAGCTGCGGAACCAACTAAACGTTATAGTGATAGTTCAATATATGAGGACACAATCGCAAGAGTTGCAGCATCTTATATACAAGAAGGTGATTCGATTTTTATTGGTGGGGCTTCCGTTCATAATGCGATGCTGAAATATTTACCGGAAATATCATTTACGGTTATTACGAATTCTATAGAAATAGCTGGTTATCTACGAGAATATAAGAATATTGATACGTATTTAATTGGCGGAAAAGTAAAACCTTCAGGGAATATTACTGATACACTTGCTTCTGAATTGATAAGTAGATTTTCTATTGATCTTTATTTCTCTACAGGTGGAGGCATTTCATTACAAGGTATTAGTACTGCAACACCTGAAGTTGCTTATTTTAGTAAAAGAGTAAGTGAAATTGCTAGAAAAAATATTTGTTTAGCCCCGCATAATAAACTTGGAATAGATTGTTTTATAAGAGGAGAGTCTCTAAAAGAAATTGACCTTATTATAACTGACGAAGAGGCTAGTAAAGAAACTGTTCAGGAATTTGAGAAACAAGGTAAACAAGTTGTAATAGCGCCATTATATTCATTTGAAAGGAGTTTGACATGATTGTAAAAGAGCAAGAGTTTCATATAAATGGATTAACTTATACAATTCGTTCTGCAGCTGAGAAAGATGCTGACCAGTTATCGAAAATTAGAGTTCAGATTGATGGAGAAACTGAAAATATGGATAGAGATGCTGGAGAGGGATTTATAGATAATCTAGGATTTCAAAAAATAATAAAAACAGATAGTGAAGAGACGAAGAATCTCTTTTTAGTTGCAGAAGTGCACAATCGAATCGTTGGATTTTCAAGGTGTGAAGGATCAAATTTTAAGAGATTATCTCATAAAGTGGAGTTTGGCGTTTGCATTTTAAAAGAGTTTTGGGGATATAAAATGGGTAAGAGCCTATTACAACAATCTATTAAATGGGCTGACGAAAATGCAGTAAATAAAATATCTTTACAAGTATTAGAGACAAACGAGAAAGCTATTCATCTTTATAAAAAATTAGGTTTTGAAGTAGAAGGCGTTTTGAAAAATGACAAAAGACTATCGGACGGAAAGTATTATAATACGGTAGTGATGGGAAGGTTTACTGATACTTTTCATAAAAGAGGTGAAGAAGTATGTTTTACAGAAGGAAGTACTATGTAGTGAAAAATGAATTCATAGAAGTATTTAATGATCATTTCAATAACACGAACTTACCTAATCAATTAAAGCATGGTTCTAAGCTAATAGGACGCTGGATGAAAGATAATAAGAATGGTACGTCTGAAGTATTTGCTATATGGGAATATGATAGTTATGAACAGTATAAAGAAATAGAATCGAAAATTAGAAGTGACGAGAGGCATATTAGAAGAATACATGAATGGTATGAAAACCATGGCGGGAAAGAATATGTTTTACAGGAGTACATAGTAGAGATGAAAAATGAAGAGTTAGTATGTACTGTAAAGTAATAGAGGGGTGAGGGATAATAGGAATGAAAACAAAATTATATTTTAGTTTAGCATCCACTATTTTATTTGCAATAGCCGTGATTGTTTTCTTTATAAACGGTAATCCACAAAAGTGGTTTTGGTTATGTATTTTCTTTGCTTCCATTATACAAAATATAGTGCTACTAAAAAAGAATAAAGAAGTGCATTAAGATATTCAAATTATTAACATATCTGTGTCGTCTTTCTAGTTTTATTGAAAACGCTTTTATTCAGTTTTATAATAAAAGTATGTTTTTACAGATCTCCAAAACAATGAATAGGGAGATGATACAATGTTAGCTTCACCGTTTTACTTACATACATGGAAAAAGTTTATTAATGAAGGAGTCCTTGATTCGAACCGTATAAACGAAAGAATTTCAGAGTCATGGCATCGATGTAAACAAGCAAATGTGAATCCTCACATGAATAAAGGTCAGAAAATTTTGTCTTCTAATTTTTTTCAAGATCAAAAGAAAAAGAGTGAAATCTTCCTAGATATCGCAATCCCTCAAATACAAAATATGAGAAAAACCATTGATGAACTACAAATGATGGCATTATTAATCGATCCAGATGGTTATGTTCTATCGTTAAGTGGAAATAAACAAACGTTAAAGCGAGCGAAATATATTAATTTTATTGAAGGTGTAAAATGGACGGAAGCAGCTGTGGGGACAAACGCAATAGGAACAGCGCTAGAAATTGAAGAAGCTATTATGATAAGTGGTACTGAACATTACTCCGTGGCATCTCATAGCTGGAGTTGTGCGGCTGCTCCCATTCATAATGATGACGGGAAATTAATTGGTGTTCTAGATTTCTCCTGTCCAATTGAATTTTCGCATCCATATATGCTCGGTATGGTAACTTCAATTGCACATGCGATAGAACGTGAATGTAGCATAAGAGTTCATCAAAATGAATTACACTTAATTCATCGTTTTTTAGATGTCATTGATAGTGATGAACAAGTAGTTATTTGTAATCATCGTGATGTTATCGTTTCTGCGAGTAAGAGCGTTCGTGAACGAATAAATAATTGGTCAAGAATGAAACTTGAAGAGTTAATGCACCATGGATTAGAAACTAAATTAGAGATACCAGTATATAGTAATGAAAGAATGATTGGGAAATGTATGTATTTAAAGGAAAACAAACAAATGAATACATATTCTGCTCTCACATTTATAAAAGGAATTACTTTTCCAGGAGTTACTGGGACAAGCAAAGCATTTCAACACACACTAGAAGAAATTAAGCTTGTTTCACCGACTGAGGCTAGTGTGTATGTATGTGGTGAGACAGGAGTGGGAAAGGAATATGTCGCGAGAGCGATTCATGAAAATAGTCCAAGAAAAGACGGGCCCTTTATAGCTGTTAACTGCGGTTCTTTGCCTAAAGAATTAATGGAAAGTGAATTGTTCGGTTATGCTGAAGGGGCATTTACAGGTGCGCGACGTCAAGGATATAAAGGGAAATTTGAACAAGCGAATGGAGGAACATTATTTTTAGATGAAATTGGTGAAGTACCACCAGAGATGCAAGTAGCATTATTGCGTGTTTTACAAGAACGTACAATAACTCCAATAGGAAGTTCAAAAGAGGTACCAGTAAATATTCGTATTATTACTGCCACACATAAAGATTTACTACGGTTAGTAGAAGAAGGGAAATTCCGTCAAGATTTATATTATCGTTTGCACGTTTATCCGTTATATGTTCCATCGTTAATAGAAAGAAAAGAGGATATCCCATATTTTATACAACACTTTTGCGAACGGAAGAATTGGAATGTTGTATTTCCGAAGAGTATTTGCAATCAATTTTTACAACATACATGGCCCGGAAATATTCGAGAACTAGTAAATGCATTAGAACGCATTTACATTTTGTCGCAAGGACGGGAAATATGCGAAAAACAAGTCGCTCTTTTGATACAAACAATGATGGGAAATCAACAACAACTTGAGTTACAAGTTGAAAATAAAACCGAACATACATTGAATTTTCGCGAAAAAATACAGCGTGATAGCATGATTGAAGCATTACAAAAGACAAACGGAAATGTTTCATTAGCTGCAAAACTATTAGATGTACCCCGTAGTACATTTTATAAACGAATGCAAAAATATAAGTTATAAAGTAGATTTTTGTAATCTACTTTTTCTTTGTGGGCTCATGTTCTGTCGGAATGTGCGCTTACCGGGGAAATAATAGAATTGTTAGAAGGGAAATTTCCTAATGGGGGTTAGTGTGTGAAGTACATTGAAATTGGAATCGGGAATAAGTGGTTTGTTCGAACGGAAACTGAAAATAAAGATGGAACTGAATTTGAAGAACGAGGAATTATAAAACCTATTTATTTTGAGTCTTTATATGTACGAATTTGGTTTCGGAAAACGTGTTTTATTTTTGATACGAAAGAAGGGTTTAAAAAAACTAAGAAGAGGAGGATTGAATATAAATTTATAGTTGGAATTGTAAGTAGAATAAATAAAGAAAAAGTGTGCTGATATACGTTATTATATTGACCAGGAAATTCTTTGGACTTATATCAAATTCATAAAAAGCAATTTTACTAAATATAAATTGTTAATACAACCACTAAAAATTATTATCAAGACCTAAAAGCTAAAAATCTTTAAAAAATAAAGGTGAGCGCATATTAGTCATGTATAATATGTACTCACCTTTATTTTCTTGTTCAAAGCACCCGTTAGTTACTCATGGAACATGGAATAAAGTGTGGTATTGATTTAAAATAAAGTTTGATAATTTATAAAAAAGATTGATAAAACCCTGTATTAATATAAGGTTTTTTTTGCCCCTTAAATTTCAGTTGTATTGTTCAATTAAAGGGGGAAATTTCCCCATTTTTTATACCAGCTTAACGTTGATTCGGGAATATTGAACTTCGCTACCTGCTAATTGAATTCTACTTCATCTGGAGACCTTTAAATTAAAATGTTTCCTTTCTTCTGACAGACTTATTAAATTTCGAAAACAATCAATTCAATCATCTTTTCGTATAGAAAAACTTATTAAGAAACATGCACTAGAAAAAATATAAATCATATATAGGAGATATCCCGTTTGAATGCTTGAGGAGGATATTATGAAACCTATGTTACCTAGTGAAAAATATTTCGGTAATTTAGAACTAGTTTATGCATTTTATGGGGCTATGCCTACAGGTGTTACTGTTTCAGAAACCGGTCGTATTTTCATTTGCTTTCCGAAATGGGGAGACGATGTTAAATTTACGGTGGCGGAAATTTTTGAGGATAAATTGCAGCCTTATCCTAATTTACAAACCAATTTGGTTAACCCCGAGAATATCCCAATGACTTTCATCAGTGTCCAAAGTGTAGTTGCTGATGGAAGGGGAACGCTTTGGATATTAGATACAGCGGCACCCAATTTTTCTGAACCTATTAAAGGGGGGGCAAAATTAGTCGCTGTTGATTTAGAAACCAATACAATAAGAAAAGTATATACCTTTACAGAAGATGTTGTCCTGCCTACAACTTATCTGAATGATGTCCGTTTTGATTTTCGTGTTGGAAAAGCAGGTTATGCCTATATAACGGATTCTTCTTCAAGAGGACCAGGAGCTATTATCGTCGTAGATTTATCAAATGGAAACGCGTTTAGACGGTTAAATGGAGCAAATTCAACTTCACCCGATCCCTATTTTTTACCGAAAGTAGAAGGTCAAATTTTAATGAATCGAAACAAAGACGGTTCAACTTCTCCATTTAGATTGGCGTCTGATAGTCTTGCGATTTCTCCTGATGGAAAGATATTATTTTTTGCTCCACTAACCAGTCGGCATTTGTTCTCGATCTCAACAGAAGCCCTGAGAGACAGAACGATATCGGACATGAATTTACCTTATCATGTGGAGTATTGGGGAGAAAAAGGTGCGTCTGATGGAATGATCACTGATGCAAAGGGAACTGTTTATGCTGGAGATTATGAAAACAACAGTATCCGTAAGATATTGCCAAATGGCATAATGGAAACTATTGCACATGATCCGAGAATTTTGTGGCCGGATACTTTTTCAATTGGTCCGGATCAATATTTGTATGTCATTGTGAACCAATTACATCGACAGCCTAGATTTCATTATGGAAAAGACTTACGACAGAAACCTTATAGTTTACTTCGTATCAAAATTGATGAATTTCCTGCTCCGACCTTTTCATAATAAAAATAGTCAATTAATTGTTTTCATTGATAGAAAATGATCAAACTTTTTTATAAAATCAAAACATAAACCTGCTGGATAAGAATCCATTTTGATCAATCTTTTTCAAAATGGATTCTTTTTATTTACCATAGAATACGGGTTAACACGATATTTTTAATCAAACTTTATTTTAAAATTACGAAGAAACTCATGAATGTTTTAAAAAATATGGTGAAGTAGTAATACCCGAACTTATGAGTGAAATTAATGAAAAGTTAAAATGGGATGTTGTTAGTTATGTAGATCATAAGGAGTATGCTTTATGGCCACTACTAAAATATTTTAAAAAGATAATTAAACAAGATTCACAAGAATGGAAAACGCGAGGTTTAGAACTGTATAAATTATCTAGTGTAGCAGATATAAAGGGGAGTAATTTTCTTATCCTTTCTATATAGAAATTGCTATTGGTATTATTATACAATAGGTGTCAGAAAATACAGTTGTTTATTATTGGAGTGGGAGAGAATTATATGTCGATGTCGCTATATTATAAAAAAATCCGTGAGCAATTAGGCCATGAACTAATTCTAATACCGAGTGTAGCTGCTGTTATAAAGAATGGGCAGGGAGATATTTTGTTTCAATATCCTGGCGGGGAATACTGGAGTTTGCCAGCTGGAGCAATTGAGCCTGGAGAAACTCCAGAAGAAGCGGTAGTTCGTGAAGTGTGGGAAGAAACGGGTTTGAAAGTGCAAGTAAAAAAACAAAAAGGGGTATTTGGAGGGGAAAGGTTCCGTCATATATATCCGAATGGCGATCAAGTAGAATATATTGTTGTTGTGTTTGAATGTGAAATTACTAGTGGAAAACTGAAATCGATAGATGGTGAATCTTTAAAACTACAATATTTCTCATTTTCTGAAAAGCCTACTTTAGCGCTACCATACCCAGATAATATATTTTTATAGATGTAAAATAACACACCTTCCTTATTGAAGGTGTGCTATTTATATAACCCGGTCGTATACATCTCCGTTAACGTATACACAATTTCCTCTAAGTTAATCTTTTTATCATTTTGCGTAATAGTCCAAAGAAACGATTCATTCATCGCGAACCAACCGCGTGCTACAATCTCTTTATTTAAATTAGGTTGTGCTAATCCACTTTCTTGAGAGTAAGTAATATCCTGTTTAATGCTTGTTATAAAACGTTCCCGAATCTCATCCCATTTTTGCCGTATTTCTCTTGATAATCCTATCGCTTCCTCTACAACTTGCAAAATAGCGCGTTCTTCATTTGCTAATTGCAGGAATGCTCTAACTTGATTTTGGATCATTATACGTGCTTCCTCTTTTGTTTGTGGAGAAAAAGAGAGCTCAGCAATATTATAAAATTGATTCATAACATCTTCCATTAAACTAATTAGGAGATCATCTTTGTTTTTGAAGTATACATATGCTGTTCCATAACCAGTTTCTGCATGTTTAATAATTTGTGTAATTGTCGTTTTTTGAAATCCATTATTTATAAAAATAGTGTAACCAGAGTGTAATAGTTTCTTCTTCGTTTCTAAGGAGCGGTGTTTTCTTGATGAAAGAGTAGAGTTTTTCAAAGAATCACCTCTTTATACTGAAATATCTGAAAATATAACTGTATTGTAAAAGAAGTTCATATATAAAGTCAACTGACACAATATCATTGACGTTGTATCAATTATGGTGATATATTTCAATTAGTTAGAATAAAAAGAAAATTAAGAGAAGGTGACACCATGTATAAAGAACCATTTCAACCAACTTATGAGTATGCGCTTGAATGTGATAAACATGATGAACTGAAAGATTTTCAAACTGAATTCTATAAAAAAGAAGGTACTATATATTTAGATGGAAACTCATTAGGGCTACTTTCAAAAAGAGCAGAGAAATCATTACTTACGTTGCTAGAATCTTGGAAAGAGTATGGCATTGACGGCTGGACAGAAGGTGAGCACCCGTGGTTTTTCCTTTCAGAGAAATTAGGTAAACTTACAGCCCCTCTTATTGGAGCTTTACCCGAAGAAACTATTGTAACCGGTTCTACGACTACGAATATACACCAAGTTATTGCGACGTTTTATGAACCAAAAGGAATACGTACAAAAATACTTGCGGATGAATTAACTTTCCCGTCAGATATTTATGCACTTCAAAGTCAAATTCGTCTAAAAGGATTAGACCCAAATGAACATCTAGTAAGAGTGAAAAGCCGAGATGGTAGAACACTTTCTGAAGAAGATATTATTTATGCGATGGAAGATGATATCGCTTTAATTTTATTACCTTCTGTTTTATATAGAAGTGGTCAAATTCTGGATATGAAACGTTTAACAACGGAAGCTCATAAACGCGGCATTCATATCGGATTTGATTTATGCCATTCAATAGGATCTATTCCGCATCATTTCAAAGATTGGGATGTCGATTTTGCTGTTTGGTGCAATTATAAATATTTAAATGCAGGACCGGGTGGCGTTGCAGGAATTTATGTAAATAATAAACATTTCAATAGACTACCAGGGTTGTCTGGATGGTTTAGTTCTAGAAAAGATAAGCAGTTTGATATGGATCATACATTAACAGCTGCTGATCATGCAGGTGCTTATCAAATTGGTACACCGCACGTTTTAAGTACAGCACCATTAATTGGTTCACTTGAAATTTTCAAAGATGCTGGTATTGAACGTTTACGTGAGAAATCTTTACATATTACGAGATACATGCTGAATTTAATTGGACATGAATTAAAAGATTTCGAATTTACAATTGGAAATCCATTAGAGGATGAAAAACGAGGTGGGCACATTTATTTAGAGCATGCAGAAGCAGCACGTATATGTAAAGCACTAAAAGCAAATGGAGTAATTCCAGATTTTAGAGCGCCAAATGGGGTGAGACTTGCGCCGGTCGCTTTATATAACACATATGAAGAAGTGTGGAAATCTGTACAAATATTAAAGAAAATTATGAAAAATGAAGAGTATAAGCAGTTTGAAAATAAGCGAGAGGTTGTGGCATAAATATGAAAACATCAGAGTGGATTGATATTTCACAACCGCTAAATAATAATATTGCAACGTGGCCAGGAGACACACCGTTCTCGTATGAAGTTTCATGGTCAAAAGAAGATAGTGGCTCGGTAAATGTCGGAAAGTTAACGATGAGTATTCATACAGGCACTCATATTGATGCACCATTTCATTTTGATAATGATGGAAAGAAAGTATTGGATTTAGATGTTCAAGTTTATGTTGGTCCAGCACGGATTATTGACGTTTCTAATTTTGAAAGCATCGGGAAAAAGGAATTAGAAAGCTTTCATTTAGAAGGTGTAGAACGATTATTATTACGTACATCTTCACATGGAAAAGCTGAAGAATTTCCAGATGTGATCCCTCATTTACGTGCAGACATAGCACCTTTTCTTTCAGAGAAAGGTATTCGTTTAATCGGAGTAGATGTACCATCAGTTGATCCGCTAGATGATAAAGAATTAGCAGCGCATCATCAATTATTTAAACATGGAATTCATATTTTAGAAAATGTCGTACTAGATCATGTAGCAGACGGTGATTATGAACTTATTGCATTACCACTTGCATTAACTGATGCAGATGGAAGTCCAGTTCGAGCCGTTATTAGACCAATATAAGTAGAATCATATAAAAGGGGCGTTTGGCTAATATGAAAGAAAATGAAAAAGTAATTATGGAAAAAGGGATTCATACGGATTTTAAAGAGAATATGACGTATGGGGAGTATTTACAATTAGATAGTTTACTATCTTCTCAAAAAAGATTATCGGACCATCATGATGAAATGTTATTTATCGTTATTCACCAAGCAAGTGAGCTTTGGATGAAGCTCATTTTACATGAGCTAAATGCGGCGATTGAATCTATTAAACAAGATAAATTACAACCAGCTTTTAAAATGTTAGCACGTGTATCAAAAATTCAGTCTCAAATTATTCAATCTTGGGATATTCTTGCGACATTAACACCATCAGAATATATTGAGTTTCGTGATTCACTCGGTCAAGCTTCAGGTTTTCAATCGTATCAATATCGTATGATTGAGTATGCACTTGGCTATAAAACGCCACACGCATTAAAAATTTATGAAAAGGATCCAGAATTACATGCACGACTTCATAAAGCGCTACATGCACCAAGTCTATATGATGTCGCGATTCAAGCATTAGTAAAAGAAGGATTCCCTATTCATAAAGATGTGTTAAACCGTGATATTACGCAGCCTTATGAAGAAGATGCAACAGTAGAAGCAGCATGGTTGGAAGTGTATGCGGATGTGAAAAAATATTGGAATTTATATCAGCTTGCTGAAAAATTGATTGATATTGAAGACTGGCTACAACAATGGCGTTTCCGTCATATGAAAACAGTAGAAAGAATTATTGGACATAAAATGGGAACAGGTGGATCCTCCGGTGTTTCTTATTTAAAACGAGTACTTGATCAACAATTCTTCCCAGAGCTTTGGAATGTTCGTACGAAATTATAAAAATAAACCTGTCAGTTCATTATGGCTGACAGGTTTATTTTTATTTGAGCACAATTATGTTTAAAATGAAGGAACAAGATATAATAAATGGAGTAACTATATAAATGGAGGTAAAGTTTTTGGATTTCAAGCAACTAGAAAATAAATTCGAAAAGAAAAAAGTGAATACATTTCTTGTTTATCAAAAAGGGGAATTAACAACTGAGTACTATAAAACACCTGAATGTGCAAATAACTTATATAAAATAAATTCGATTACAAAAAGTATTGTATCTTTATTAATTGGTATTGCAATTGATAAGAGCTATATAAATGATATACATACATCGATTACAGAGTGGATTGAAAATGTACCTGGGGAAAAACATGATTTGACGCTTTATCACTTATTAACAATGACTACTGGTGAGGATTGGAAAGAGTTTGGAAATGGAGTAGTATTCCCAAATGACTTTGTAGAATCAGAGAACTGGGTGCAGTACATATTAGAAAAGCCAATAATTGAAGAACCCGCTACAAAAATGAATTATAATTCAGGTTCTTCTCATTTACTGAGCTATATTATTCAAGAAGCTACTGGAATGTCGACAGAGCGGTTTGCAAAGAAATATTTATTTGATCCATTAGAAATTAACGAATACGAGTGGCAACAAGATCCGCAAGGTATATATGTCGGCGGCTTCGGTATGAAAATGAAATCTACCGATTTATTAAAATTAGGAAAGTTATGTTTGCAAAATGGATATTGGAATGAAAAAGAAATTGTATCAGCGAAATGGTTAGAAGAGTCAAGTAGGGCTCTATTTGAAACATATGAACATGTCGGTGCATATGGATATCACTGGTGGGTATTAGATAACGGAAGATTTCACATACCGTATTGTATATATTTTGCTATGGGATACGGCGGACAATACATCGTTATCATTCCTCAGTTAGAAATAGTAGCTATTATAAGTAGTCATATGCCAAAACGTGGGCTTGTTCCATTAAAACTATTTATTGAGCATGTACAGGGAAATTCTAATTATATATAAGAAAAGGAGGGAATGTATGAAGGATGAAAAAATTTTATCTTTATTTAGATTATGTTTAAGTCTTCTAGTGTGTAGCGCCATTGTTACGCAATTCATAATTAGGGCACAAGTGAAGCCGTTTAATCCAGTTAACTTTTTTAGTTTCTTCACCATTGAAAGTAATATTTTAGTTGCATGTATTCTCCTTTTAAGCAGTATCGGAACAGCTACATTTGGTCGCTCAGAACAGTTTAGTATACTTCGTGGTGCGGCAACGGTATACATACTTACGACAGGACTCGTTTATTTTTTGTTACTAAGAGGGTTAGAAGAGTCACTTCAAACGGCAATACCATGGGTAAATACTGTGCTACATTATATCATGCCGATTGCAATGCTTTTAGATTGGATTTTAAATCCACCTATTAAGAAAATCACTTGGAAACAAGCTGCAAGTTGGCTCTTATTCCCGTGTTTTTACGTTGTATATAGCTTAATACGTGGTCCAATCGTGAATTGGTATCCATATCCGTTTTTAGATCCGAGAATAGGTGGATATGGTAAAGTACTTTTATATAGCATAGGGATAGCTGTAGTAATTGGCGCTATTTGTATATTGGTAAGATTTTTAGGGAATCGAAACTTTAGGAAAGAATTTTAGAAATGCAAGGAACCCCACTGTTTCCATTTTTAACAGTGGGGTTTCATTTTATCCCGCATTAACGGGCAGCCCGATTGGTGAGGGCTGATTAAAGTTTCACTTTATCTACTCGTCTTCTGAAACGACAACTTTATAAATTTCTCCGTCTTCGTTTCAAATTCTACATCAACAAAAACACCATATTCTTTTCCATCTTCACGTAACCACAATTTAAATTTTTCAACAGTTATTTGAATTGTTTTTGGTTTTCTACCTATATGAAGATAGTCAATAATTTCTGCTTTTGGGTATTGTTCTTTCGTCTTTTCTACGGCAAGTTTACCCCATTTGGCATACGGCGGCTGCGCATGAACAATTGATGAGCCTGTATATATATTTGAACATGTTGTTAGGAACAGAATGACGAGTGCGACACGTTTTAACGATTTCTTCATGATGAACTCCTTTCATCCTTTTTTTATATTGTTTACATATTTTTTCAACGATATTAGTTTGGATTTTTTTGTCTTCTTTACATAAAAGCGAGGCTTTTACAAAACATAACCAAGAAATCATTTCCGTAATTAAGGAGGGAAAATTATGCGCCAAAAAGCTATTTTTAAAATAGCAGTTTTACTTGCGTTCATAGGACTGTCTTTAATGGTCAGTAGTATACAACTAAAGAATGTAGAAGCTTTTTCTAATCAAGTTATTCAAAGAGGAGCATCTGGCGAAGATGTCATTGAACTGCAATCTCGTTTGAAATATAACGGATTTTATACGGGAAAAGTGGATGGTGTTTTCGGATGGGGTACATACTGGGCACTTCGGAATTTTCAAGAGAAATTCGGATTACCCGTTGATGGTTTAGCTGGAGCTAAAACGAAGCAAATGCTCGTGAAGGCAACGAAGTATGACAAGTCAACTGCTAATAAAGGGACGACAACGAATAAAGGAAATAGCGGCGGAACTGCACAAGAGAATAAACCACCTCAAAATAAAGGGACAAATGTTCCGAACGGTTATTCTCAAAATGATATTCAGCTTATGGCAAACGCAGTATATGGAGAATCACGTGGTGAACCGTATTTAGGACAAGTTGCAGTAGCTGCCGTTATTTTGAATCGTGTTACAAGTGCGTCATTCCCAAATACTGTTTCAGGTGTAATCTTTGAGCCTAGAGCATTTACAGCGGTAGCCGATGGACAAATATATTTAACGCCAAATGAAACAGCAAAAAAAGCAGTTTTAGATGCGATTAACGGATGGGATCCAACAGGAAATGCTTTATATTATTTCAATCCAGATACTGCGACTAGTAAATGGATTTGGACTCGTCCACAAATTAAAAAAATCGGTAAACATATTTTCTGTAAATAGAGCGGAGGTGGGACAATGTTACGAGGTATTATCATTGTATTATTAACAGTCGGTGTAGTAGGAACAGGCTATTGGGGCTATAAAGAGCACCAAGAGAAAAATGCGGTTTTAATTCGAGCGGAAAATAGCTACCAACGTGCATTCCATGATTTAGCATACGAAGTCGATTTATTACACGATAAAATTGGCACAACACTTGCGATGAATTCACGATCATCTTTATCACCTGCATTAGCGGATGTATGGCGTTTAACATCTGAAGCTCGCTCAGATGTAGGACAACTTCCTTTAACATTAATGCCATTTAATAAAACGGAAGAATTTTTAGCGAATATCGGTGATTTCAGTTACCGTGCAGCCATTCGTGATTTAGAAAAAGAGCCGTTAAATGAGCAAGAATATAAAACGCTACAAACTTTATATTCAAATGCAGGAAATATACAAGATGAACTAAGAAAAGTACAACATCTTGTTTTGAAAAATAATTTACGCTGGATGGATGTAGAAATGGCACTTGCATCAAATCGTGATCCAGCAGATAACACAATTATTGATGGATTGAAAACTGTAGAGAAAAACGTAACATCATATTCTTCTACAAACTTCGGACCGACCTTTACAAGTGCGCAAAAAAATAAAAAAGGCGGATTTGAAGCGGAAGGAAAGGCAATTTCTAAAGATGAAGCGGCGAAAATTGCCAAATCGTTTTTGAATTTAAAAGGAAATGAAAAAGTAGATGTAGAGAAAAGTGGAAAAGGTGCGAAAGAATCCTTCTATAGTGTGAAAATTAAAGATGAAGCAACGAACAATGAGTTCTATATGGATATTACCGGAAAAGGCGGATATCCAATTTGGGTTATGAATAACCGCGAAATTAAAGAACAGAAAGTTAGTTTAAACGATGCAGGTAGTAAAGGTTTAAAATTTTTAAAGGACCATAAGTTTAATAATATGGAGCTTTATGATAGCTCACAATATGATAATGTTGGTGTATTTACGTATGTAGTAAATGAAAATGGAGTACGAATTTATCCAGAAGCAATCCAAATGAAAATTGCTTTAGATGACGGTTCTATCGTAGGGTTCTCCGCAAAAGAATATTTAGCGTCACATCAAAAACGAACAGTTCCATCGGCAAAGCTAACTGCAGCAGAAGCAAGAAAGAAAATCAATCCGGATGTAAAAGTAATGGAAGAACGTAAAGCTGTAGTAGTTAATGATTTGCATAATGAAGTACTTTGCTATGAATTTGTAGGTACTTTAGGAAAAGATACGTACCAAATATTCATTAATGCTAATAGCGGGGCCGAGGAAAAGGTAAAGAAAATGCAAGCTGTTGAAAAAATTTATGATTAAACCTTAAAAGTGAAGTGGTGAAAATAATGAAAACTCTAATATATATATTAATGCTTTGCTTCGTTATAACTGGATGCAGTATTGGAACAAAAGAAAACCCAAACGAAAAGCCGGAACAAAAAAATGTTTCAATGAAAAATGTTAATTATACGAATAAATCAAATAAACCAAATGAAAAAGCGGCAGATCATTTAGCATCTTTAGCAGCAAGTGTGCCAGGTGTGAATGATGCGACAGCGGTCGTTGTTGGAAAATATGCTATTGTAGGTATAGACGTAAAAGCAAAACTTGATCGAACTCGTGTTGAATCAATTAAATATTCTGTTGCAGAAAGTTTAAAAAATGACCCTGACGGTGCTAATGCAGTCGTTGTAGCAGATGTTGATACGTATGAACGCCTCAAACAAATCGGAAAGCAAATTAAAAAAGGAAAAACAGGTGAAGGTATACTAGATGAATTAGCGGCTATTGTGGGACGAGTAATGCCACAAGTTCCAAATGATATGATTGAAAATCGAGAAACGAATCCAATTAAAGATAATGATAAACAATTACCAAAAGATGAAGAACAAGAGTTAAGAAAAGAACAGGATGATCAATCAAATAATCATTTGAATAAATGAAATTAGCCTCGTACTTAATTGTGCGAGGTTTTTAAGTATAATATTAAATATTCAGTTTATTTTTAAGGGAATATATGGTTTAATTATGATGGGAGGGACAACTGTTATGATGAAAAAAAGCGCATGTATATTGTTTAGTTTATGCTTAGGTTTCAGTATGACAGCGTGTGAAAAGAGAAAAGAAGTGAAAAATCAAACAGCAACTTTCTTCTACTGTGATGGAAAGGCAACAGAAAGAATCTATCAATATAAATCATTTCTCGAACATAAATGAAGGAATGACTTATACAGAAGTGAAAGATTTAATTGGTTTTGAAGGGGATTTACTTATAGAAGAAGGGGTAGAACATTCTACACAAATTAAACAAATTTTTGCTTGGAAAGGAAACGATCCAAATTCATTTGTTGAAATTACCTTTTTAGATGGAAGAGTGCATTCAAAAGCACAGCAAGGTATAAGTTAATAAGCTAAAAAATGGGAGAGTTTAGCATGAACATACACACAGGGGAAATTCAATTAGTTCCGTATAAGGAGAAATATAAAGAAGTTATACAAACATTTACTTTACCAAGTGAACAAGTTCAGTTTACAGCAGATCCAAGCGCATTACTGGAAAAAGCAAAAAGTGATCGTACAAAAAATGTGATTGTTATTTTAGATTACAATAGGGTACCGGTGGGTCTTTTCGCATTGGAAACGGGAGATAGAGTAAAGGAGTTCACAGATAATGAGGATGCTTTACTTTTAACATCCTTTTCTTTGTCTATTAATCACAATAGACAAAGAAAAGGATTCGCTAAAAAGTCATTGTTATTATTAGAAGAGTTTGTAAAACGCTATTTTCCAATAAAAAATGAAGTGGTACTTGCTGTGAATGAAAGAAATATTCCTGCACAAAATTTATATGCAAAAGTGGGCTTCGAGGATAAAGGTTTTAGAAGAATGGGACCAATTGGCCAACAAATAATAATGCATTTACCTATAATGAAATAATGAGATAGAAAACTTACTCTTGAATATTCACGTAGTAGGTTTTTTTATTTTAGTAATATGTAATATATAATATATGTATATAAAATGAAACAGAAATGAAGGATATAAAAAATGAATCAAGATAGAAAATGGAATATCGTTGGGGGAAGAGTGATTAAAACTGGGATTGCAGTTTTTCTTACAGTGTTAGTTTGTGAATTTTTTAACATTCCAACTATTTTTGCTGTAATAACAGCAATTGTTACAATTGAACCAACTGCAACAGACTCAATAAAAAAAGGGCTTATTCGCTTTCCGGCCTCAACAATTGGATCGGCATATGCCATGACGTTCATATTTTTCTTAGGTCATCAAGCAATTTCTTATGCATTAGCTGCGATGTTTACGATCGTTACATGTCAAAAACTAAGGTTACATGCGGGAACATTAGTCGCAACTTTAACTGCTGTAGCTATGATTCCAATTACGGCAGATCATTATTTCACTGCATTTTTAATTCGTTTAGCTACTACATCTACTGGTAATAGTATCTACTTTAGTGAATTTTTTCATTTTCCCACCACACTACACGAAAACGATTTTTGGATGTACAGAGGATCTATTTGCTAAAACAGCAAATATTATGGAAGAATGGATTACTGCATTAGTTGCAGGAAAAGGTATGAAAAAGGAGACCGCTCAGGATTTATCTAAATTGACTGTACTATTGCATAAGGCGATACAATTTGTTCAATATGAGCAGAAAGATTGGAAATATCATCAACATACAAAGAAGGAAATGAGAAGCTTTTTAACCATGCAGAACCAACTTCATATATTACAGCAAATCATTTACCATATAGATAATTTAGCTCGAGTGTCAATTGAGACTTGTGACTGGTCACAAAGTGAAAGGGAAATATTACAACGAACAATTCATTCTATAATTGCTATATTGAGAAACCGTTGTAATGAAATTGATGAGGAACATTTGACACTTATTGTTGAATTAGACAAGCAATTTTGGAGTTATAAAAATGATTTAAAAGATTATAAACCAAATCATTATCATCACCATTTTTCAAGTGAGTCTATTATTTTATTTGAGGTATTATCTATTCATGATATGTTAGAAGAATTAAAACAAATATCCGAGAAATATGAGTGGGAAAATCGATTCAATTGATAAGTTTATTTTATTGTGAGGGGAATAATATGACACTTTATATTGCATTACTAAGAGGAATCAATGTCGGTGGACATAAAGTAATCAAAATGGCTGATTTAAAACGAGTGTTTGAATCAATAGGGTTAAAACAAGTGAAAACATATATACAAAGTGGTAATATCGTGTTCGAATCTGAGGAAGATATAAACTTGCTAAAGGACCGAATACAATCTGAAATAAAAAATGAATTTGATTTCGATGTTCCAGTCATGCTAAGAACATATGGTGAATTTATAAATATTATTAAACAATGTCCGTATGAAGTTCATTCATTGTTAGAAGGAGAAAGTGTTCATGTTGCTTTTTTAGCTAATGTACTTTCTGAAGAGGAAAGTAGTCAATTGCTTACATTTAAAAGTGAACTTGAAGATTGCTATATAGATGAGAAGGTTGCTTATTTGTTTTTCAAAAATAGCATTCGAAATTCTAAATTAATGAACCAGTTTCAGAAGTTACATACACCAGCTACAGTTAGGAATTGGCGTACTGTGAATAAATTAAAAGCAATTGTAGAGAGTATGTAAATATAAAAAGATGAGGTTTTCTACATGTAGAAAACCTCATCTTTTTACTTATATTGTTTTGCAACTATGAGTTCGACAATAGGATAAATAAAGAATGAAGAGCAAATTGCGATGAACAGAGGGAGGTTTTTAACGCCATCTAAATTAGCCCCCATAGAAAATCCTTCGGAGAAGATTAATAAAAGGAACATTATAACTACAAGCACAAAATACGCAATTTTAAAGCTTTTATATGTAATTTGTTGGCCCATTTCATCTTGACTTTCTTCTGATACACCGTGGGGATCTCCCCAAGTAATGTGATTAATTAAATTACTAAGTATTAACGAGATAGCAAAAATCGTACCACCCAAAATAGAACCTTCAGTGATGTATTTATATGTGCCATGTACTAGTATTGCAATTAACGCTAAAACAATGATTATAAAAATAGTTTTTTTAGTATTCAATAAATAATTGCCCCCCCTCGATTGTAAAAAACTCTTTACAAATATAAGTATAAAATCGGAAAAGTATCATGTCAAATACTTTTTACATATAATATGTAAGTATGCAATATTTTGGTTTTATGATAAATAAAAAATTACAATACATTTGAATGTAAAAGAATGGGCTCGCATATATTTGGAAGGGATGTCAGATTAATTTAGGGGGTAGTTATGTCTATACTTTTAAAAGCTGGTGCAGATGCAGGAAACAACGGTTTGAAGTTAATGGTGAAAGGGCAAGACCCTATTTTTATTCCGAGTATTTATTCTTTATATATAGGTGAGCCGACAGGACTCTTAGATGAGGTAGATGTTTCATTATCTGAATTAGAAAACCACATTGATGTGACTATAAGTTCACCATCGTTAATGCTTAATAATGTACGATACATCGTTGGAGAAAAAGTCATTCAAGATCAATTAAAAGGTACTGAGGTAGAGAAGAAATCAAATAAGTCAACGGATGAGTTAATGGTTATTACAATACTATCAGGTTTGGCGGTAAGCGCTATGCGTCAAAGTCCAACTTCTAGCCATATTAATATTCGTTATGATTTATCTGTCGCTCTTCCTATGCAGCTTATTACACAAGAAATAGCTGCTGAAAATGCAAAACGTTATATGGGAAATCATAAGGTTATTTTCCATTATCCGAACGGACGCGATGTGACAATTAATGTTTCAATTGAGTATTGTAAATGCCTGCCTGAGGGTGCTTCTGGGACGTGGGGCATTGTATACGATGAAGAAGGAAATGTTGTGAAACATAAAATAGAATGTGAGCAAAATCAAGTTTCTGAAATTGATTTTGTAGATAAAACTCTACTCTCTTTTGATATTGGTGCAGGGACGACAGAAGAAGTTGTTTCATTAGGGGTAAATTTCCGTCCGCAACTAAGTAAAGGTTTATCTTATGGTGTAAAAGAGACGTTACTACAAATCATTACGAGATGGAACCGGAAGTATCCAACTAAGACGATTGATAGTATTACAGAATTCAATCAAATTTATTTAAATGATACGCATCCGAGAAATACCTTATTAGTTGAGGAATCACAGCCGGCACTATTAGGTTTAGCAGCGCGTGTCGCAACAGATATTATAAATAAAATTGATGATATGAAAGACGATCCATACGTGTTTATTTATGGCGGGGGTGCAGTAATTATTAAAAATAGTTTAAAAATGATTTTAAAGCAAAAAGGACGACTCAAAAATGTAATCTTTGTAGATAATCCGTTATTTACAAATGCACGAGGGTTATTAGTATATACTTGTTCGCCAAAATATAGAGAGCATAAGCAAAAAGAGTTAGGATTTACAAACTTAACGATAAGTTAGTTGGTGGAAGTATGCGATCTAGGCGATATAAACGTGGTGATCGAGTAAAAATCAATATTCATAAATCGGTATCACCTGAAATGCTTGCGTGGCTGAATAAACAATCAAATCCAACTAATTTCTTCTTTTTTGCTGCGCAGCAATTATTTAAACAAGTAGGAGATATTGACGTTTCAAAAGCTTTACCAAGTAGCCATGTTTTCTCATTATATGTGGAGCCTTCATCCTTATTAAAAGTCGAAGTAAACCCTTTTAAAAACATGACACTAGAAGCAAATACATCCACCGAAAATGCAAAAAAAAAATTATGGGAATCTGTTGATCAATTAGATTGTCCATTTTTTTAAACATAGAAAAATATAAGAAGTCCCATCACTATACATACGAATACAGTGATGGGTTTTTGTTTGTAAATGGAAGGGGGCACAATACAATTTGTGCCCCTTCTGTTAATTATTTGTTTTTCTAAATTTCAGATGTATGTTTAGAAACCGCAGTAATTATGCTTTCCCAATCATTTGGATGATTTTCATGACCTGCCCCTTTAAGAGTTAATAGTACTGAGCTTGGAATTTCATCAATTAGTGCGAGGCCATGTTCAAATGGGAGTGCTGTATCGTCTGTTCCATGAATAACCAATGTTGGTGCTTGTATGGAGTGAAGTACACCTTCATATGCATCATCACCTTGAAGTAAAGCGTGATTAAACATACTTAATAAATTGTTTGCGCGTTCTATTTCTTGTTTTACTTGTGTATAAACTCTATTTTCATCAAATATTCGTTCTGATCCACATAATAGACGAGATCCTGAAACTAAATACTCTGCCACATCATTTTTATTTGTCCAATCAATACTTGCGCTCTTTACATGATGTGTTAAAATCCTTTCATCCATTGGGGGTAAATCGCGAGTATTATTATCAGATCCTATTACACTAGTCGCTAGTAAAGTTAGCGTCAAAATTCTTTCGGGATGTTTTACAGCGGCAATTTGAGCAATCATACCACCTAATGACATACCAAAAAGATGGGCTTTATCAATATGATAAGCGTCTAATACCCCGATTGCATCTTCAGCCATATCTGTTACTGAATAATTTAAAGTGCCAGGTTCATATGTAACAGAGCGTCCAACATCGCGATTATCAAAGCGAATAACAAATTTTCCTGTGTTCGCCAACTGTTCACAAAATTCTTCATCCCAATATATCATTGAACAAGTAGCTCCCATAATTAATAAAATAGCGGGATCATTAGAGTTACCGAAGCTTTCTGTACATATATCAATACCGTTTATTTTAAATATCTTTTCACTCATAAAGTTATCCCCATTTCTTTTGAATTTAATTAATAATACAGTTTTGAATAATTCTAAGATGTGTGTAAGATTCTTTTTGAAATTCATCCCGCTATTTGCCGGGCAGTAAGAGCCCGATTGGTGAGGAATGATTAAAGTTTTACTTTATAATGCTTTTTGCATAATTACCCCCAAAAATAAGTATATGGTAATTCAAGGCAAAAAATTTTGAGAAATAATTGTATGTTATTAAAATAAACAGTAAGGAGGAGAGGAAATGAAAGCAATTGTTATTGATCGATATGGCAGTGTTGAAGAATTAAAAGAAAGACAAGTTTTAAAACCGGTTGTTAAGAATAATGAGGTATTAATACGTATTCATGCAACATCTGTTAATCCAGTTGATTGGAAAATAAGAAAAGGTGACTTACAAGAACAGTTACGCTTTTCATTTCCAATCACTTTAGGATTAGATGTAGCTGGAGTTATTGAAGAAGTTGGAGAAGATGTAGAGTGTTTCAATATAGGAGATAAAGTGTTTACGAAACCTGAAAATATAGGAAGCGGCTCTTATGCTGAATTCATTGCAGTACAATTAGATTTAGTATCACATATGCCTAATAATATTAGTTACGAAGAAGCAGCTTCTATTCCTCTTGCAGGACTTACAGCGTGGCAAAGTCTTGTAGATTACGCAAAAATAAAAGAAAATGACCGTGTATTCATTCATGCTGGAGCTGGTGGCGTTGGAAGTTTGGCAATCCAAATCGCAAAATCATTTGGAGCTTTTGTTGCAACGACTGCTAGTAGTAAAAATAAAGAATTTTTACAGTCTTTAGGAGCGGATCTCGTTATTGATTATAAAAAAGATAAATTTGAAGAACTAGTATCAGATTTTGATATTGTGTTAGATACAATAGGTGGCGAAGTGCAAGAAAAAAGTTTTCGAATTATTAAACCTGGTGGTGTTCTAGTTTCCATTGTTCATGAACCACTACAAAAAGTAGAAGGAATAAAATCAGGATTTTTATGGCTAAAACCAAATGGAAAACAATTAGAAGAATTATCAGCTTTAATTGTAAACGGGAAAATCAAACCAATCATAAGTAAAGTGGTGCCATTTAATGAAGCAGGAGTTCGAGAAGCTCATATTTTGAGTGAAGGACAACATGTTAGAGGAAAGATTGTAGTTAAAGTGGAATGATAATCAAGATTACAGCTTATAGAGTAACTAGATTTGAATAACGAAAAAGCTCAACAATAGATAATATTCCATACTATACATTTTCATTTGCGGGTATTATTTATTGTTGGCTATTGTGATATTACTTCTAACAAATACTGTTTCGTATTGTATCGTGTAATTTCTCTAATCCAATTTCCATATCTTTCTCGTTTAACATTGAATAGCTAATTCTTAATTGGTTATCATTTGTTTCGTAGTTTAATAGACAAGCTGTTCCTGGTAAAAAAGAGACATCTACTTCATTTGCTTTTTGTAATAAGGTAAAGGGATCTATCGAATCAGGTAGTGTCACCCATAAATTAAAACCTCCATTTGGTATTTCAAAGTGTAGTTCTTTTAATGGCGATAATATATCAATTGTTAAATCACGTCTCATTTGTAAAGCTGTACGTAATTTTTCTAAATGGTTTTTCATACGCTCTGCACGTAAAAACGGTAGAAGTGCCTTTTGTGTTAATAAAGGACTACCGATATCCATTGAACCTTTTACTGCATATAGCCATTCAAAAATAGGACCATCGGCAATAAGTGCCGCGATACGCAGTCCTGGTGCTAACGTTTTACTAAATCCTTTTATATATATTACGTGGCCATCCTTATCAAAACTTTTGATTGGGGGCGGGATTATAGCATCCTCAAAATATATTTCTCCGAAAGAATCATCTTCAATAATAAAAAATTGATATAGCTCCGATAGTTCTATAAGTTCCATTCTTCGTTCTTTACTCATTACTGTACCTGTCGGATTCTGGAAGGTGGGATTCGTATACAATAAAACGGGATTTTTACTTTGACAAATATCATCAATTAAGTCGGAGCGAACTCCATGATTATCAAGAGAAACGGGAATGATTTGAACACCTTTATTGATGAAAATATCAAGCGCAGCACTGTAACATGGACTTTCTACCAATACAATATCTCCAGGTTTTAATAATGTTTGAGCAATTAAATCAATTCCTTGTTGTGCTCCGCTTGTAATTAATAATTGAGATGGGTCCGTCACTAATTTCTGGTGTTCATTTAAGTAATTTGCTATTTCAACTCGCAATTCATAATCGCCTTGAACTGGCCCATAAGTTGCTAACAACATCGGATTTTTATCCAGCAATTTATGCATTTCATCTGCCAAAAATGGATTTGGTAACAGACGAGGATACAGAATTGCTTGTGAAAAATTATAATATTTACGGTGCTTATTCATTGCATATTGAGAACGCATAACATTAATCGTTTTCGTTTGTTGCCATTTATACGGAATTGGTTTGAAATCTTTCTTTACCCGTTTATATATGTAAGCACCTTTTCCTTGTTCGATGCGTATATACCCTTTCGTTTCTAACTGTTTATACGCTTTACGAACTGTTAATACATTGATTTGTAAATCTGTGGCCATACAACGTAAAGAAGGAAGAGATTCACCATGTGAAAGCATACCACTTTGTATTCTGTCAACAATTTGCATATATATTTGCTTGTAATACGGTATGTTTGTTTCTTTACGCAATACAATCTTCATAGGTTCACCTATTTTTCTTTTTAATTTAATTAAAGCGAAAAATATATAGGGAATCAACTACAACTTGAAGTAACTGTTATATGTACCGATACACTGTTATACACCATAGCCTCTATACTCATTTTAAGAGTAAAAAGGAGGAAGTAAAATGGTCATTTTTAATTACATTTTAGTATGTATTATTTTCGGGACAACATTTTTAACGATTAAAATTGGAATTGAAGCAGGGGCGCCACCGTTGTTTTCAGCAGGAATTCGCTTCTTTTTAGCGGGTATAATCCTTATGATTATTTTTAAATTAAAGCGAAAAGAAATTATGCCACATATATTTTCAAAACGTATTATGTATGCTGGATTTTGTTTAACATTTATGACATTCGCAAGTTTATATTGGTCAGAACAATATATTTCTTCGGGATTAGCTGCTGTTCTTTCTGCTACGGGACCAATGATGATTTTATTAATACAAGCAAAGAGGAATAGGGAGAAATTACAAAAGGAACAACTCGTTGCTTTAGTTATTGCACTAATAGGTGTTATATTTGTTTCTTTACCAGGAATGCATCAACAAGTAAGTTTCATATGGAGTATTGCTTGTATTGTTTTAGTTATAGGAGAGTTATTTTACGGAATAGGCTCTATTCGTTCGAAAGAAATACTTTCAGATTTATCAAATGTATCACCATTTCTTATTAACGGAATTCAAATGTTTTATGGAGGGATTTTACTACTAATCGCATCTATTATTGTAGAACAACCAAATGTAACTGTATTAACTTCATGGAGTGTACAATGGCCTATTTTATATCTCATATTTATCGGATCAATCGGTGGACACGGATTATATTACTGGCTCTTATCAAAAACAAACCCAGTATTTCCATCGACGTGGTTATATGTATCACCGTTAATTGCAATAATTGTGGGATATATCATTTTAGGAGAGCCTTTAAATCCTACAATGGGAATGGGGGCTTGTCTTATATTGATTGGTGTATTTTTGGCCAATCGTTCAACACTACGGACTTATTTCAAAAAAGGGCGGTTATTAGAGAAGGAGATGTAGTTTAATAAAGCAACAGCCCTGTATATTACAGGACTGATAAAATCAAAAACACAGTTGGAAAAATAACCAACTGTGTTTTTGATAATTAATTCACTTTTTTAATAAAGCCTTTATAATGACGTTTTACAAGCTGGCTTTCTAACGTCTTCATAGTTTCTAGTGCTACACCGACAATGATAAGTAAGCTTGTACCACCAATTTGAGCAGAAGGTGGTAACGTAGCAATTTTCGTGAATACGAGCGGTAATATAGAAATTGCACCTAAGAAAATTGCACCAATAAATGTTAATCGGTATAAAATTTTAGTTACATATTGTTCAGTTGCTTTACCAGGACGAATACCAGGAACATATCCATTTTGCTTTTTCAAATTCTCAGCCATTTGTTCAGGATTTACTTGAATAAATGCGTAGAAGTATGTGAAAGCAACGATAAGACCGACATAAAGTGTCATTCCAATTGGATGTGCGAAATCAAGATTTGCAACTAACCATTTTGATACGCTTGAATCAGGGAAGAGCTGCGCAATTGTACGCGGCGTCATTAAAAATGCAGAAGCAAAGATAACTGGTATAACACCAGCACTATTTACTTTAAGCGGTAAATGAGTGTTTTTTGCTCCTTGATATTGATTGTTTCCTGAAACAGCTTTTGCATATTGGATCGGTATTTTACGTACAGCTTGTTGAATGTAAATAACACCAACAACTATCGCTAAAATTACGAGTCCAATTAAAACAATTTTTATTATGTGCATAAATAGCTGATCGCCAGCATTTTGGAATTGTTGTAAATAAATTTGATTTGCAACATTTGGAATCGCGGCAACGAGACCTGCGAAGATAATCATCGAAATACCATTACCAACTCCGTTAGCGGTAATTTGTTCGCCTAACCAAAGTAAAAATGCAGTACCTGCAGTTAAAACTGTCGCAATAAATAAGTATGTAGTCCAGCTTTGATCTGTTATTAATTGTCCACCTGCTATATTATTAAAGCCATAAGACATTCCGATGGCCTGTATGAATGCGAGAATGATTGTAAAGTATCGAGTGAATTGAGCTGATTTCTTACGGCCCATTTCTCCTTGCTTTGCCCATTCCGAAAACTTAGGTATAACATCCATTTGTAGTAATTGTACTATGATGGAAGCTGTAATATATGGTGTAATACCTACAGCAAAGATTGAGAAATGTTGCAATGCTCCTCCACCAAATACGTTTAACATACCTAGAACGTTAGCTTGATCTTGTACTTTTAATACCTCTGCGTTAGTATGAGGAACTGGAATAAACGTGCCAATTCGAAAAACGATTAACATCGCTAGTGTAAAAAGGATTTTCCTTCTTATCTCAGCTACTCTCATGAAATTTGAAATCGTACGAAACATTATGTCGCCTCCTATATTTTTATCAGTAAAAAACTGATTATTATACCCTATGAAGTAACCACAAACCTCCTTCCGCACTAAATTCATTTGACAAATGGATTTTCATACACTTTGTAGTTTTCACGGATATAAAAATATAAGGTGTTATATAAGCGACCTTTACACTTTACGTAATCATTCAATACCCATAATATATCGAATAAATTAACAAATGTACATACATACGCATTAAAAATGAATAAATAGGGTCATTTTTTACATTTATTTAATGATAAATTGATAGGACATTATTATTCAAGATTGTTATACATGTTATCAATTAAAGTTTAGCCCGCATTAACTGGTAGCCCGATTGGTTCAACTAATAATCAGTGGGGATGAACAAAACCACCGCTGATTAAAGTTTCACTTTATGTGATTAGAAAATTCTTTTTGTTTAAGAAGGAATAAATATTAAAGAAAGCTAAATAAACAGTGTACGTATTTATAGGGGAGAAGATGTAAATGAAAGTTGTTATAAAAAAATTACCAACATTAGAAGTAGCATATATAAGACGAACTGGTAGCTACTTTGAACTGCAAGATCACTGGGGAAAGTTACTGAACTGGTCAATTGAAAATAAACTGTATCCACCAGAGCAATCATTTATCGGAATATCATTAGATAATCCTGAACTTGTTGCAAGTCATAAGTGCCGGCATGATGCATGTGTTACGATTCCTGAAAACTTCGATAAAGAAAAGTATCATGATGTGCAATTTAAAAGATTAGATGGAGGTACATATGGTCTATACCAGTTCTATGATGAACCTCATAAATTAAGTGAAGCGTATCAATACATGTATGCAGAGTGGCTACCAAATAGTGAGTATGATGCAGATTATGATAGAGATAATTTAGAGTTTTGCTTAAATAATGTTGCTGAAGATTTAGAAGGAAAGTTAAAGGTTGATTTATTTGTGCCAATTAAAAACATACAAAAAAACAAATAACTTCATTTGTGGCTTTAAAATGAAATTGGAATAGTAGTGAAAGAAAATCTGTTTTCGAAGATAATATTTTTAGCGTAGAAATTTAAGTATGAAGGTTGCAATGAAAGGAGAATCCGCATGGATACATTTGTAAATGAAAAGTTTTATGAAACGAGAAATCAATTAGTTGAGGAAATTTCTTTGTTGAGTGATGCTCAATTTAATAGGAAACCAGATAAGGATAAATGGAGTATTGCACAAGTTTGTCATCATTTAGTTTTATTAGATGAGAGAGTGATAACAGTTATTTCCTCAGGGTTAAAAAAGTTAGATAGTACCCAAAATGAGCGTAAAGAAATTCATAATATTTTATTAGATAGAACGAAAAAGTTTATAGCTCCAGAAATGATTGAACCAAGTATAGAACCATTTGAAGTGCAACAAATGCTCAATATGCTAAGCAAATCAAGAAAAGAATTGATGCATTTCCTGAGTACAATAGAAGATGAGTCTGTATTAGCGAAAAAATCAGTGATGCATCCAGCTCTTGGAGAATTGCCCCTTAATCAGTGGATAGAACTGATCTATTTGCATGAACAGCGTCATATTTCACAAATAAAAGAGATAAAATTGCTTTGTGAAATTGAACAGTAAAAATTATTCCCTATTTATTGATACGTAGTATAAACAGGGGAAACGGTTGATTCATATTGATTCAGAAGAAAACAAAAATAGAATGAAATTAGTTGAAAGTGACCAATAAGCTTAAGAAAATATGAAACTATCCGATTTTCTGTATAAGTGTAACCCCGTCTTAAATGAAGAGCGGGGTTATTTTTTTTGAAAGTACACTTCACACGCTTAAGGAAGGAGTATTCTGTCAGAAAACGATAAAATACAATTCTGTTAGGGGATGTATGCAATTTATTCTCTTTATTTTTGCAACAGAACCACCTTCAAAATTATCTTTTGTAGTTGAAGTTTCCTGAATAATAAGTTACATTTTTAAAGTTCAAGCAACTTTATGAAAGTACAAAAAGGGGAGAAATATTATTATTATGCAAAAAATGAAATGGAAGAACTATGTATGTTACTTTGTAATTCTATTACTGCTTGGAACGGCAATAATAGTCAAACCATCTATCTCTAAGGCTGAGGAATCTGAAGTTAATATTACATTGTTAGGTACTGCAGATATTCATGGTAGATTTATGCCTTGGGATTATGCGCTGGATGGAGCAAATATGAGTGGAAGTTTGACGCAGCTTTATACGGTTATAAAGAAGGTTCGTCAAGAAAATCCAAATACCATATTAGTAGATGCCGGGGATACAATTCAAGGAAACTCAGTAGAATTATTCAACGATAAGCCACAATCGCCAATGATGGTAGCGATGAATACAATGGGATATGATGCCTGGGCATTTGGAAATCATGAATTCAACTTTGGATTAGATACATTGAAAAAAGTTAGTGAGCAATATAAGGGAAAAACGTTAGCAGGTAATATTTATAAGGAAAATGGAGAGCGCTTTCTTCCTGCATATACAATTGTAGAAAAAGGTGGAATTAAAGTCGGGATTATTGGTATGAATACCCCAATGATTAGTGACTTTGAAAAAGGGACAGATCACTTAAATGGTTTAGTGGTGAAAAATCCGGTAGAAGAGACGAAAAAGGCAATTAAGGAATTAGAAGGTAAAGTAGATGTAATGGTAGGAGTTATGCATATGGGACTAGAAAATGAGAATGGTATCCCTGGTACTGGTGTTCAAGATATTGCAAATGCTTGTCCGGAACTAAGTGCTATTTTTGCGGCTCATATGCATAAACTTGTAAAAAAAGAAGTTGTAAATGGCGTAATTATTACAGAACCAGATAAATATGGAACACATATTTCACGTATTGACCTTACTTTTACAAAGCAAGATGGGAAGTTGGTTTTAAAAGATAAAACTGCTACCGCTATACCTGTAAAAAATGCTGATGGAACAACGATATTATCTGATCCTACACTTGAAGAAACACTAACACCTTTTCACGAATATGCGAGAGGAGATGCAAATGTTGTAGTCGCTCAATTAAAGGGTAGAAATCTTGTTCCTGAAAATGAAATAAAGGGTATCCCAAGTGTTCAGATTCAAGAAACACCTTTATCAGATTTCTTTCATGAAGTCATGCTCTACTACAGTAAAGCAGATGTAGTAGCCCATCAAATTGATAATGATTATGCCCGTTTGGATACAGGTCCTATTAAGAAAAAAGATATTGCGTATAATTACCAATATGCCTTGGGAGAAATTACAGTATATAAGATTTCTGGAAAAGATTTAAAAGACTATATGGAATGGGCAGCAGGATATTTTAACTCATCTCGTGCCGGAGATGTAACCGTTAGCTTTGATAAAACCCGCCGTGCATCTAAATACAGTACGAACGATTTCTTTGGAGGCGTAAAATACGAAATTGACTTAACAAAACCATACGGAAGTAGAATTACAAATTTACGCTCTATTCGTACAAACAAACCAATCAAAATGAGCGATGTTATGACGCTGGGAATGAATGCATATAGAATGGAGGCTCTTCAGGCAAAAGGAGGAGCTTTAGAGGGGCGTAAGTTTGAACAAATTTGGTCATCTAAACAAGAGAATGCATTTGGAGAAACAGGTGGAACCATTCGTAACCTTGCTATTACATATTTAAAAGAGGTAAAGAACGGTGTATACACACCAAAAGTTATGCGTAATTGGAAAATTACTGGTGTAGATTTACATTCTTCAGAGCATAAGGCTGTAGTTGATCTTGTGAATAAAGGGATTTTAGAAATTCCAAAAACAGAAGACGGAAAATACACAAATATAGCATCTATAAATACGAAAGACTCAATTTCAAAAGAAGAGATTGTAGCACTCTCACAAAAAGCAAATATTAATCCAAATCAGTTTAAGCATATAAAAACGAAAGGTGAATTTTACAAAAAACTTAGTAGGATTACTAAAAAAATATAAATTATAAGGTTTCTTATAGTAATTGTTATTTTAATAACATTAAACCCACTCTTACAATAGTAAAGAGTGGGTTTTTATGTTGTTATTTAGAGGTAAGTATACTTTTATTACAATGAATATAGATAATTAATAACTAACCAATTGGATGAGCGCCTATAAGGACTCTCTTTTATTCAAATTAATGTACATATGTGTTCCGTTCATTATTTATAATATTGACCACAATTTATGTAATTTTGCATAATGTTACATAAATTGTGTATTTTCTCTTTTTTCCGACAGAAATAGACAGTATACTTTGTACAAGCTTTCTATTTCAAAAATTATACGAGGTGAAATAATGAAAAACAAAAAGACATTAACTAAGGTAGCATTAACAACAGGATTAGCTTTAACAGCTATGGCACCATATGGTGTAGGTCATGCGGAGGAAACAGATCAACTACAAGTTCAAATTCAGGAAGAATCGTTCCGTTCGGGTGAACTGACACAACCGTCACAAAAGACACCAGAAAATGTAGTAAAGGATGCACTTAAGGAGAAAACAGAGCAAGCTCTCTCCCAAAAACAAGTCAATGGAGAAGCAGGAGTAGATTATAAAGTCCTTCAAAAACGTGGTTCGTATGATGGAACTACACTTGTACGTATGCAGCAAACATACGAAGGAAAAGAAGTATATGGCCATCAATTAACTGCACACGTAGATAATAATGGTGTTATTAAAAGTGTTTCAGGTGATAGCGCGCAAAATTTAAAACAAGAAGAATTGAAAAAACCTATTAATCTATCAAAAGATGAAGCAAAACAATTTATTTATACGAAGTACGGGAACGATATCAAGTTTATTACTGAGCCAGAAGTTAAAGAGGTTATTTTTGTTGATGAAAATAATGGACAAGCTAAAAATGCATACCAAGTTAAATTTGAAGCTGCAACACCAAACTATGTTTCTGGTACTTATTTAGTAAATGCACAAAATGGTGATATGTTAAAAAATATGGTACAAGAATCTAACTTAAAAGCCAGTGACAAACTAGTTGGCGCTTTAAAGAAAAGTAAACAAAGTAGTCTTACATCATTAACCGGAACAGGAAAAGATGATTTAGGTATTAATCGTTCATTTGGTATCTCTAAACAAAGTAATGGCAAATATGCTCTTGCTGATTATACAAGAGGGCAAGGAATTGAAACATATGATGTGAATTACAGAGATATTACTAAAGAAGAAAGCTATTATCCTGGTACATTAGCGACTAGTACTTCGGCAACATTTAACGATCCAAAAGCAGTAAGTGCTCATTACTTAGCAACAAAAGTATTTGATTTTTATAAAGATAAATACAAGCGTAATAGCTTTGATAATAAGGGACAAAAGGTAGTTTCAGTTGTACACGCTTGGGATTCTGAAGAGACGAATGATCCGAAGAATTGGCAGAATGCATTAAGTGCTAATAATGGAAGTATGCTTGTATATGGTGATCCTATTGTTAAAGCATATGACGTAGCTGGACATGAATTTACACATGCTGTTACTTCTAGCGAATCTAATCTTGAATATTACGGGGAATCCGGTGCGATTAATGAGGCACTATCTGATATTATGGGAACATCTATTGAGAAATACGTAAATAATGGAAACTTTAACTGGACAATGGGAGAACAAACGGGATCTGTTTTCCGTGATATGGAAAACCCAGCTTCTGTTCCATCTTCACTTGGAGTACCTTATCCAGATGATTACAGTGAATTTAACGATTTTAATGGATGGGATCAAGGCGGTGTTCATTTTAATTCAAGTATTATTAATAAAGTTGCGTATCTCATTGCAAAAGGCGGAACTCATAACGGAGTGACAGTTAAAGGAATTGGTGAAGATAAAATGTTTGATATTTTCTATTATGCAAATACTGATGAGTTAAACATGACTTCTAATTTCAAAGAATTGAGATCAGCATGTATTCGAGTGGCAACTAATAAATATGGTGCAAATACAGCTGAAGTTCAAGCAGTTCAAAAGGCATTTGATGCAGCAAAAATTAAGTAATTTAGAAATATAGTTATCATTCATACATTAATACATTATGAAAAAACAGTTAATATCATTTTAAGGATATTAGCTGTTTTTTTACTTAGCAATGTATTGTTGGAAATAAACTGACTAAGCAATAATTAGGTGCGTTATCTGTAAGAAGTTGCGACAAATAAATAAGGTTTAAAGTGTGTAAAAACAGAAAATTAATAATATATTGACCTCTTGATAGAAAGTCTATAAAATGAAAGCGATAACAAACGATTGCTTTAAAATGATTTCCCTGACCTTTTAGCATTTACAAATATATGAGGGCATACACAAATCTATTTTTTTAAGCATTAATGCAAACGTTTTCGTATTAAAAGGTCATTGAAATACATACGTGAAAATAGCCAATATGGAGGTGAATTAAAAGAGATTTCTAGATTAATTTAAGCAGTGTTATTCAGTGTAAGCATAATAAATCGCTAGTAATATTTGAAGAAAGGGTGTATGTGGTGCAAATTACAAAAAGATTAATTAACAAATCATTCTTATTACTTACCATAATCGTTATGTTATCATCTGTTTTCTCCTTTCAGAGTGTGAAGGCAATTTCAAATTCGAAAACAACTGACATTATCATTCATTACAAAGAGAAGCTTGGAAATACAAAAGACTGGAATCTTTGGTTATGGGGTGAAAATGCAAATGGTACATCTTATGAATTTACTGGTGAAGATGAATTTGGAAAATACGCTAAGATAAAAATAGACGGTGACTATAATCGTGTAGGATTTATAGTTCGAACAAATGAATGGGAAAAAGATGGTGGAGATCGTTGGATTGAAAATATAAAGGAGGGTCGTGCTGAAGTATGGATTCTTTCGGGTGATGAAAAAGTATATAACTCTAAGCCTTCTTCAGATCTCTCAATTCAAAAAGCAACTATTGATAGTTTCCATGAAATTACTGTAACGACTAATGTCCCATTTAATATTAGGGAAAAGAAAATTGAAATTGAAGGCATTAAAATTAAGAATATTAGTCCTTATGATATAAACAGTGGAGATATTACTAATAAGGTTAAAATAATTACGGAACAGAAAATTGATTTAAAACAAACATACAAAGTTAAAATAGAAAACTTAGCTGATACGAATACTGAAATTGGTAAAGTCATTCGTAGCGAGGAATTTGATAATTTATTTTATTATAGTGGTAACGATTTAGGGAATACATATACCGCGCAACATACAAAGTTCCGTGTATGGGCTCCTACTGCAAGTGAAGCGAAGTTAGTTACATATAAAAAATGGAACGATAAAATAGGTACTGAAATAAACATGCAACAAGGTGAAAAGGGAACTTGGACAGCAGAACTAAAAGGGAACCAAAAAGGGCTCTTTTATACGTATAAGGTCAAAATTGGTGATAAGTGGACTGAAGCAGTTGATCCATATGTGCGTGCTGCTTCTGTAAATGGGGATAAAGGTGCAGTCGTTAATTTAGAAGAAACAAATCCGAAAAAATGGAAAGCAAACAAAAAGCCAAAATTTAAAAATCCGGAAGATGCTATTATTTATGAGTTACATGTACGCGATCTTTCCATCCAACCTGAAAGTGGTATTAAACAGAAAGGGAAGTATTTAGGTGTAACAGAAAAAGGAACAAAAGGGCCAGAAGGTGTAAAAACAGGACTTGATCATATAAAGGATCTAGGTGTTACTCACGTTCAGTTTTTACCGATATTTGATTATGCTTCAGTAAATGAAGAGACTTTAAATGAACCGCAATATAACTGGGGATATGACCCTAAAAATTTTAACGTTCCAGAAGGCTCCTATTCTACAAATCCTTATGAGCCGACTGTGCGAATAACTGAATTGAAGCAAATGGTTCAAACACTACATGATAATAATCTTCGAGTAGTGATGGATGTAGTATATAACCATATGTATAACGCTGCTGAATCTAATTTTCATAAGTTAGTTCCAGGTTATTATTATCGTTACAATGAAGATGGAACATTTGCAAATGGAACTGGAGTAGGAAATGATACTGCTTCAGAAAGAAAAATGATGAGGAAATTTATGATAGATTCCGTCACATATTGGGCGAAAGAATACAATTTAGATGGATTCCGTTTTGATTTAATGGGTATTCATGATTATGAAACGATGAATGAAATACGTAAAGCTGTTAATCAAATTGACCCTTCTATTATACTACACGGAGAAGGATGGGATTTAAATACACCTCTTGCAGCTGAGCTGAAAGCAAATCAAAAAAATGCAGAGAAAATGAAAGGGATTGCTCATTTTAATGATAATATACGTGATGGATTGAAAGGTAGTGTATTTGAGGAGAAAGAAAATGGTTTTGTAAATGGAAAGCAAAACATGGAAGATCGTATTAAAAAAGGCATTACAGCAGGTATTGACTATGATACAAATTCGTCTACCTATCAAGATCCAGAGCAGGTGCTAACTTATGTGGAAGCACATGACAATCATACATTATGGGATAAACTTGAGTTAACTAATCCAGGTGACAGCGATGAAGTGCGAACACAAATGCACAAATTGTCTTCTTCGATTTTATTAACATCACAAGGAATTCCATTTTTACATGCAGGGCAAGAGTTTATGCGGACGAAATACGGTGATCATAATAGTTACAAATCTCCCGATTCAATTAACCAGATGGATTGGCTGCGCCGTGCAACGTTTAATAATGAAGTAGATTATATGAAGGGCTTAATAGAATTACGCAAAAAGTACTCAGCTTTTCGAATGACATCTGCAGAGCAAATAAAAACACAAGTTTCATTTATAGGTGCCCCGAAAAATACGGTAGCTTATACAATAGAGGGGAATAAAAATGAATACTTTACGGTGGCTCACAATGCAAATAGAGAAGCGGTTGAAATAACACTTCCATCGAAAGGGCCTTGGAAAGTACTAGTAGATGGGAAGCAGGCGGGAAGTAAACCACTTTATGTTGTCCATGACAATAAAATTAAAGTTCCTGCATTAAGTTCCATTGTTTTAAAATCAGAAAAACCTACTAAATAAAAGCGAAGAGTGTGGAAATAAATACTGAATTGAGCAAAGTTAATAAGGATTGCAAATAAAAAAAGCGAAGTGAAGATTATTCTCACTTCGTTTTTAAAGTTAATGTAATATAATTTCACATACTGTAATTATATTACAATTTAACAAAAGAAATAAGCAATAGATTATTTCTTTTGTGACAGTAGGGGGAGAAAATATCTTTGAGTTTATTTATAAAATTATATGAAATACGTTCGTAATTCAGATAATTTTTATTATATATTTGAACATATAATAAACTAGATGTTCGAGTTGTATTAATTCCTACAAATCGTTTAAAAATAACAAAGGCGTAAAAAGTATATGGAATTAAAATAGAGAAAAGACACCATTCAAGGTGTCTTTTCTCTATTTTGAATATGAAATGTAAGTAACTCAATTGTATGTAATAGTATGTGATATTTTCACACTAACTAATTAAGAAAAATTTAAAACTCTTTTCTTAATCTATTTGTAATAAATTACATCATAAAATTTTATCAATATAATAAATAAAACTTTCTCAACATTATTTGATTTAATAACTATATTCAACCGCTCTTCAATCTATTACAATAATTTCACATTGGAAATACATGAATATTCTCAATGTTATAAATGGTTTATACCTTATAGGATTACTGTGGGAAAGGATGTGAAATATCCAAAAAAAAATCATTTTTTATGATTAAATAAAAAAATTTAATGAAGAAAAAGTTATTTCATTATTTTCAAGTTTCGTTAAAGTACATGTATTTATAATCACTATGAGACAAGGAGCAGAATCTAAAAAAATTTTGTAAATTAGAAAATTGCATTTCAAAAATAAGTTAAACGTTTATGGAGGGTTATATGAGCGAGAAAATTTATTACTGGTCTCCGATTAAGCATTGGGAGAAGTTGCATAATGAAGTTTTGATAGGGGAAATGAGGTTTACAGATATTCTGTCTGAGTGGTTTCCTGATTTTTATTTTATGGCTCAAAAAGGTGTGAAAATTAGTGAACTAGTAGAGCGCTTTTCGTTAGGAAATGTAGAAGAGACACAAAAAAACATAGAGCTCATGATAAAAAATCGTGTGTTAGTAAGTAACATATTACACCCAAGAGAAGTATTTTCTTCACAAGAAAAGATTTTTCCAAATCCATATAGCAACCAGATTCGCTTTTCTAAAGAAGAGTTAGATAAGTATATGAGTGAACAATTAAATCGCACGCACGTTGCTGCACGGTCAACCGAAATTCAACTTGAAACAACAGATGAGCTACCCACTATAATCAAGGAACGTAGGTCTTGTCGTCAATTTGAAATGGAAAAACACATTAGTTTTTCGGAATTTTCCCGATTCTTATCAACTCTAAAACAGGTTAGGGAAGAAAAAATATATTATCATTACGCAAGTGCAGGCGGGCTCTATCCCATTGATATCTTTGTTTATATAAAACCAAAACGTATAGAGGGTATGAAAGCTGGATTTTATTATTATAACCCATCAAAAAATAGTCTTGTGATTGTAAACAACATTGATCAAGTGATCAAAAGTGATCATGAGTTAATTAATCAGGATTTATTTACTCAATCTGCATTCTCAGTTTATTTGGTTTATAATGCGAACGCTTCCATCCCGAAATACGGTTCAGATGGATATTTATTTGCTTGTATCGAGTCAGGCATTATCACTGCTACCTTAAATATGGTTGCTGAGACATTAAATTTAGGGGTTTGTTCAGTTGGTCATATGAAATTTGAAGAGATTCAGCAATTTTTATGTTTGGATAACCATCAAGTGTTTCTCCATGGGCTTGAAGTTGGCTTGAAAATTAACGAGTAGAAGAAATGAATATTAGGGGGATAAAGATAATAATGCACATTAAATATCGAAGTTCAATTCATGAAAATAAAGAAGTAGAAACATTTTGGAAGGAGCAATTATCTTCCGAGGTTCTCGATTTTTCTGTATTTAATAGCGATAACCAACTAAATAAAGAAACACCTTGTGAGTACGTTCAAGTCATAGTGAATGTAGAGTTTAGTAAAAGTATACAAAAAATAAGTAAGTCTCAAGATTTATTATTTAGCTGGTTTCAAGCCGCTTTAAGGGTTTGTTTGGCACATTATACAGATCAAGAAAGAATTACTATTGGTATTCCTATAATTGAAAAGAATCTTGAACAAAGTGAGAATCTTAATAAGTTGATTCCTTTAGGAAGTGAAATCCATCCGCATCACACCTTTAAACAATTAGTAAATGAGATTGAACAAACGACTTTATTCGGGTATGAAAATCAGGAGTATCCGCTCTCTGAATTATTAGTTAAACACAATTTAACTCCTTTTCAAATTGTAATCGGGATGGAAGGATTACATAATGAAAATTCGCTAGAAGAATACGCAGAGAATAATTTAGTCCTATGGATACGAAAAAAATGGAATGAAATACATAATGAATTTGAATTTCAAATTTCTTGCAAGTCCCGTTCATTCTCTTCTTTGCAACAGTTTGCCAATTCGTATTGTTATGTTTTAAAGCAAGTTTCACAAAACCCGAATTTGGCATTGAAAGATATTTGTATTATTGCAGAAGAAGAAAAAGAGTTGCTAGAAGGATTGAATACTTTTCAAACGGGCATAGACTTGTTTCAATCATTTCAAGATTTGTTTGAAGCGCAAGTATTAAAAACTCCAGATCAAATTGCTGTTGTTTGTAATGATCAATCTTTGACATATAGAGAATTGAATAAGAAAGCGAATCAATTGGCTTCTATTCTTCAAAGTAAAGGTGTTTCAAAAGAAAGTATTATTGGCGTTATGGTAGATCGGTCATTAGAAATGATTATTGGTATGATGGGGATTTTAAAAGCAGGAGCAGCCTATTTACCAATAGACCCTAACTACCCAACTGAACGAATTGAATATATGTTACAAGATAGTCAAGCAAAATATTTACTTAGTAAGCGAACAGAGGAAGTATTGCCACAATTTGCGGGTGAAGTACTGTATCTTGATAAAGAATATCTTTTTCAAGGTGAAGAAAGTAATTTAGTACGAGAACATAATCCTAATGATTTGGCTTATGTTATTTACACATCAGGATCGACAGGAAATCCAAAAGGGGTAATGATAGAACAAAAATCGCTAGTTCATTTTTTAAATGTAATGAGAGAAAAAGTAAAGGCTAATCAATCATTCTTGTTTCTTGCTAGTGTATCTTTTGATATTTCCTTGTTAGAAATATGTCTTCCTTTAACGCAAGGTTCAAAAGTAGTAATTGTTACAGAGGACCAGTTTGCAACAAAAGAATTGGCTCATTTGATCAAAAAACATAAGGTGGATTTATGGGAATCAACGCCATCGCGAATGGAAGTGATTTTGAGTGATCCAGAAGGGGCAAATTTTCTAAAAGATTTAAAATCTATTTTATTAGCAGGAGAAGCATTTTCCATTGATTTGGTTGAAAAAATTCGTTGTATCAGTGAAGCAACAATTTTAAATATTTATGGTCCCACAGAAACAACCATTTGCGCAACAGTAAAAGACTTGAGCACTTCCAAAGAAGTTACGATCGGCAAACCAAATCCGAATTATCATTCCTATATATTGAATAAGTATGGCCAATTAAAACCATTTGGAATTCCCGGTGAACTCTGCATTGCTGGAGTAGCGGTAGCACGAGGGTATCTTGGTAAAAGTAAACTGACAGATGAAAAATTTGTACCGAGTCCTTTTATGGCAGGGGAAATGATGTATCATACAGGTGATCTCGTTCGTTGGTTGCCTAATGGAGAACTTGAGTATTTAGGTCGAATGGATCATCAAGTGAAAATTCGGGGGTATCGGATTGAATTAAGAGAAATCGAAACTCAATTAAGGGAATATCCAGAAATAAACCAGGCTATCGTTGTTGATCAAGTGTATGGAAATAGGAAATTATTAGCTGCCTACTATGTATCGGATAACAAGGTGTCTTTTGGTGAAATCAGAAAATATTTAAGTGATAAATTACCTGAGTTTATGATTCCTGAAAAAATGATTCAGGTAGAAGAGATTCCATTGAATCCAAATGGAAAAGTGGATAGAAAAAGGTTATTGGATATAACACAAACGGATTATATATCAATTCCATACGTTGCCCCGCGCAATGAAATTGAACAAAAATTAGTGCGTGCGTGGGAAAAAGTTATGGAGATTGAGGGAATCGGTATTCATGATAATTTTTTTGCATTAAAAGGAGAATCCATTAAAGCACTTCAGGTAATTAATTTATTAAGAAAAGACTGCTTAAAAATAAGTACAACAGATTTTTTTAAGCACCCTACAATCGCTCAACTGAGTTCTTGTGTAAAGTTAGAGCATAAAGAGGAAAACTTTGAAAGTAGACCAACTCATGTTAAAGATTTGTCTAATCCATTTTCCTTAACAGAAGTTCAAACAGCGTATATGTTAGGAAGGAATTCACAGTTTGAATTAAGTGGTATTTCACCTCAAACATATTTTGAATATGAAACAGCATTGGATATCAATCGTCTTTCAAAAAGTTTTCAAAAGGTAATCCATCGTCATCCAATGTTGCGAGCTGTAATTTTACCAGAGGGAAAACAGCAAATATTACAAAGCGTTCCTGATTACGAGATTGAAATAGTGAGTCTCATAGATTTAGATGATAGGAATCAAAATGCTCGCTTACAAGAAGAGCGTTCTCGAATGACTAACCATGTATTCCCTTTGGGGCAATGGCCTTTGTTTGAATTGAAAGCTTTTCTTTTAAAAGAAGACACATATTTATTATGTTTTCGATACGATGCTTTATTAATGGACGGAGCAAGCATGAACATTGTTGGACAGGATTTGTTGCATTATTATTATAAACCAAATCAAAAATTAGAATCTTTATCTTTTGATTTTCAAGATTATATGTTTATCTATGATGAAATGGAACAAAGCGAAGAATATAAAACAGCAAAAGATTATTGGACAAGTAAGCTTCCTGACTTTCCGTTTGCACCTTCTTTGTTGTTAAAAAAGGATCCAGCAGAGATTGCTACTCCTAAATTCCAATCACTTACTAAGATCCTGGACAATGAAAAATGGACAAAGCTACGAAAGATAGCACAAGAGAAAGAGGTAACTCCTTCCGCTCTACTTTGTACAATATATGGTGATGTGTTGGCATATTGGAGTAATCAATGTCGATTAGCAATTAATTTGACTGTATTTAACCGTTATCCTGTTCATGATGAAGTAGAACAGATTGTAGGAGATTTCACATCGCTTATTTTGTTGGATGTTGATGTAAAACCAGAGCAAACTTTCTTTACTAGAGTAAAAGAAACGCAATCTACTTTATTAGATGGCCTTGAACATCGTCATTACGATGGAGTTAACTTTATTCGAGATTTTACTCGATATCATCAAATGACGCCAAAAGCAGTTATGCCAATCGTTTTCACCTCGATGTTAGCAGGTGCAGGTGCTTTCTCTTGGGAAAAACTTGGTTCTCTTCGCTATATTCATGCTCGGACTCCACAAGTGTATTTGGATAATGTAGTAATTGAAAAAAATGGAGAGTTACTAATTAGCTGGAACTATGTTGAAGAGTTGTTGGATGTTGATGTAATAGAAGCAATGTTTTCCCAATTTGTTGACTTATTGGAACAATTGGTGAAACAAAGCAATATAACATCTTTGCAGATGAAAGAATCGGATCAAACTTTAATTAAGCAATACAATGAAACAACAGAAAAAATACCTTCAACTACTCTGTATCAATTATTTACAGACCAAGTAAAACGTACACCGGATGAAGTAGCAGTGGTATTTGAACAAGAATGGTTAACATACACGGAACTTCATAAACGCTCCAATCAAATTGCCCACTTCTTAAAAGAGCAAGGCATTGGTCTAGGTGACAAAGTGGGTCTTTTAGCAAAAAGGCGAGTTGACACAATTGTTAATATGTTAGGTATTTTAAAAGCAGGTGCCGCTTATGTTCCGATTGATCCCGATCATCCTTTAGATCGCCAAACATATATTTTAAAAAATAGTTCATGCAAGCTTTTATTAGAACCTAGTCTTTATGAAGAAAATCATTTGTCATTTTATACAACAAAAGATATGCCCGCTATTGCTGGTCCAGAAGATATTGCCTATATTATATACACTTCAGGAAGTACAGGAAAACCAAAAGGAGTAATTATTACTCACCAAGCGGTTACAAATACTATTCAAGACATAAATCAAAAATATGAGGTAAATGAAGATGATCGTATTATTGGTATCTCTTCCATGTGTTTTGACCTATCTGTATACGATATTTTCGGAGCTTTAAGCACAGGTGCAATGTTAGTAATGATTCGTGATCCGAGAGACATGCAAGAATTAATCCGCACTGTCGAACGTAGAGGGATTACAATTTGGAATACAGTGCCTGCAATCATGGATTTGGCATTGGATCAAGTAGGTTCTCATTTTGAACATTCTTCTTTACGTTTAGTTTTACATAGTGGAGATTGGATTCCGCTTTCTTTACCAGAAAAAATAAAACGACATTTTCCGATTGCAGAAGTAATTTCACTAGGAGGGGCAACAGAAGCATCGATTTGGTCAATTTATTATCCGGTCAAACAGGTGGAATCACATTGGAATAGTATTCCATACGGGATGCCCTTGGCAAACCAAACGTATTATGTGTTGAACTATGAAAAGAAAATGTGCCCTGTTGGTGTAATTGGAGATTTATATATCGGGGGAGTGGGCCTTGCTAAAGGATATTTAAATGATGAAAAGAAAACAAATGAAGCGTTTGTGTCACATCCTGATTTTGGTCTTATATACAAAACAGGAGATTGTGGAAAAATGCATTCTGAGGGATATATTGAATTTTTAGGCCGCCAAGATTACCAAGTGAAAATTCAAGGATATCGAGTAGAGTTAGAAGAAATCTCTCATTGTCTTCTAACTTATAAACAAGTCGAACATGCTCTCGTAATTGATCAAACAGATGAGAACGGAATAAAATTTTTAGTTGCATATGTAGTAACTGAGCAAAATATTAGTACAACAGAACTACGAAAGCATTTGCGAGATCACTTGCCAGATTATATGATTCCTTCTTATTTTGTTTATTTGGACCAATTACCCCTGACTCCAAACGGGAAATTAGATAGAAAAGCGCTCCCTACTCCGCAGAAACAAAAAAATGAAGTATTTATTGCTCCAAAAACTGAAATGGAAAAAATATTAACTAGTATTTGGCAAGAAGTACTCAAAATAGATCAAGTTGGAGTAAATGATCATTTCTTCGCCTTAGGTGGAGATTCGATAAAAGCGATTCAAGTGTCCGTTAGACTGTATCGACAAGGATTCGAGCTTGAACCAAAAAATCTATTTTCATTTCCTATATTAAGAGACATGGTTCAATTTGTTAAAAAGCTAGACCAGTTTTCAAGTTCACAAACAAATGATGTAAATATAATGAACGATAATAAAGCTACATTACTAAATGTTAAAGATAAACAACTTAATCAACATACACTTACCAAAATACAAGAAAAAATGCCGGATATAAAAATAGAACGTATTTACCCGTTAGCACCTTTCCAGAAAGTTATTTATGAGCATGCTACGAATGAACCTGATACAAATGCATATTTTGAACAAACAATTTGGGCACTTGAGGGGGAGCTGGATATTAAACTCTTTATTCAGTGTTTCCAACAATTAGTTGATCGTCATGATTCTTTAAGAACAATAATTGTGCAAGATGAACAAGCAAAACCTTGGCAAGCTGTTCTATATAATGTTCAAATAAATTCAGAAATAAAAAACTTGATTGAGATGACGAAACAAGAACAGCAAGAATTCCTAGATCAGTGGATGAATGAAAATTTAAGTCAAGGATTTAAAAATGGTGAACTTATGACCCGTCTCTGTATATTCCAACTAGGTAATAACGAGTATAAGGTAATTTGGAGTTCCCATCATCTATCATGTGATGGTTGGAGCGTCAGCATTTTGATAGACGAATTATTCCAGCTCTACGAAACTACAAATGCGGGAACTACGGCGGAGTTACCTATGGTAAAACCTTTTGAAACATTTATAGATTGGACTTTGGCACAAGATCATGAGAAAGCACGTCATTTTTGGCGAGATTATTTATCAGGATACAATCAGAAAATTAGTATTCCTAAAAAGAAAGTCCCATCTAAAAGTGAAGGGTTAAACTTCACTTTTACGGATTTAACATTAGACAAGGATTTGACTGATCAGTTACAGACATTTGTAACTAAAAATAATATAACTATGAATACGGCATTACTAGCTGTATGGGGAATATTGCTTGGCAAATTTAACGGAACGAGAGAAGTAGTATTGCCTAATCTAGTATCAGTCAGACCTCCCGAAGTAGAAGGAATTGAAAATATGTTCGGTCTGTTCACAAATATTTTGCCTATCCGATTAGCATGGACAGAAACGCAATCTTTTGTGGACTTCCTGCAAAAGGTACAACTAGAGACATTGAAATGTAATGAGTATGCATACTATTCATTTGTTGATATACAAAAGCAAAGTGAATTAAAAACTGAGTTGACTGACCATCTTTGGGTTTTTGAAAACTATCCAACTAATCCAGCAATCTTTTCTTCAAATGAAAACAGACATTTTGCTATCACGGATTACGAAGTCGTTGATGAGCCACATGTAAAGTATGGAATTATGTGCTTCCCTGAAGAAAAACTTACAATAAAGTTTGGATTTGATCAAACCGTATATGAAGCAGAGAAAATACAGGAAATATTAAATCACATTTATGGATTAATCAACATGATTCTTCAAAATCCAGTACAAGCAATTGGTGATTACAAATTATAAAAAATGAAAAGGCGAGCAAGAACTCGCCTTTTTAAATAGAATAGGAGCAAACCAAATGACAAAAAATTTGCAGTTATCAGCCGAAGAGATGCGTCAGTTAGGATATCAAGCGGTTGACTTGATTGTTGATCATATGAATCATTTAAAAAGTAAACCAGTTTCAGAAACGATTGATAGTAATATTTTTAGAGACAAGCTAATTGAAAAGATTCCGGAAAACGGATCTAATCCAAAAGAATTACTTCATTTTCTTAATAACAATGTGTTTAATCAAATTACTCATGTGGATCATCCTCATTTTATGGCTTTTGTGCCAGGTCCTAATAATTATGTTGGTGTATTAGCAGATTTTTTAGCAAGTGGGTTTAATGTATTTCCTACAGCTTGGATAGTAGGTGCAGGTGCCGAACAAATTGAATTAACGACAATTAACTGGTTAAAATCAATGCTAGGATTCCCTGAATCAGCTGAAGGACTATTTGTCAGTGGCGGTTCCATGGCTAATTTGACTGCACTTACTGTAGCAAGACAGGTTAAGTTGAATAATGAAATCGAAAATGCGATTGTTTATTTTTCTAACCAAACTCATTTTTCTGTAGATCGAGCACTTAAAGTATTAGGTTTTAAACAGCATCAAATTTGCCGAATTGAGACAGATGAAGATTTGAAAATTTCAGTTAGTACTTTAAGAAAGCAAATAAAAGAAGATCGATTAAAAGGGAAAAAACCATTTTGTGTTATTGCAAATGCAGGGACAACGAATTGCGGAGCGGTGGACTCCCTCGATGAATTGGCTGATGTATGTGGTGATGAAGATATATGGCTACACGCGGATGGGGCTTATGGAGCTGCAGCAATTCTCAGCGAAAAAGGAAGAGAGTTGTTAAGAGGAATTCATCGTGTTGATTCTTTGACGTTAGATCCGCATAAATGGCTTTTTCAGCCTTATGATGTTGGTTGTGTACTCATTCGAAATAGTCAATATTTAAGTGAAACGTTTCGTATGATCCCAGAGTATATTAGGGATACGGAAACTAATATAGAAGAAAAAGTGAACTTTGGGGAGCGTGGAATTGAACTTTCTCGTAGATTTAGAGCATTAAAGGTATGGCTTTCTTTTAAAACATTCGGAGTTACAGCTTTTCGTGAGGCAATTGATCATGGCATTATGCTAGCTGAACAAGTTGAAGAATTTTTAAGGAAAGAAAAAGATTGGGAAGTAGTAACACCTGCCCAATTAGGAATTGTTACTTTTCGTTATATTCCATGTGAGCTAACATCTACAGATACAATTCATGAAATAAACAAAAAATTGGTGGAAGAAATTAATCAAAGAGGATTTGCTATGCTAAGTACGACTAAATTAAAAGAAAAAGTAGTAATTCGACTTTGCTCTATCAACCCAAGGACAACAAAAGAAGAAATACTTCAAATCATGATGAACATAAAAGCATTGGTAGAGGAAATAAATACATCGTCTAAACATCTTATATCTGTTTCTCAACCTTGATATATTAGGCGGATTTTACATATTAATAGCCGATTTCAAATGAGAATCGGCTATTATATTTAAATGATAATAACACTCACAAATGTATACTATTTATGAGTGTTTCTCTTGTAATGGGATTAAGCCTCAACTTTAGATACTCGTTTGAACCCAGTTTTTATTGCTTGTACTATTTCGTTCACAGCATAAATAGATACATCGGCATTTGGATTTAACCCTTCAAACCAGTGATAGGCATTTGGATATAAATGAAACTCGACATCAACACCAGCTTGCGCTAGTTTGCTTATATAGGTTAATGTTTCGCTTCGGAATGGATCTAATTGACCTACAAATGTGTAAGTATACGGTAAGTCACTATAATCCTCAGCTCGAGAAGGCGCTGCATATGCAGGGATTTGATCCATTCCATACATTTCTCCTAAATACATTTTCCAGCCAGCTTCATTTGCCTTTTGGTTCCAAACAAATCCTTCTTTAATTTCATTCGCTGAAGGTGTATTATTTCGGTCATCAATCATTGGATATAGTGGCATTTGTAAACAAATTGAAGGATATTTTCGATCTCGTGCTAATAATGATAATGCTGCTGTTAGTCCACCGCCAGCGCTTACTCCTGCAACTCCAATTCGATTCGAATCAATGTTTAATGACTTTGCATTATCAGCAATCCATTTTAAAGCTGAATAACAATCCTCAATTGGTGCTGGGTAAGGGTGTTCAGGTGCTAAGCGGTAGTCTACAGACACGACCACACAGCTAGCTTCTTTTGCAAACCTCATACAAGTATCATCGTTATCATCTATAGACCCTAAGATATAACCTCCACCATGTATCCATAATAAGACAGGTAAAGATTCATGATTTGATTTTGGACGATAAATTCGTAATGGTAACGGATTATCATCAGGCCCAACAATGACTTTATCTATTAAAGAAAGGGAGTCATCAACAACGGTAGGTGGTCTCATTTGAGCTATTCCTTCTCTGATTGATTGCAAATTTTCTGGGCGTAAATCGAGATCCGGAAACATCTCTAACCCTTGTAATAATTCTGGATTTACTCTAGTTTTCATTTTAGCACCTCTATTTGTAATTGTTTTCAAATAAATGAAGTGTATTCTAAGTAGTTTAATTGTGAAAGAACACCACAATTAAATTGTAAATTGGATATGTTATAACAGTCAACAGAATATTCAGAAATTAAAACCTTTCTCAAGAAGGAGTTTCATGCAATTAATAATACAAGTAGCGGATTTAAGAGCAAAGTGTTTTAATGTCGTTGTAATTATGTACATTAGAAAAATTTCTTTTCTAGACTCATGAAGAATTATAAAAAGCAAAATTTTATAGATAGTTATTTTAAAAATAAACAAAAAGAGAAGAACTAACCAATGTTCTTCTCTCTTTTTCATATGTAATTAGGGTATCCATAAATGTAAATACGGATGGTATAGATTAATGGATGAATAATTTATTTTTAAATTAATAACGTAATAAATAAAGATTTTTGTATGTAATATTGCATATACAGGGACCACTGGTGAAAATGCTGACCAATGCTTTTCCACATGGTAAATTAGTTCCTTAGTTATTTATTTTATTTCATTTTCAATCGTGTAAGGCTTGGGGCTAAGATTTACAAAGGTGACTAGTAAAAAATATAACAATATAAGTATAAGATTTTGTACTTAGTAATCTCACAATTTAAGACCTGTCATTGGATAAGTGCAGGGAGTTCAATCGATTTTGAATAAAATTGATTGTATCAGTTGCAATTTTTTTACGTTTAAGAACTATCCCGGCATGCCCACATGTATAAATATATCGTGTAGGCCTTTCCCAAGATTCCCACAAGTAGTCTGTATCCTCAGAATGCACATATAGATCGTGCTTACCTGAAATCAATAAAATATTTTCTTTTTTTACTTTTGGTAATGCTTGACTCGGTTCAGTGATTTTCCAATAATCTATTAAATCATCATACGTTACACCATGATGTTCCAAGTCTTCTCTAATAAATTTACCTGGAGTTGTATTCCAAATTGAATAAGAAAGTCGATTTGCATAGAAAATGGATGCTAACACATCAATTTCTTCTTCAACAAGAGAGGTTAAGTTAGTAATAAATCCACCTAAACTAATTCCTATTAGAATCAGGGGACCATTTTTATTTGCTTTAATCCATTTAATCAAAGCTCGTAAATCAGCTACAGCTTGTCTAGTTGCTTGTACTGTTCGTTCAATATTTGCACTTACCATATACTCTCCACTGAAAAAGGATTGATCGGGTTTTCTTTCAAAATGATAGGGTAGAGTGAAATAATACATATTCCACTTCAGGCTGGTCATATGATCGTGGAATATTTTTTTCACACGTTCGTTAGAATCCATTCTCCAACCGTGAACAAAGATAACATGAGGTGCATTTTCATTTTTATGTAAGAATAATTCCCCAGTTACAGAGTCGTTGCGTGAATCACCGGATTGAACCGAACTTTTATATTTGAATTGCCCAACCATGTATTCCTTTTCCTGTTTTGAATGCTTAATGTCAAAATGAATATAGGATGGTTTTACGTTATAAAAAGATTCTATGTCCTTTATATTTAATGAAGTGTTAGATAGGGAAGTATACTGAAACGCTACACTTCTTTTTTTGTGTAAATCATATAAGGCGTACCGATCAATGAGTTTTGAAAAAATCAAATTACCCTCCTCCAAAATACATATTGTTTAAAACATGGACAAAATTTATGTTGTAAATTAATTATAAAATATTCTCTTTTCCTAATAGTAGGTGATAAATTTGTATATCATATTATAAAGCTTGCAATAAAATAAAACTATAAATAAATTATACTAAAATCTAAAAAGCAAGTTAATATTCTTATTCATATAAGAGAATATTAACTTGCTTATTTTCGTATTAAAAGATGCACCTTTTAAAGCGACGTGATTTGTATGAGATACAGTAACTATATTAAATCCCTATATTATAGCTATCCAAATAAGTTTCTCTATATTTATTGTATAGAAATTACACAGTAAATATTTTTTGTGCTACATACATTAAATTAATCTTAACCTTTATATAAATTTATTAAACGGAATAACTCCTTACCAATATTCAAAAACGGCTGCGTTTTTGAATTTGTGTTCTAGCTTTTTTGGAACAGGTAAATAACTACACATAAACTCCTTGTATCTCTAGTTAAACTACCGATTAGCTCCATATAAACTCTAGATAACCTATATAGAATACAAGTTATCAAGGAGGTAAGAAAAAATGAATTTTATGAAACGAGCAATTCTCAGTATGAAAAAAAGGATAGGAACATCATTAATTTTGATGGCAGTTTTTCTGATTGTTACAAATTTGGTTCTTTCAGGTTTCACAATCCAAAATGCGTCAAAAAAAGCAGCGGATGCTGCGAGAAAAAAACTTGGTGCAGATGTTACTTTAGGTCTTGATTTCGACAAATTAGGTCAAAAAGCTAAGGAAACTGGAGAAATGCCAAATCCACCGCAGCTCGATACAAAAGAAACAGATCAATTAGCGAAATCCAAGTATGTAAAAGACTATAATTACATAGCTAACACTTTTGGTATTTCTGATGGACTTAAACTAGTAGGAGCTTCAGAAGAAGAAGGAAAAGGTAAAGCCGGAATGGCGGCTGTGCGAGGCGGTTCAAGCTCTGGTACAGAAATAGATATGAATGCTTCTTTTATGATTGAGGGAGTTCGCAAGATTGCATTACAAGAAAGCTTTAAAAACAGAAAAAGTAAAATCATTGATGGAAAGCCAATAACAGAGCAAATGAAGGATCAGAATGTAGCTTTAATGGAAAAACGATTAGCGGAATTAAACAATTTGAAAGTAGGAGACAAAGTTAAAGTGCAATCAGGGGATAAGAAGGAAACCCTTGAGGTTGAAATTATCGGTATTTACGAAACAAATGAGCAAGCAATGGGTCAACAGGCTCCTCCTATTATGGATCCAGCTAATAAACTATATATGCCGCATTCAACTATGAAAAAATTAGAAGTAGACCAAGGTATAAGTAGTGTTCAAGTCGTGTATTTCTTGAATGATCCACAATATATTGATGCATTTAAAAAAGAAGCAAAAAAATCTAATATTGATTTTAATTATTATAAATTAGATGCGCATGATTCATTGTACAAGCAAATGATTGGTCCTATCGAAAATATCTCTTCGACTTCTCAAATGATCATTTATATTGTATCGATTGCAGGTGCGATCATTTTAGGATTAATCATTATGCTATCAATTAAAGGGCGTCGTAAAGAAATGGGAATTCTATTGTCTATTGGAGAGAAAAAGTGGAAACTGATGGCGCAATTCGTAGTAGAAGTAGTGTGTGTCGCTATTTTAGCATTTGGATTATCCATAACAACAGGAGCTAAAGTTTCTCAATATATCGGGGATAATTTACTTTCGAATGAAATTGCTACTGCAAGCGAAGAAACAGATACCTCGCAACATGGTACTGTAATGATGGCTGGACCCGGTGGTACTCTACAAAATCAAAAAGAAGATCCAATTGATAAAATTGATGTAAGTGTAACAGGAGAAGATGTAGGAAAAATGGGTGGAATTGGACTAGCTATTGCTATAATAGCAACGCTTCTTCCAGCATTATCTATTCTACGTTTAAACCCAAAACAAATTCTTTTAAAAGATGAATGAGGAGGCTCGATATGGAGACGATTTTACAGTTTAAAAATTTGGATTATTATTATGAAAGTAACGGAAAAAATGTAGCGATACTAGATAATGTTAACTTTTCTTTTCAAAAAGGACATTTCTACACGATTTTAGGACCATCTGGATCTGGTAAAACTACAACTCTGAGCTTAGGTTGTGGACTGGATGTCCCTAAAAATGGTTATGTACTGTATAATGGCAAAGATATTAGAAAAATTGGTTTGGATCGATACCGTAATCAAAATGTATCTGTAATTTTCCAATCTTATAACTTAATTACCTATATGACCGCTCTTCAAAACGTCTTAACAGCAATGGAAATTACAGGTGTTAAAGTGCAAAATAAAACAGCAAGAGCATTAGAATTATTAGAGAGGGTAGGACTCACAGAACTTGAAGCGAAACGAAACGTATTGCAACTAAGTGGCGGGCAACAACAGCGTGTAGCAATCGCTCGAGCACTATCTTGTAATGTTGATTTACTAATTGCAGATGAGCCGACAGGAAATCTCGACGAGGAAACCGCAATGGATATAATAGAACTGTTTCAAGAACTTGCACATAAAGAGAATAAATGCATTATTGTTGTGACTCACTCACAGGAGGTTGCAAAAAAATCAGATCGTGCGGTGTATTTAAGTAAGAAGAAGTTGGTCGTAAATGAAATTTAATATAAATATCGTAGTTATTAAATTCACATAACTTTCAAAAACTATCCCTTTCAAAAGTTTATATTTGATTTATAATAATATCAAGCCATAACCAAAATGGTCTCCCTGTACTGAATGTTAAAATAGTTTGTTGTTCCCGTTTTAATAATATTTGAAAAAGAACTTGTAGGATATTCTACAAGTTCTTTTTATTATAATTGGTTACCTATATCATGGGATAATCACACATAGTTATTGCAGAATTAAACCTACAATCATAATTAAACTAAATACTATTATCCAACCAAACGCACAATAGCCAAAAATTCTAATCCATTTAGGTAATTGATTCATGTTAATTTTATTTGAGGGAACTCCCTGCATAGAAAACATCATTTTTTGATCTCTATCTCTATTATTTTGCTGTTCATACATAATATCATCACCTTTCCAGATATATTGAGTTTGTAGTATATCAATCTAAAGAAATTCATGTACAGAATAAAAGGGGATAGCATATATATTATGTGGTGGACTTTATAAATAAATGCATTTAATCACCATGGTTCTAAGCACTAATCCGTTATAAATACTGAAAAAGAGCCCTACATAAATAGGACTCTTTTTCTTCAAATGTTAAGTTGCTGGATATAAATCAGAACCGAGGTAACGTTCTTTTATAATTTGAAGATGATGAAGCTCATGACCAGCAATGATGTATGCTAATGCACGAACTGTAACTTCAGAATTATTCGCATTTCCTCTTTGTGACCAAGCTTCTTTATCTAAGCTTCTAAGTAAATACAGGGTAGATTGGCGAACAACTATTAAATTCTCAAGAAGATCTTGCATAGATTGCTTATCAAAAGCAGCTCTAAGAACATACATATCATCATTATAGCCTGGAAGTTCTGCTGTCTCACCTCGAGCGATAGATAGCAATCGATACGCCATAATCCGTTCTGTATCTGCTATATGACCGATTACTTCTTTTATACTCCATTTAGTAGGAGCATACCGGAAAAGCCCCTCACTATTAGAAATTCCCTTTAATAAAAGATTCGTTTCCTTCATTTGTTGTTCTAGAATATGTATGATATTTCCGTCTGATACTAAGTTGGTATACGTTGCATAATAGGAGTTATATTCACTTACCTTTGGTCTTATTTGCATACGAATCATCCTTTTTGTTTTATGTTTAATCTTTACATATAGCTTATCATAAAAGAATTCCAAATTAATCTGAAAAATGGAAGCAAATATGCATTTTTCATCCTCCTTTTTAGTTTCATAGATGAAATGCATCTCAAATAAGAGAATCTAATTTGCGCTATGCGGAATTTCGTTTTTTTGCTGTTATAGTAGAAGATAGATATGTAAATTGAATACAGTTTGTCACTACTTATGATAATCGCCATTTAAGAAGCAGCATTTGTCCATTAAGTGAAAAACCTGTTAATAAGTTTATATTTACTACAAAAACAAACAAACTCGTCCTATTTAAAGGAGAGTTTGTTTGTTTTTGTGTTTAGATAATGGAATACTCATGCGAAATTGCACACTATGTTCCATATTTTTTATTGAATACTTTATATCTAGCGTTTCAAGAATTTGTTTAACAATATATAACCCCAAACCACTTCCTCCAGTATTTCGATTTCTTGATTTTTCAATTCGATAAAATGGTTTGAAAATTTGTTGTAAATCTTCATCTTTAATATTGACACCTGTATTTATAATTTGCATTTCGATTTGACCTTGTTTCGAATCCTCACTTAACTTTATATAGACTTTTTCATTATGTGGTGAATACATAACCGCATTGTGAATAATATTTTTACATGCTTTTTCTAAAAGAGCACAATCTGTATAAATAGAAAGGTCAGAATCAATTTCTTTTATTATTTCGATGCTCTTTTGAGAAGCAAAAAATTCGAGATCTTTTGTGATTGTACCTATTAACTTTGAAGGATTAACTTTCTCTACTTTTAGTTTGAAGGTGTGTTGTTCTAATTTCGATACGCTTAAAATTTCACGAACTAATTGTTCCATACTTTCAATAATTTGATGATTTTTCTTTAAATATTGATCGCGATTTTGATAAGGGCCAATATTATAAATCATCCCTTCTAAGTAGCCTTTCATTACAGTAAGAGGGGACTTTAATTCATGTGCTACAATCGCAAAAAACTCTCTGCGTTTTGTTTCTATTTCTCTTTCTTTTTCAATATCATTTTTTAATTGTTCATTTGCTTTTTTTAAATCAAACATAGCTTGTTGTAAGTTAATAGACATGTCATTCAAACTATTAGACAATTCTCCTAACTCATCTGTAGAGCGAACCTCAATTTTTTCGGAGAAATCTAAATTTGCCATCTTTTGTGCACCTTCATTAATATAAATAAGTGGCTTTGTAATAAACCTGGAATAAAAATAAGCACTCCCTATACCAATTACGAGTACAATGATACTAATATAGGGGAGAAAGCGTACTAAAACCTGTGAAGCTTCATCAATCGGTTGAAATGTAGCAAAGACTATAAGCGTTAAACTACCATCTTGGAATTGAATTGGTTTCGTAACGTTATATGAATTGCTAAGGGTACTTGCATTCTCGAATCGTGTTGCTTTAGTAACTACTGTTTTTTGCGTACCACTTTGAATAAAAGAAAATGAAGGAGAGTAAATAATTACTCCTTCTTTATTTTGAAGGTAAAGCATCGCATTATTTTTTTTTGCGTATTCATCAAAAAGTGGTATCGCATCTTGAAACGTAAGATTTTTAGACTTATCAATGATTTCGTTTATCCCTGTTTGAAGTTGATCTGTTTTATATTGCTCATAAAATGTAGGAAGAAAGAAGTATAAAGTTAAATAAATCAATACTGCAAAGGATAACAAAATGAGAGATGTAGTCATAAAGAGTTTATAAGTGATTTGCTTCATTTTCATGAGTTTCACAATACTATTCATCAATTTTATAACCAATACCCTTTATTGTTTTAATATAAGGGATAGCTAATTTTTTGCGTAGGTTTTTAATATGTGTATCAATTATTCGTGTTTCTCCAAAATAATCGTACCCCCAAACTTTCTCTACGATATTTTCTCTTGTAAGTACTTTTCTCTCATTTTGAAATAGTAGTTGTAGAATTTCAAACTCTTTTGTCGTTAATATAATTTCAACTTCATTTACATACACTCTATATGCATCCACATCGATACGAACTTCTTTAAATATCAAATGATTATTTACATTTTTATCATAACTTCTTCTAAGTACAGCTTCGACTCGTCTAATCAAAACATGAAATGAAAAGGGTTTTGTTATATAATCATCGATCCCAAGATCGAATCCTTTCATTTGATCTTCCTCTTCTTCCAACGCAGTTAGCATAATAATTGGTACGTTTGACTGACTTCGGATCATTTTAGAAACTTCAAATCCATTAAGATTGGGCATCATGACATCTAGAAGAATTAAATCAAAGGATTGCTTATTAAATTGTGTCATACCCTCTAGTCCATCTGAAGCGACTACCACTGTATAATGCTGTGTCATTAAAAATTGTTTAATTAATTCCTGAATTTCTTGATCGTCCTCAACCACGAGGATATGATAATTTTTCATAATATCACCTCTGGTAGTCATTATAGCCGTACAATCTGGAGTTTATGTGGAGATACAGTAGTAAACTTCATAGGACGTTTACTACCAAAAAGTATTATTAGCTATATTCCTTTTTTATGGAGAAATAATTGCTTAAAAAAACTTATCGTATGAATTGATGTACGATTAATATTTACGAAAAACTAATGTATAATAACGTGAATTGTATGTAGTTTCTTAAAATTCTCGAACATATACTTTTGCTTCTTTACCAAAAGAGGAAAAGGAATTTCAATATAGAAGAAGCTACTGTAATACTAGAGTGTGTGCCAAGAACTATGGATTTCTTTCATCTAGTTTTTATTTAATCGTTAATCACTACATAACAATGTTCTTGCTAAACCAAAAGTTTAAAGGTACAAACTTGGAAAGATTTATATAATGCTAGAAAGGTTGTGAAATGATTTGATGGGTTATAAAGCGATGCTGTTTGATTTAGATGATACATTACTTGATAGGGATAAAGCAGTAGAGGCATTATTTTTAATTGTTTTAGAAAAGTGTTATGAAAATGTAGATGGTGCGGCTAAAAGCAACATGTTACAGAAATTCAAAGAATACGATAAAAGAGAATATGGCATAAGTAATAAAACGACAGTTTTAGAATCATTGTTTGATGAATTCACGCCGAAGTATAGATTGCCACGCAATTACATCCAAGATTTTTGGAATAATAATTTCCCTAGATGTTTTTCAATAGACCAAAATACTATTCATTTCTTAAATCAAATAAAGAAGCACTTTAAAGTTGGAATTATAACAAATGGCTCAACTCAGAGGCAAAAAGCTAAAATATTTAACACGAATTTAAATAGGTATTTTGAAACAATCATTATTTCTGAAGAAGTGGGATTTAGTAAACCTGATAAACGTATATTCGAACTAGCATTAAATAAGCTAAATTTACAGCCGGAAAATACTTTATTTGTTGGTGATGACTTAGAAAAGGATATTGCTGGTCCTCAAAATGTAAATATAAAAGGTGTGTGGTTTAACCCTCAGAAGATCAAGAATACTACCAAAATACAACCGTATGCCGAGATTAACACTTTGGATAGTTTGTTAAGTTATGTTACTCCACAATATTTTTATAACAAGTAAAGGCAATTCCATATATATATTCAAAAATATAAAAAAAGAGAAACTATCATTAATTTCATTGACCGTATTAGTAATAAAAAATATATACTTACAATAAAAAATAGATGCGATTTTAATAGCTGTGGCTAATTTAATCTATGATTAATACGAAGTTTTGTAAAACAATTTTACTCATACTGTGTAAATTATAAAGGGGTGGGACTATGGAAATAAAGAAAGTAGTAATCGATGGAATCAATATTGCGCTCATTAGAAACGATAAGGTATTAATATCGGATGTTCAGTCTGCATTAGATACTATGGCAACAGTTCAATATGAGGTAGATGCGAAACATATTATTATCCATAAATCTTTAATAAGTGAAGATTTCTTTGATCTAAAAACACGGCTTGCGGGCGATATCCTTCAAAAGTTTATAAACTACAAGGTAAAGATTGCTATTGTTGGGAATTTCTCTATGTATACTAGTAAAAGCTTAAAGGATTTTATTTATGAATGTAATAAAGGGGATGACATTTTTTACTTAGCAACTGAACAACAAGCAATTGAAAAACTAAGTACATTAAAGTAATAATTATATCCTGCTAAATTCCCTCATTTCACTTAGTTCATGATTATATACGATATAGAAGAACTGATGTTTGTGGTAAACTAAGAGGTGGATAAAGGGGGAGTTTTTTTGAACAATTTTAATGATACGATCCGAAATTTAAACAATATAGTTTACAAACCTAACAATTTAATGATTACGAATCTAAAAGAAGAAAAGCAAAACGCAGAATATGCAGGATGTTTATTCCACTTAAATAACAAAACCATTCGTTTTAGAAAATCAAAAGTTACTCCTAATAAAATTGGGCAATTTGTTTCTTTTTGGGAGAAAGATGAAAATATGCGAAATAGAGCTTTCTCTTATGAAGCTGCTCCTGATTTATTAGTAATCACTTGTATTGCTGATAATAAACTAGGGCAATTTATTTTTCCTAAAGAAATTCTTCTTAAAGAAAAAATATTGAGAACACCAAGTCAAACAGGGAAAATGGCAATGAGAATTTATCCTGTTTGGGATACCACTGTTAGCAATCAAGCTAAAAAGAGCCAAATGTGGCAACTTCAGTATTTTGTTGATTTAAGCGATCATAATAATCTACCTATAAACAAACTATTAAATTTCTATTCGTAGCTTCTTATCTTAAGTGATCTTGTCGGTTAGACTTTTTGTACCGGTACAGTTAAACGAAATGTACATTGTTTCAGTACCCCATCAAATTTACAATCAGCATATACTATTTTAACTTATACATTTTAAGGGGTGCTGACTATGACAAGTCTACAACATAAGCTTTTTACAAGATTGAATCTTGCAAAGCGTACTGAAGTGAAGTTTGAAGAATTAAATACAATTCTCTTTGCATTTGCACACACTATACCATTTGAGAATTTAGATGTTATAGCGTGTAATACGAATCAAATCTCTCCGGAAAACTTGCGAGAGAAAATTTTAACTAGTTCCCGTGGTGGACTTTGCTACGAATTAAACACTCTTTTTTACTATTTTTTAAGAGACTGTGGTTATGATGTACAACTGGCATTAGGTACGGTTTATAAAAACGATATAAATGCATGGGCACTTGAGGATGGCCATATAACAATTATTTTAACTTATGATAATGTACAGTATTTAATTGATGTAGGTATAGCTTCGTTAGTACCTCTTGTTCCTGTACCTTTTACTGGTAAGTCTGTTTCTTCAAAAAATGGTTCGTACCGGGTGAGACGAAAAGATACGAGTAAAGGAAATTATGTTTTAGAAAGAATAGATACTGATGGAGAATGGAAAGTTTGTCATGCTTTTTATAAACATAATATTGATGAGATAGTAGTAAACGATGTTCAAAGAAGAGTGATAGAAGATGAGAAGTCTATTTTTAATAAAGGACCAATTGCAGTAAAGTTGACGAACTTCGGTCATATTTCATTAACGAATACAAGTTTAACTGAAATTATTCATGGGGAAAAAACTAAGCTTGAAATTACAGAAGATCAATATAGAGAGTTTTTATATACTTTATTTTCTATTAAGTTATGAATAAACAAATAGCCGGTTCTTATTCAGAAGCGGCTATTTTTATTATTTTTGATGTAAATGGTTTTCTTCTAATACGTTTCGGAAACTGCGGTATAGTTAATGTTTTTAATGTTTCCTCAGCTTTTTCATATGTATGAAAAATTGGTTCTTTTCCATCATCCCCTTGTAAAACTAGCCCTTCATCTCAGATTACATATGGTATAAAACCAACCCATCTATTAAAGAATTATGTTCTTTTGCAGCAGAATAATATGATTTAAAGTTTGAGTTTCTTAATACATATAATACACTAGAACAGTACGAAAAAGTATGTACAATGAATTTTGAATGTAAAGGAAGATTATTATGTCAGTTATTGATAAATTGAAACTTAATAAGTATACAAATATGGTCGTTATTAACGAACCAAGTGATTATGACATTTTTACAGGTAAAGAAACTGCATTCTCAAAAGAACACGATGCTATCTTTATATTTGTAGAAACGCTTGATGAAATGGTGAAACAAACGAATTTTATTATTAGTAATGAAGAATTACTAATTGAAAAAGGTTACGTATTCTTCGCATATCCGAAAAAAGGTAATGCTCGTTATAGTACGTTTATTCACCGTGATGAGATGTTTCCGGCATTAAACGTTGGAGAAGATGGTTATGTGGGAGAAAGCAATATTAAATTTGCACGAATGGTAAGTATGGATGAAGTCTTTACTGTTGTAGGTTTAAAACGTGAAAAGAAAAAAACAACGAAAACATCTGCTATGAGTCAATGTGTTGCCGATTATGCAGATCGAATTAAAGATGTTGAAGCATTATTAACAAATCACCCGAATGAACTTAAGTTTTATCAAAGTTTAACGCCTGGATATCAGAAAGATTGGGCACGTAATCTTTTTTCTGTAAAACAAGAAAAAACACGTGAAAAACGTCTAGAGAAAATGATAGAAATCCTTTCACAAGGTTATAAAACAATTGAATTATTCCGTAAGAAGAAAAAATAATGATTAAGAAAGTCACAATGCTGCAACAATTAATTGTGATGAGTGCATTGAAAAAAGCATTCCTTCCATTATACTAAGGAATGTTCTTATATTTATATAATTAGCAAAAGAGAAAAGGTGTTTGAAATGAAATCGTATATTGTAGTTGGATCTGGAATTTTAGGAGCGTCTACTGCTTATCATCTTGCTAAGGCAGGTGCGAATGTTACTATCGTGGATCGCCAACAATTAGGGCAAGCAACTGATGCAGGAGCAGGTATTGTATGTCCATGGCTATCACAGCGTCGTAATAAAGCATGGTATAAAATCGTTAAAGGCGGTGCACGTTACTATTCTTCGTTAATTCAGCAATTAGAAGAAGACGGTGAAACTGACACAGGATATAATCGTGTAGGTGCAATTAGTTTACATACTGACGAGAAAAAGTTAGATCAAATGGAAGAGCGAGCTTATAAACGACGTGAAGATGCCCCAGAGATTGGTGAAATAACTCGCTTATCAGCTGAAGAAACAAAAAAATTATTCCCAGCATTATCAGACGAATATAGTTCTGTTCATATTAGTGGTGCTGCACGAGTGAATGGAAGATTATTACGCAATGCATTAATAAGTGCTGCGAAAAAACATGGTGCAACTTTTATAAAAGGCGATGCCATATTAGTCCGTGAAGGAAATCATATTACTGGAGTTACAGTAAACGATGAAACAATTTTAGCAGAAAAGGTTATTGTAACTGCAGGCGCATGGGCGAATGAAATCTTGAACCCATTAGGAATTAATTTCTTAGTTACATTCCAAAAAGGACAAATTGTTCATCTGCAAATTGAAAATACAGCAACAGAAAATATGCCAGTTGTTATGCCACCGAACGATCAATATATTTTAACGTTTGACAATGGGCATGTCGTAATTGGTGCAACACATGAGAATGATACTGGTTTCGATCATCGTGTAACAGCAGGTGGTTTACATGAAGTATTCCATAAAGCATTAACAGTTGCACCTGGCTTAGAAAATGCTACAATGCTTGAAACGAGAGTTGGATTCAGACCATTCACACCAGGATTCTTACCTGTTATCGGACCACTACCTAACTTTGAAGGAATTCTCGTTGCGAATGGATTAGGGGCTTCGGGTTTAACAGCTGGTCCATATTTAGGAGCGGAACTTGCTAAACTAGCGCTCGGACAGCCGATTGAATTAGATTTAAATGATTATGACGTTGCTGGCGCAATTGAATAATATGGAGTACTGCTAACATTTATGAAAAACCATGCTAAACAAATTCGACAGAGAATAAGTAGTTTTTCCTCTGTTAAGAGTAAGCCTGTTTATGAAAAATAAAATTATTTAAAAATAGAGGGCCGACATTATAAACCTGCATTAATAATGTAGAATTGTGATGTCGGCTCTTTATTCATATTGATTTAAAACTTATTTTCGAGAGGAGGTTAAGTAATGAGAGCGCCATATCAAGTATTGATATTTCCTTATATAAAAACTGCCGATTCTATTCAATATGCCATTTTTAACCGAAGTGATTATGGTTATTGGCAAGGAATAGCTGGTGGCGGAGAAGACGGTGAGATTCCTATTGAATCAGCAAAACGGGAAGCGTTTGAAGAGGCTGGTATTACAAGAGAATGTCCATATATACAATTAGATTCTGTGTCTTCGCTACCAGTAGAGGATGTAGTTGGAGGATTCCTTTGGGGAGAAGAGGTTTATGTAATAAAAGAATTTTCTTTTGGAGTTAAAGTCCCTACAAAAAACATATCATTATCTAAAGAACACTTTAATTATAAATGGTTATGCTTTGAGGAAGCAGTAACGCTTTTGAAATGGGATAGCAACAAAACAGCATTGTGGGAATTAAACAAAAGACTATTAAAACAATAAAAGTTTTTGCTAACAAAAATAGTTGTGGAAGAAGAATTGAACCATTAACAAACCCTTGCTACACTTCTAAACAATGTTTTATAGATTTGGCATGGGTAATGAACGAAGAGAACTTGTACTAAGAAAAGCCCTATACAGTTGACTCTGAAAAAATGAAAATAATTAGAAATATTTTTATATCGTACGGTTTTTGGCTATGAATAACGGAATAAATATTAAGTATTCAACAGTTTAAATAAAACGAGTTAGCTTTTTATTTTAAGAAGAAAAATGACTCGTTTTATGCTAAAATTCGCTTAGTGTATATTTTCGTTAAAATGTGGGTGGGCCCCCTTTTAGCAAAAGCGGAGTGGGAATGATGAGTATAAATAGTTTTGTGGGATTGATAAATGACGAATTATTAAAAGAGGTAAGTATCAGAAGTGAGGATGAATTCGAGCCTGTAGTAGTTAAAGATATTCCTAGACTTTGGAAGTGTTTAGGAACAGGTAATTATGCCGCAGTATTCATGCACAAAGAATACAAAGATTGGGTAGTGAAAGTTTACGTGCGAGAAGGAGAAGGAATTGAAAAAGAGTCAGAAGTATACCGAAGAATTGGAGATCATCCTTCTTATTCAAAGCTTATATATAAAGGAGAAAATTTCATAGTATTGAAACGTTTAAAAGAAATTACCTTATACGATGCTATTCATAAGGGGATTAAAATTCCTAAGCAAGTAATACTTGATATTAATGAGGCTTTAGAGTATGCGAGGGAACAAGGGTTAACTCCTTGTGATGTTCACGGGAAAAATGTGATGATGGAAAAAGGAAGGGGATATGTAGTCGATGTATCTGATTTCTTAAAAACAAAAGAAGATAGTAAGTGGAGAGACCTAGAAAAGGCATATTTCACCTTTTATTTTCCTTTCATTTATAAATTGCCTTTCCCCGTTAAAATACCGTATTTTATGTTAAACATTGTTAGACGTTCGTACAGAAAATATAAGAAGCTTAAAAAGAACTTCAAATTATAAAAGGACCACATATGTTCCTGAAAACGATTTGAATTCACATAAATAACTTTAGAAAAATTTAAAATTTTGTTTAGGGGCTACTTCAAGACCTTAGCTTGCTGGGCATATGGTGCTACCTCAAAATATAAAAAGATTAGGAGTGAATCCTAATCTTTTTATTTATACATATTTTTGTTAGTTATATCACTATCAATTCCAAAACGGGATATTTTGAATAAATGAAACCGTTAAAATAAGTGTTGATACGGAACCAGCAGTTACTAAAGTTACTATTTTTCGTCCATTCTGTTCTTTTGAAGGTTTTATAAGTTCTGTAATTAACACAATCCATATTATGATAGAGATTATTGAAATAATATTTATAGACATATGTAACACATCCCTTCTTGTTTTCACATAAATATTTCTTCTTTTATAAAATAAAAGCAATTTAACAAGAAAATATGTAACGCATTACAAATCAATATTTTCCTGTTAAACCACCTTTTTTAAATAGAAATACGACTGATAAAACGATAACAACAGCCTTCAAACTTCCCCAATATGGATAAATAGCATGATTTGTTAAACTAGCATATTGAAAGATATTCTCTAAACCGAAAATTCCTATCATAACTGCTAAAATGAATGAAGCTGATCCATACGTCCCGTTATGATAGAGGGTAAATAAATAGACTGCGAAAATTAGTGGTAAGATGATTTGTAGTACGATTATCATAGTTCGTCCCCCATATTATTTATAATTATATTATATACAAAATTGTAATAAAAAGGAATACGACTTATTTGATACTAACAGAACTACTCTAATCATATTCTTCTATAAAAAGAAGAAAAAGGGGTGTACAGTTAATTGACAAAAGTTAAAGTTAGTTTACGACCCATTGTTCATAATATAAATTTACCAACCGTATTGAAAACAACAATACTTCCAGGCGAATCGACCGAAAGACTATTTATCGCAACCCAATTTGGAGAGATTTTTTACATAGGGAATGGAGTTATAAAGATATTTTTAGATATTCGTCACCTAATTATTAAATTAGGTACATTTGAAGAAGGTGTTTCTAGTAGCGGTTATGATGAACGCGGATTGCTAGGACTTGCGTTCCATCCACAATTTTATCAAAATAGGTTATTTTATCTACATTATTCAGTAGCCGGAACTCAAGGGCCAGGTGCACTTTCTGAACAATTTAAACCTAATCCTTGTGACCCTAAAACGTTAAATTTAAAGTGGGTTAATAGAAATACGCAATATGATCACATTGATACTGTGGAAGAATGGACTTTACAACCTAATGGTCAAGCTCAAAAGCGACGAACATTACTGAATGTAAGAAGACCATTTTTTAATCATAACGGAGTCAATAGTTTAAACTTTTCACCTGAGACTGGAAAACTTATTTTTACAAATGGAGATGGCGGATCAGGTTATGATCCATTTAATTTAAGCCAAGATGATTTAGAAATAGCAGGTAAAATAATTGAAATCGATGTAAGTAAAAATACATTTATAAATAACCCTCCTGTAGTTACACGCTTTAATGAACTCCCTTTCTCTATACAAGAAACACTTACAGTAATTGCAAAAGGAGTACGTAATATAACCGGCATTTCATTTCAAAGGTTTTATAATCAATATATCAAATACGCCGGAAATGTCGGACAAGATATTGTAGAGTCTATTTTTTCATTTGTTCAATATAAACCTATACCGGTTACAGAACTTGTTCAAATGCATTTTATGAGGCTCACTCCCACTCAAGATGGGTTTATCAATTTTGGTTGGAGAGGATGGGAAGGGGATTTACCTACTTCTTTTATACGGCATTGTTCCGAAAATCAGACTTTGGATGAAAGAACAATGACTTATTATGATGAAACAATACAAACTTCAGTGAAGCGCATTCTACCTCTACTTAGTTATTTTCATAAAGATTCTAGAACAGATAAATTTGGAGGAACTTCCCTTACAGGAGTTCAGCCATATATGGGAAATGCAATTCCAAATTTAACAGGTAGCGTAGTGTTTACTGACCTTGCTAAGAAAGAAGATTCTCGACCGCCAGTTAAAGGTGTTTTAGCCTATACTAGAGCAGGTACAGACGGTAAACATACTGACTTTCATGCTATTGAAACCAATTATGATTTTGGTACGCAAGCAGCTTATTATATGAGTTTAGGAACAAATTTGAATCAAACTAAATTATATTTAGGAGTTTACGGTTCTATGAAAGTAACTGATTTTAATAAAGGTACCATTTTTGAAATTATCCCTTAATACGATACAAATTATCAGTCTAAAAATATAATATAAGGAATTCATTCTGTTCCCAAAACGCACGACTTAACTTATCCCCCTAAAAATCTTCAATGTATGAGCATCTATTAACTTGCAGAAAGTAACTCATAAACCGTATGTGTACGAATAATATAGAAAGTAATGAATGAGGTGTCTTTAGGGGGGATTTTAATGAATCGGTTTGTACGTTATTGGTATCAACTGATGATAGAGCATGATATAAGCTTTGTTCATAAAAGAAAATTGTCCCTTGCGAATAAGTTAGTACTTACAGCTTTGATGAGTGCATTAGCCACCATGTTTCAAGCAGCGGGTAACTTAGTTCCTGGTATAGGTTTGCTCATTAGTCCATTTTCGACATTACCGATTTTTTTTGCTATTTTCTATTCTATTCGTGAGGGAATACTTTCTTATATTCTTACTATTTTTCTATTATTTATTATTGAGCCAAGTGAACTAATTATCTTTCCTTTTACTACAGGCTTATTAGGACTAGCCTTAGGACTAGCCTTTTTAAAATTTAAGAGGAGAATTTGGATAGTTTCTTTTTCAGCAACGTGTCTACTTATAGGTATTATGATCGTTCTCGATGTTTTCCGTTTTCCGGTACTTGGTCCTACTGTTCATACAACTATAGACATGAAAATTATTTTATTAATATTTATACTGAGCTTTCTATATTGCTGGATTTATGCAGGTTTTTGCAGAATAATGATGAATAGATTATGTAAAGTGTTGTATTGACAATGGCATAATGAAGATTGGAGAATGTATTCATGACTAACGTTGCAGTTAGAAGACCGAATTTGAATGATGTAGATGAACTATATTTATTTTTCCGTATCGTTATTACGAATACATACAAAAATGAAGGATTATCACAACTATTGGATGACATAGAAAATGAAATTAACATGAAAAAGCAATATTTGAAAACAGATTTTGATAGTAATGGAGAAAAACGTTACTTTTTATTAGCAATTGATACAAATAACAATAAAATCATTGGAACAATTGAAGTTGGTCCAGCAAGTACATTGATTAATAGTTGTACAGGTGGTGTACTTAAGGATTTGTATGAAATAGGAACTGTATTTATACTTCCAGAGTATCAAAGAAAGGGTATCGGGAGTTTACTGCTACATACAATGTTTCTTACGTTACTTAGCAGAGGAATAACAGAATTCTGTTTAGATAGTGGATACAGAAAAGCGCAAAGTATATGGACAAAGAAGTTTGGAGAGCCTAGTTATGTACTGAAAGATTATTGGGGAGAATCAAGTGATCATATGATTTGGAAGAAGAGTTTACATGATACACCTATAATATTTGAATTATAAAATGAAATATACCTATGAACGTAGCTTTTCTTACATATGTATGCTATTATTTATCTTTATAATAAAAGAGGACGTGAATGAACTTGATTAAAATTAGTATCCCTGAAGTTGATGTTACAATTACTGAACGTAAACAAGTTATTAAAGGAGACGAGCCAATCATTACTCCAATTAATGGATTTATCGATTTCCACTTGTTCCCTAGAGATAAAGGCGGCATTTTTATGTTTTACAATATTAATGACGAACTACTTTTCGTAGGTAAAGCTCGTAAAATTAGACAACGTATTAAGAAGCATTTTGAAGATAATGTTTCACCAATTAAAAATCACCGTGATGAAGTATACCGCATTGATGCATGTATCGTAGAAGATCCAACAGAAAGAGAAATTTACGAAACATATATCATTAATGAATACAAAGCGAAATATAACGTTGATAAAGTATTCTACAAATAATCAACATTAATAAAAAACAATCCTAGCTAATATGCCAGGATTGTTTTTTATTTAGATTTATTCTTCATATCTTTCTCCTTTTTTCAAATGATTAGCCACAATAAAACAGAATATCCCTATAAATATAAGTACAATACCAAGCGTTTTATGGTTTCCCTCAAAGAAAGGAATATCTGAAATAACATTTGTCATACATAGTCCTAAAAATACAAGGATAGGGCCCATCCAAAGTAATACATTACCGAATTTTGTGTGCTTCCACATAATAACCCTCCTTAATTCTCTTTACATATATATCCATAAACTAAAAGTAAATTCATAGAGAAATATAGTTTTTTTCATATCGAAAATTTAACCCTCATATATTGGTACAAGCAAAAGAGAAAGGAGACCATCATGAATTGGTTAGAAGCTTTCATATTAGGTATAATTCAAGGTTTAACAGAATTTTTACCAATCAGTAGTACCGGACATCTTTATTTAGGAAGGCATTTATTTCAATTAGATGAAGCAGGCTTATTTTTAGATACGATGTTGCATATTGGGACTTTACTTGCAGTGTTTATTTATTACAAAAAAGAATTTATATATTTAATTAAAAACCCATTTTCAAAGCTCATGTTATTACTTATTGTTGGGACGATACCTGCAGTTGTTATTGGTTTATTGTTTAAAGACTTCTTTGAAGATATTTCAAAAACAGGAATCACGATCGGTTGGGAGTTTTTAGTGACCGGATTCTTTCTCTACATGGCAGATAAACAAAAGAATGGTCGTAAAAAAATGGATGACATAACATATAAAGACGCATTAATTATCGGTTCATTTCAAGCTGCTGCTATTTTTCCAGCCATTTCCCGTTCTGGAATGACAATTGTCGCTGCATTATGGAGAAAATTAGACCGTGAAACTGCTGCTTACTTTTCTTTTTTACTGTCGACACCAGCTATTGTTGGAGCTATCATTTTGCAATTTGCAGACGTTTTTCAAGGGAAAGCAGAATCTATTTCTAGTACATCTTTAATTGTCGGAACGTTATCAGCAGCGTTTTTTGGATACATAGCCGTTTCATGGATGATTCAATATTTAAAACGTCACTCCTTAAAAGTATTCGCGTATTACGTATGGGGATTAGGTATTTTAATTTTAACGTTGCAATTTACTGATGTATTTTAAGTATAATGATAAAGAAGTTAATTAGTTTAAGATCCTGTTTCATTCATACAAGGCAGGATCTCTTTTTATTAAGGGGGAAAATATGTTTAATAAGGCTATCGTTATTGGTGGAAGTATGGCAGGAAAGTTTGCAGCAAAAGCATTATCAACTTTTTTTAAAGAAGTAATCATTTTAGAAGTCGGTGAAAAATGGGATGGAAAAGCTTCAAGAAAAAGAGTTCCACAAAGTAATCATCCTCACGTGTTATTAAAAGGTGGAGAAAAAGCAATTGAAGAATTGTTTCCTACTATTACGAATGAATTAATAGAAGCGGGTAGTATTATAAACAACTTTACACGTGATTTGAAATGGCATCAATTCGGTCTATGGAAACAACCGTTCATAGGGGAAGTACATATGATTCAACAAAGTCGTCCTTTACTAGAATGGCATATTCAAAAACGAATACATCAGATTTCAAATATTACTATTAAATATGAAACATTGGTTAAAGGATTATTGGTAGATGAAAAGCTTAACAAAGTGTGTGGAGTAAAAGTTAAATATTTAGAGACAGACATACAAGAAGAAGTTCATGCAGACCTTGTAGTTGATGCGAGTGGATTTGGCTCAAAAAGTATAGAGTGGTTACGAGAATACGAAATTGAAGTACAAGAAGAGAAAGTTCGTATTGATTTATTTTACGCAACGAAAATGTTCAAACTTAAAGAAAATGAGAAATTAGACTGTTGCAATGTGCTAATGTCTCCGAGTTTCCCTGATAACCCTTATGGCGTTCTTATTCAAACGATAGAAGATAATCGTTATTTTGTTACTTTCAGTGGATACGCAAACGAGAAAGCACCACAAACAGATGATGAGTTTTATGATTTTGCTGAAAACCTATCAATTTCTAATGTTACAGACTTCCTAAACAAGGCTGAGGGAATTACTGATATAAAGACATACAAAATTCCCTATCAAGTACGCCGGCGATTTGATTTAGTGAATAATGTACCAGAAGGCTTATTAGTTGTTGGAGATGCGCAATGTCGTTTTGATCCCGTTTTCGGCCAAGGCGTATCAGTTGCTGCTATGGAGGCTCACCAGTTGCAATTACTTCTGCAAGGTAGAAAACAACTTGATAAAACATTTACACAACAATTTTATAAAAAGGCAGCTAATATAATAGAAACCCCATGGGATATGACAACAACGGAAATATCACGTCATCCGCAACTAAAGAGAGAATTAACTACAAAACAAAAATTTCAGCTATGGTATACGAAACAAATATATCGACTATCCGCAAGTAATTCTGATGTTTATATTCGGTTAGTACGAGTGATGAATTTAATTCGTAGTCCATTTCATCTTTTTCATCCGAAAGTGCTACTATCTGTATTACTTAATCGAAAGTAATAGCAGGAATATAATTGATTAAAAAAGAATGTATAACAGTTAGTAAATCTAGAAGGAGAATACGGGATGGAAATATACATAGAGCAACTAAAGAAACAAGATGCTAAGGATTTATTTACGTTTGAACTTACGAATAAATCTTTTTTTGAAACAATGGTGCCAAATCGTGGCTCAAAATATTTTGAATTTGAATATTTCCAAAAACTACTAGACGATTTATTAATAGAACAAGCAGATGGAGATTCTTATTTTTATTTAATTCGTAATGAAGAAAAAGAAATTGTAGGGCGAATTAATTTAGTAGATATAGATACGGAAACTCAAATTAGTTCGCTAGGGTATCGGGTCGGAGAAAAATTTACTAAAAAAGGAGTTGCTACAGCAGCCGTAAAATTAATTTTAGATGTAGCGAAAAATAATGAAATTACTGAAGTTCATGCTAAAACAACTACTAATAATCTCGCATCACAAATTGTACTAGAAAAAAGCGGATTTTCTTCTTATCAAAACGAATCAGATACAACTTCTGTAGAATTAAATGGAGAACATGTGAAGTTTGTACACTATATTTGGAGAAATACTTCACGCTTATAATAAGGAGGACTTATTCATGAATGATTTACGTTATCCAATTGGCCAATTTACATACAAACGTCCTATAACTGAAGAAATGATTGATACATGGATTCAAGAAATTGAAGATTTACCAAATGAACTAACAAAGGCAATTAAAGATTTAGATCAGAAGCAGTTAGATACACCATATCGCGTTGGAGGTTGGACTGTACGTCAAGTAGTTCATCACGTCGTTGATAGTCATATGAATAGCTACATACGCTTTAAATTAGCACTGACAGAAAAGAATCCCACTATTAAGCCGTATAAAGAAGAGAAGTGGGCAGAGTTACCCGATTCAAAATTACCGGTAGATGTTTCACTAGTAATGCTAGATTCATTACATAAAAGATGGGTTAACCTTTTATATTCTCTAGAAATTGAAGATTTAGAAAAGACATTTAACCATCCTGAAACTGGTGAAACAAAACTTGCTGTTGCAATAGGACTATACGCATGGCATGGTCGTCATCATACCGCTCATATTACCTCGTTAAGAAAGCGACTTAATTGGTAACATGGAGATTACATTAGAGAAGGCGACAGAAAGTGATGCAGAAGTTATATTTCAAATGCAAATAGACTCATATAGCCCTTTATTACATAAATATAAAGACTATGAAACAAATCCAGCAAATGAAACTATCGAAAAAACTATTTGTAGAATAAATCATGTAGACGGTGGCTTCTATAAAATAATAGTGGCAATGAATCTTGTTGGAGCGATATGCATTTCACCAAAAGAAACACCCTCTAAATTTTGGATCAGTCCAATGTTTATTCACCCGAGTTATCAAGGAAAAGGAATTGCCCAAAAGGTACTTACATTAATTGAGGAAATGTTTCCTGAAGCAACGAGCTGGGAACTTGCTACTATTTTAGAAGAAGAGAAAAATTGCTTTTTATACGAAAAGATGGGTTATAAAAGAACAGAAGTTATAAAGAAATTAAATGATGAAACTACACTTATTTATTACAAAAAAGAAAGGTAAAGCATATAAAATACGCTTTACCTTTTTATGTTATTTTAGATTAAATATACAAAAATAATGTATGTTCTTCCAAAATACTCGGGTTAGTAATTTTAAAAATGAATAAAAATACAAAAACCACTACTTAGTCGTAAAGGTTACTAACGCTTTTTGAATGCTTAAAATACTATCGTCACCTTTAAATTCTTTCGTAATTGGATCCTCCATACTAGACACCCAAATTTTAAGTTCTGCATCTAAATCAAAATGCCCAGCCGTTTCGATGCTATATTGTGTAATACTTTTATAAGGAATAGAATGGTATTCTGTTTTTTTGCCAGTTACTCCTTGTTTATCTACTAAAATAAGACGACGATTTGTAAATACGATTAGATCACGAATTAATTTATATGCATGCTCTACTTTTTCATCGTCTAGCATAATCTTCTCTAAATCACGTTCTACACTTTCAGAACTCGTATTTGATGCATTTCCTAAAATACCGCTAAATAAACCCATATTAAATTCCTCCTTTAATATATGTGGAATGAATTACTTATATTGTAACATGTTACTCACAAAGATATTATGACATTACTTTAGTAGTTTCTGGTTATTGTTGTAATTAGTTTATATAACCTCATCTTAAAATCTTATGCTAATATGAAATTAAGAAAAAAGAAGCAGAGGGATATAGCATGAAGAATATTGGTTTAGTATTAGAGGGCGGAGGAATGAAAGGTTTATATACTGCAGGTGCACTCGAATATTTCATGGAAAAGAACTTATTCTTTCCGTATGTAGTCGGCGTATCAGCTGGAGCCTGTATGGGAGCAACCTATTTGTCACGTCAAAAAGGTAGAAATAAGAAAGTAAATACAGAGCTAGTATCAGATTACAGGTATATATCTTATCGAAACTTAATTCGAAAACGTGAATTATTCGGAATGGATTTTTTATTTGATGAAGTACCTAATAAAATTGTACCATTTGATTTTCAAACTTTCTTAAAATGTAATGAACAGTTTGTCATAGGGACGACTGATTGCGAATCAGGACAAGCCATTTATTATAATAAAGCAGAACACGGAAATGATATTTTAAAAATCATTCGCGCCTCAAGCTCTGTACCGTTTATAGCACCTGCTGTAGAATATAATAATCGAAAATTATTAGATGGAGGGATTATAGACCCTATACCAGTTTTGAAAGCCCAAAAGGATGGTTATGAAAAGAACGTTGTCATTATGACAAAGCCAGAAGGATATGAGAAGCAGCGAAATAAATTTTCAGGCCTGGCTAAAATTTTATATAGAAAATATCCGAAAATCGCAGAGAATTTAGTAAACCATTATCGTTTTTATAATGAGACGATATCTTATATGAATCGAGAAGAACAAAAAGATAATTTTTATGTAATTCAACCAAGTGTACAGCTTCCTATAAGCGGAATAGAAAGAAATAAGGAAAAGCTCGTTAACCTATATAATCTTGGGTATATCGATGCTCAATATCATTATGAAAACTTATTAAATTGGATAGAGAAATAAAGGGGGGGAAAGTTGCTATTAGGTAAAAAGGTGATTTTTAATGAATTGCAGAGAATGCATAGTCCACTGCACAAATCGTTTCCTTATCGTGCTACAGCAAAAATGCAGCTAAACTTAAAAAGTGAGTTTACCGAAGATGACTGTATAAACGCTGATTTTAATCATTATTGGATGCATACAGCAGCAATTTTAAGTTCTGTACTAAACGGAAATGAACAGAACATTACGTTTCAGCAAATCAAGTGGTTAAAAAAATCGTTTTTTGAGTGGTTTCCGCAATATCGTTTTATAGAAACAGAAATTGTGAAGTATCCTATTTTGTATAGAGATTTCATGAATTATGAGAAGACCAGGAAGCTATTACTTTATTACCTTACTGAATAAAAGCGAAAACGTACAGGTTACATTACTTGTACGTTTTTTTGTTCATAAAACATTCAATATTAACAACTAGTTTATATAGGAATTCTAATGAGAAGAAAGAAGTACATATAATAGAATGCTACAGGGGAGGAGAGAGGAATAGCTGTTTTGCTTTAAGTTATTGTCCAACTCGAATACAGTTAGTTATTTATGTTAAAATATTTCGAGTGAAATCAAGCTTTTAAGGATTTCATTAAACATTAAACAAAACAAGTTAGCAACGTAGAAGGGATAACATTAACATGAAAAACGTATCAAATATAGATAAAGTAGAATCAATAAAATCTTTACAGTCAACAATTAGTAAACTTGAAAATGCCTTGTCACAGATGACTCAAAAAGGATCAAATACTACTTTAGTGAAAAAAAGACTCAAAGCAGCTAGTATCGGCTTAGCTATGTTAGAAAGTGTTTGGAAGCAAGAAACTCATCATTATACTCAGGAAGATTTAGCAGAAGCTCGTAATGTTCTAATTGGTTTGCTTCCATCAATTGAAAAGATTTACGTTAAGTCAAAGCTTGGGAGTCCTCAAAGAACGCTTTTAGAAAGAAGAATAAAATCGTTGGAACTTTCTATTCAAGCAATAGACAATTATTCTAGTAAATAACTCATTTAAAGAGTCTTATTACAAAAGTGTAGCAAGGCTCTTATATCATTCTATCAAAATTAAATATCCTTACTGCCACATTGCAGCAAGGGCAAAACATCTTGATCTACCTCATAATTATTCTCAAACTTCACATCTTCAAGAACATTTCATTGTCTTTAATAAAAATCCATGCATTAAGTAATCTTCAATCGCAAAAACACTCAATTATTTAATTTACGAAAATGGAATACCGCCATGTATTGCTGTAGATCATGTTAATCAGCTAGAAGAACTAACTTTTGAAAATGATATTCCTTGGATTGAAAATCAAATTTCATCTATAAATTCTATTGCAACTCAACTTCACTTTTATATGGTAGCAGGACAACTTGAAAACAAGCCTCTTTTAACGGCCAATAATCACTTGTGTAGAGCTTTAAAAGATAAAGGGTACAAAACCACTTGTGAAGAGTTCCAAGGTGGACATGACAGTGTGTGGCGGCGAGAAAAGCTATTTGATGGATTAAAGGCATTAGAACTTACAAAAACGACACTGAAAAATAAAAAGGAGAGAGAAGCTATGAATCAAGAAGAACTAGATAAAAAACTAAAAAAGCAAGAGATTTTAGTAAAAGATGAGAAAGTTTGGTCTTATACGTATGAGGATCATATTAGTTCTATCGTTAAACAAGCAGAACAGAAAGGAGCTTTTGATAATTTACCTGGTAAAGGGAAACCTCTTAATCTTGATAAAGATCTTTCTTACAATCCTGAAAAGCAACTTTATAGAACTTTAGCAAATAATCATGTTTTACCTAGGTGGATTGAGCTTTCAAAAGAAATTGATGATTTAAAAGAAAAACTAAAAGAAAATACAAATACTGCAGAAGCAGCGGATTTAATTCGAACTATTAATAAAAAGGTATTAGAACATAATCTACTTTGTCCACCAAGCGCGCAAAAAATGAGGGTGAAAATGGATTTTTAACGATTTTCAATTAAGCTATCGCTTGCTATATAATTAAGTTAGGCATTTTCAATTCATTACTAAAGGGAGGCAAATGTAGTGAAGAATACGTATCAACTTCAAATTCCGAAAGAACTAGAACAGTATCGTAGTATTTTAGAAGAAAGTGTGAAACCGTATGTTAAAGTGTCTGGAACGCAAGCAGAGACAACGCTTTTTGAAAGTAAGTTTGGTGGATATCCGTATTTACCTATAGATCAAGATCATCCTAAAGACTCAAACGGACAACCTATGATGCTACTTGCGCAGTTAAACCTTGAAGAAATACCAAACATTGAACATATGCCTCAACATGGAATGTTACAGTTTTTCATAAGTGCTGAAGAAGATCTTTTTGGAGCAGATTTTGATCATCCAACAGTCCAAAAAGACTTTCGAATTATTTATCATTCTACAATTATAGAAGATTTAAATAAGGTTATTACTGATTTTAGTTATTTAAACACCTTAGAATTAGAGGACTTTATCATACCTGAAGCAGCGAAATTAAAGTTTGAATTAGGTTATCAACCCGTAACGTCAAGGGATTATCGATTTGAAAAGATGTTTAGTGAGGATATTGATTGGGAAGAAATTGTTGATGAAGAAAATAATACAGAATTAGGCGAACTGTATGATGATTTATGTAAAGATCAAGGACATAAAATTGGTGGATATCCATTTTTCACACAGACAGATCCGAGAGAATGGGAAGAAAAATACCAGCAACATGACATATTATTGCTGCAAATCGATACAGACGATTCATTAAATATTATGTGGGGCGATTCTGGGGTTGCTAATTTCTTTATACGTAAGGAAGAGTTGTTAAATCTAGATTTTTCCAATGTCATTTACAATTGGGATTGTTACTAGAAGATATAAATAAAATAATAACATAAAAAAATCTTCCTGAAGGTGAGGAGGATTTTTTTATGTTAAAAATAAGCGTTATGTTAACTAGAATAAAAAACAATGAGTGTAATGAAAGTCAAGTCTAAATAACAGAAATAACAACAAATAATGTAAAGTTGTAAAACATGTGCAAATAGCAATAAATTCATTAAGTAAAACATAAAATAAAATTACTAATTTATATTTTGTATAGAAATAATTTTTCTGTATAAAAATTTCTTGCCAATCAAAAATGTTTTTAATTCGTTAAATCTTAAGCGATTATTGATTAAGATTTGCTGTGATGAATTTATAACAAATAAAAACGATAAAAACTGAAGAAATTTGTTTAGATAAGATTTCATGTGAATCTCACTAAAAATCTCTGTTTCGTCTCATTAAGTATAGTTTACTTGGGTTTTGATACCTGATATTGCTTTGTTTCTATAACTGCCTATAATATATATTATGTCTACTAGAAAAAAGTAATAAACTTATTATAGGTTAGTTTCATTTAGTATACTTCCCTTTTCTTTATTTATTAGTGAATAGTTCGTTGATGCAGGATTAGTGTAAATAATCATTAATAAAACATAATAAAAAGCAACTTGTTTAATTATTAAATTTAAACAAGTTGCTTTGAATTTGACTAAACTATATTTATAATTTGTTTGCTTTAGCAATTACTTTGATTTCAATTAATAATTCATCGTGAATTTTAATTTTATAATTGAACTTGTTTGTGAATTATTCGATTATCATTACAATTATTCTTTTTCTTGAAAAATATTGTATTTACGCTTTAAATGTAAACCTTTATCTTTATAAATCCACCGTGAAAATTTATTAACATTATTTTTACCACTTAGGTAAATACGATATTGTTTTTCTTTGTCAACAAAACTTAATTGGAATTTATTATTCTCAAGGATATCTTTAAAAGAATTCATAAAATTATATGATCCGCCAACAAAACTAACAAAGTATTTGTGAGAGTTAACATGACCATCCCCATCAAAATACCCACGAACAAAATGATGCAAATATTCTTCTGGTACAAAAGGAAATTCGATGTTAAATGATTTACATGGCATAATTCCGTGTATGTTCATAAGGTCGTCTTTTATTGTTTTGCTATTAATATTTAGCATATATACGCCTGTTTTTTTGTTTTGATAAAGTGGCTGGTTTGTTTTTAGTTCTTTTTTTATATCTTCTAAAATATAACTTTCTTTTTGAGATATACTGACACATTGATTTTCTTTCTGTATAACACCATCTGCTGCTATAAACCCTAAAATATAAGCCATATTGTTTGACCACGTTTTAAAATAATCTTCTGTTATGTCATACTTTCTCTTCCAACTCCCTATAGCGCGTCTTGGTACGTTATTGTCTGATAAAACCATACGAATATACCTTGCAGACACATTAGCAAGCATAGCGATTTCTGAGGTGCTCTTCCCTTCAGTATACAAATGCATGATTTCAGATTTTGATAGTTTCCATTTTGATTTCTTTTTTCGTTCTATGTGCACTTACATCCTCTCCTTCCTTTCTTTTATTAGAGACATATTTTCTTCTATAACATACAACGGAACATATGTTCTTTGTTGCGTATAAGAAGGAATTTACTAAATAAAAACAATTTACATGTACTTAATATTTGTCTTAGCTGCTGCTGTGCGATTTGTACTTTATAGATACAAATAATGAATTTGACGGATTTATGAAATACAAGGCATTTTAGATGAAAGGTAAAATAATATAGTTTAAACTACAAATAGCTACAAAAACAACATACGTAAATTGTTAATCGTAAAAAGGAGAACGAATGAATAAGAAATATACAAATCAAATTCATACTGATATGAGTTTTAAATCGAAAGATATTATAAGTTTAATGACGGATTACTTTAAAATAAAATCAAAGCTGCGTCCTATAAAGGATTTGCCTATCGTTTTATCAAATAAAGATAATGAATCGTTAGAGAGTGTTACATGGTTTGGCCATTCTGCTTCTCTTTTGAAAATAGAAGGTAAAAAACTATTATTAGACCCTATGTTTGGAGATGCCTCTTCCCCATTCCCTTTGTTTAATAGTAAACGCTATAGTGGTGCTTTTTCTTTAGAACGTGATGACCTTCAAGAAATTGATGCGATTATCATTTCTCATAATCACTATGATCATTTGAATTACAAAAGTATTATGCAGTTAAAAGATCGCGCAAAGCACTTTTATGTTCCAACTGGAGTTGCACAATATCTTATTAAATGGGGTGTTTCGCCTAGTAAAATTAGTGAACATAATTGGTGGGACGAAATTACGTTTGATAATATTAAGTTAGTATGTGCGCCTGCAAGGCATTTCTCGGGACGTGGTATGACAGATAGAGATCGTTCATTATGGTGTTCATGGCTTATTCTTGGTCAAGAGACTAAAATTTTCTTTAGTGGTGATAGCGGTTATGCCCCTCACTTTAAGGAAATTGGTGAGAAATACGGTCCATTCGATCTTACATTAATGGAATGCGGGCAATATGATCCGAGGTGGTCTGCTATTCATATGTTGCCTGAAGAAACGGTACAAGCTCATATTGATGTTAAAGGAGAATTACTTCTTCCGATTCATTGGGGTGCCTTTACGTTAGCATTACACGAATGGAGTGACCCGATAGAACGTGTTACGAAAGAAGCTAACCGTTTAGGAGTTAAAATTACAACGCCTCAAATTGGTGAATCTATTACGTTAAAATCTACAAATTATCCTTCATCCACTTGGTGGAAGGAAATTTAATTTTAAAATATAAAAAGAGCGAATTCTTTATAAGAGGATTCGCTCTTTTTTCTGTATTTAAACTTATTTCACAATATTGGATTTCCCACTATCTAAAACTCTATTTGCTGGTACACTGGACATTTCAACCACTGTATTCATACTCTTATCAGTCAGTTCAATGAGTTCGTTTTCATGTTTTATTTTATTTAAATCCCACACCATCCCATGAAATTCATTATGCTGACCACTTACCTGTATAATGCTTTTTGTTTTATTTGAAGGCTGTATTTGAAGATTTGTAAATTGATTCCCACTAATTTCATTTGGCGTAGTTACTTGACTATCCATATAAATCATATTTACACAGTCTTCTAAAGAAAAGTTCATAAAACGATTGGCATTTATCCAAGCGTGTCCGGTGCTCGGTTTTTTTGCTACTAATTTTAGTCCGGTTTCCATTCCTACAATTTTAATGTTTTCGAAGTTAACAAACGAAATTTCATTTTCTTTTCCAGCAGAGTATAAAGAAATTCCGGTACCTTTATTCGTTTCCGTCCAATTAATAATATTTATATTTTTTATTTGTGTTTTGTTCCAAGTGTTATAATATTTATTTTTACCGTCTAAATAAATAACTTCAGAGTTAAATTTAGGATCGTCAATAGCTATATACGCTCCTTCAATGGATGCGTTTTTCTCTAGTTCTAGAACTCTAAAGTTTCCCTCAACCACAAATTGTGATCCATAACCAAATAATAATTTTACACCTTTTTTAACAGTGATTGGTGACGTGATTTTATACTTTTTATCATCAAGCAATACGGTTTTTATTTTACTAGACGCTGCTTTATTAATAGCAGATTGTATTTTTATTGAATCATTTGCCCCTTTAAAGTCTTCTACATACAAGTTAGTACTTTTAGCTGCATAGTCTTTTTTATTGTATTGATAAAAAGCAAAAATAATTAAAACTATACCAATGAGTAAAACAATTACTTTCTTCATCGTACTCACCCCATATCGATTAATCTATGGCTTTTATATTTAGGTTATTATTATTTTGCTTTGTATTTCAGATTTCCATTGCTGCTTTGTCTATGATTGAATTATATTATGTAGGATTTAGTAAACTGTTTGCTATACTAATACATCATTCTTATAATGTATTAATTTATGATTTCATAAAACAAAAGTCTGCTTGTACCTAATGTAATCCCTTCCTCTATCCCTAATAAGCTCTTACTGGTGATATAAGATGTACTGCTGCAGATTGCTCTCCTGCTTCAATCAATATCGGTCTCATAGAACCGCCAAAGCTTAAAGTAATCGTTTCTTCTTTTATTGCTCTTAAAGCATCAACCATAAAACGCCCATCGAAAGATATATTTAATTGTTTTTCACCTTGAATCGCATCTATTTGTTGCGTTTCGGATATTTGCCCAATTTGAGAAGCGTTTGAAGAAATTTTAATTGTAGATTCGTTTATGATTTCTAAGTTAACATTGTTATTGGCCCATTCACTTGCTAATAAACTTGATCGGTCTACACCTTGTAATATCTTTTTTCTATCTATGTTAATAATCGTTTTAAAGTCGTTCGGAATAAGGTTAGAAATATTAGGATATTTCCCTTCAATTAGTCTTGAATATAATGTAGTTGTTCCAAACGTAAATATAATATGACTCTCTGAAAGGTAGATATATACGAATTCCGAATTGCTGTTCATTAATTTTAGAAGTTCACTAATGGTTGCGCTCGGTACAATACAATTTGCTTTTACATCTGAGGAAAGTAGCGTTTCACGTATCGCTAGTCTATGTGAGTCAGTTGCAGCACAAATTAACTTATTATTAGATAACTCTATATGCACCCCAGTAAGAACAGGTCTAGATTCATTTTTCGCTACCGCAAAGACTGTTTGTTTAAATACTTCAATCAATTGCTCTGTCTCTACTTTGATTTCTGCATGATTGTCTATAAGCGGTACATTCGGAAACTCATCTGCAGGAAATCCATTTAAACTTAATGTGATTTCTTCTGATTGTATCGTAATTAATTGCTCATTCTTACTTTTTATTGCTATATCACTTGGCATTTTCTTTATTATTTCAATGAAATACTTTGCAGGTACAACAATAGTTCCTGCCTTTAAAATAGTTGCAATCTTTTCGTCTTCAATTGAAACAGGAATGAATTTTTCGATAAAAATATTCGAGTTACTTGCAATTAAAGTAATTCCAGATTGATCTGCAGTTATTTTTATACCAGATAATATAGGAATTAAAGATTTTGTTGATATCGCTTTGTTAACTTCTGAAAGTGCTTGAGTAAATTGTTTGTGATTAACGATGAACTCCATGTTTTCCCCACCTTACATGAGATAATATTTTTATGAAGATTGATGAACGATTGTTCCGTTAAAAAAGTACGGTACTGTTTCTTTCCTTTGTAATAAATCTAGTAAATGTTCTGGTATGCGTAAATATGGAGCTGCTATATGTAATTCCATCCAAGTAATCTCTTCGATTTCTTTTGGTCTTGATATATATGTCTCCCCGCCAATTATTTCGCCTAGAAAATTAAAGAAAATTGCATGATGATCTCTTTCCTCGAAAAAGGCTTCGCTGATAGAACAAATCCCTTTTACGTTTATATGTAACCCTGTTTCTTCTTTTACTTCTCGAATTACTGCTTCTTCTAACGTTTCTCCTAATTTAACTGCGCCACCTGGTAATGTATAATAAGAACCATTTTCCCCTTTGTTTTTTACCATTAAGATCTTTTCATTAGTTTTATCGTACAAAATCGCGTATGTAACATTAACTTTTTTCATATGTACCTCCTCTATTTTTAATAAAAGGAATTTTCTGTCTTCTATCCATTCTACCATTAACTCCTTTTAATATATATAAGTTAGTAAAGTCTTGCCTTTACCGCTATTGATGGAGTTAATAAAAATAGGCTACTGATATAAAAAAGAACGTACCTTAGGAAGATTATCCAAAGTACGTTCTTACAGTTTTAGTATGAAAATTGATTCAATTAATACTTAAATTAATAATAACCTCGCCCTTATTGCATTTGTATTCCAAATACTAATGTTAACAAATTCTATGTACTTTTTAGCCGTTTTTCTAAATAATAATGATTATGTCCTTTCGGATGATCTTCACTTACTCCAATTACTTTATATCCATGTTTCTTATAAAAATCAGAAGCTTGGAAACTAAAAGTATCTAAATTAATTAACCTACACCCTTTTTCAATTGCAAACTCTTCAATAAGCTTTATTAACTTGCTTCCGTAACCTTCATGCCTATACTCTTCAGAAACCCATAGAAAGTCAACGTGTATATGGTGCCAAAAAGTTATTGCTGTTACCCCACCTACTATTTCTTCTTTTTCATTTCTTACTATGAAACTAACCTTTTCTGAAGGTGTTTTTTCTACATCTGCGAGATATTTTTGATTATATTCAATTACTTTCTCTCTTATGTAATCACTATCTTCTTGTACCCACTGCTGTACTATTTTCATTTTAAGTGTCACGCTCCTTTTTACTTATCTATTCAATTTTAAAATGATATTGTCCTGTCTTTAATGAGTTGGTAAAGAAGCAAAGTTAATGGAATAAAAAAGAGCCCTAGTATGAGGACTCTTTTTAAAATTAAGCTACTTTCCGATGTAAATGTTTTAGTTCCTTTTTCTTTTCTACATTTGGTGGACGGATTAATATTGAAATAATGAAGGAAATAACACTTAAAACACCAATTATAATGAAAGTTGGTTGAAATCCTCCGAGTATTGCTCCAATAAATGATCCTGCAAGCGCACCAAATCCGAAACCTTGGTAGACAATCCCGTAATTTGTACTATGGTTTTTTAATCCAAAGAAATCTCCGACAATAGCTGGGAATATAGTTATATTACCGCCGAAGCAAAAGGCGACACTTGCTACACAAGCAAAATAGATTCCGTAATTTAGCGGAATAAAACTTAAAGTAAAGACTGACAATCCTATAATAATAAACGTTGCAGAGACAATTTTCATTCGCCCGATTTTATCTGATAACGTCCCAAGAATGATTCTACCTACTGTATTAAAGATTGCAATCATAGCAACGGCGTTTGCAGCGGTTGCTGCGCTAAGTCCAACAAGTTGTACGCCGATATCTTTTACCATACTGATTAAATACAAACCACCCATACACGAGGTGAATAACATAAAAAATAGCAGATATACTTGTTTCGTTCGCATCATTTCACGCGGAGTATAGTCATTGTGTAATGTTTCAGTTACAGTATTACTTACAATTGCCTCACGTAAGAAGAACGATCCGATTAACACTAAAAGTAACACGATAATACCCCAATATAAGAATGCTTGTGATACACCAAGGTTATCGATAAGATTTCCGTTTATATATCTAAAGATTAAGCTGCCCATTCCATACGCTGATACAGATATACCTGAAATAAGCCCTTTCCGATTTGGAAACCATTTAATTAAATTAGATAGTGATGTAATATAAGCTGTTCCATCCGCATAACCAACAACGACACCAGCTAATAAATATAATAGTGGTAAGGAAGAAATTTGTGAACTAAGTATTAAGCCGAGTCCTAAAACAATTCCTGCAGTAGCAATAAGTTTCCGAAGGCCTAATTTTTTCTGCAACTTGGCTGCAAATAAAGTTGAGAATGATAAAGAAAAACTAGTTATGGAGAAAGTTATCGCTACTGAATTAAGATTCCATCCAAACTTACTTACAAGGGGTTGATTAAATAAACTCCATGTATAAATTGTTCCAAGGCCAATTTGAACAATGATTGTACCTAGAACAATTAGTAACGGATTTATAGAAGTTTGTTTCATACTAACTGTCCCCTTCTTTTATCTTGACATGAATTTTCACAGTTAGTATATCCATCATAAATTGCAAGATACTGTACGGAAAATGGTAATTAAGTTCATATACACAAAAAGACACTTCATAAAGAAGTGCCTTTTGCAGGTTATATCAGATTTTTCTAAAGAAAGCTTTGTTAAGATAAGACATTTTCAAATGCTTATGTATATATGTTACCAAATGATTTCTTATATGTGATGGGACTTAAGACGTATTTTTCATTCATCATATAGTCGGATGAAAAATTAATATTCGATTTCATCAAAATCTTTCGGCTGCGGTACAGTTTGCATATTAGCTGCATCTTTAGGATCGCTATAAATTGCATTTTGCTCTGTATTTACATCTTTTATATTTTGCTTTTTATTTTTGTTCACTTTATCTTTCATTTTCAATCACTCCTTTTTGTTATAGGAGTAATTATGCCCTATTACCGTTACTAAATGTATCAGCGACTAAATTACTAAATTCACGTAAATAATATAAGTAATTATCACCACCGTAGTTATATCTTTTATTATACATTTTTGCAACAACTACATTATATTCAGGTATTACTAAAATGGTCGGTCCAGTAATCCCTAATATTTGATACGACCCTTTTGGAACACGTTCACCAAGTTCGCTTAATTGCGCAGGCTCATTTTGGATGAACCAAAACAATCCATTTTGTGGTAGCTCTTTGTTTATATATGTTGGACTCTGCAAACTCGTAGCGATTTTTATAACTTCTTTTGGAACAATTTGTTTACCATCTATCCCACCTTGATTTAAATGAAGATTGCCCCACTGCGCAAATTCTCTAGCTGAGACAAACAAATTTTTTTCAGTACCGTCATCTACCGTACCAATTTCACGAATTGCGTCTTCATTTGGATTATTAACAACGTCAACTAAATTTTCATCTCGCTGAACTCTCCAACCTGTTTCTTGAAAATTAGCAGGTTTAAACACACGCTCCTTTAACAATTCAGGAAAACTTTTGTTATATAGCTGATAAATAAGACGTGTCATCATTCTTACATTAATATCTCTATACGCCCATGATTGTCCCGGTTCAAATTCACGAAAAATTGTCCTGTCATTCGTTTCTTCTAATCCGTGCGAATGTGTTACTAAATGTCTTATCGTCGTTTTACCAAGCAATACAGGATCAAAGTCTTTAAAATATTTTATCGCTTCATCATCGATAGAGTTTATTTTCCCCTCGTAAAGGGCATATGCTATCATTAATCCTAAATAACTTTTTCTAGCAGAAGCAACGTTAAATTGTGAAGATGCTGTTACTTTATTGCTTGTAGATGTATTTGAGTGATAACCACTATAATGCTCTAGTACGATTTTATTATCTTTTATAATACAAAGTGCTGTAGCAGAACTATGATTTTTTTCTTTTATATCCTCTACCCAAGAAATCAACTTATCATATGTATACAAATAAATCCCCCTTAATACACATCAAAATTACAGCATGAAAGAAAAGTGCAAAATAGTTTTTACACCTTTCTTTCATATAAAATAACTTGAATTTTCTATACTTAAATAATCCACCAGTTCCAGCAATTAAAGCAACTGAAACATCCTGCGCATCCTATACATCCGCCGCAACGACCTGCACAACCACCACATCTACCGCCACATCCACCGCAACGTCCACCACAACCGCCACATCCGCCGCAACGACGTGCATCGTCTTGAATGTAATAGTATGGATATTGACTTTGTTGTTGATCCCAATACACAACATTGCCAGTTTGATAATCATTAAGGTTTAATGATTGTAGTTCTTGTTGAAACTGATTCATTATGAAACCCTCCATTTATAAATGTAAATTCCGTCCAAATATGAAAGTTAATAAATTCTTTTAAACAAAGTAGAAACAAGACTATAGACTAAATGCGTACATCAACAAAATATGAACTTACACTAGGTGATGTACCTTGTTTTTCAGCCTATTTTCTTTATATTCATTCGATGGACGTATTTACTATAAATAAAGTGATTTAAAAATTACTAATCCAACAATTTAGGAGTTCATCATTTAACTTACTTTCTAGTAATTCCTTTACTAAAGGCATTGGCATGATTTCATAATGATTTAAGGCTTCTTTATTATAAGCTATCCAGTGAAATGCTAAATGAGACTCGCTAGATTTCGGTGTTAAGTCCGTATGTAAATCTTGTGACTCTACTTCAAAAATGTGGTTAATTTCATGATGAAGAACTTCTTTATCTTGCCATTGATTTTCTATGACGCCTAAAAATTGTTGTATACTACAGTTTACTCCCAGTTCTTCTCTTAACTCTCTTTTTAATGCATTCTCTGCTGATTCTCCAATTTCAACATGGCCACCAGGTAAAAAATAATGATGGCCGATATATTCAGCAACTAATAATTTTTCATCTTTTATCATGACTGCTCGTACAATATGATGAAATTTACTTTTCAATTGATATTCCTCCTAGTTATTTAATGTATAGTTTCTCAAAATAGTCATTTAGTATTGGTATAATATAAATCATAGGCATTTCATACGGATGAATATCATTAATAACTTCAAGAGCATCTTTTACAAGTTCTCGTTTACACTTTATTTCAACTTTACATTCTTGTCCTTCGCATATTTGACCAATTTCTCCATTAAAAGGAGATGCCTCTTCTAAAGGTCTCCAATATCCTTTCACTGAACTATAGGAAAGACAATGGTCATATTCGCCCGTTTTACATGCTCCAATTTTATTTAATTCACCCCTTAATGTTTCAATATATTCTTCAGGAATGAACACTTCAATTTTCACTTCAGTAAATTGCATATTTCATTTCACACCTTTACTTCTTAATAGTTAAACAAATAAACGGTATACTTGCTCACCATCATACTCCTGTCCTAATGATATGAAACCATATCGTTCATATAATTTCTTTGCAGAGAGATTATCTTTATGTACGGTTAATCTTATTTCTTTACACGATTTAAAAGTATTTTTTATTATATTAATACTTTCTTGTAATGCTGCTTTTCCATAACCATTACCTTGTTGCGATTGATCAATAATAAATCCGTTAATCCAATACATATCCGATGTCTCTATTACAACAGCATGCATAACAAAACCAACCATAAGGTCACCATCGTATATAGCGAATGGTATGTACTCTACATTGTCACCATCTGGTTTTATATATACTTTAGCAAGTGAAACTGATACAGCGGGGACAAATTTTCTTTGATCTTTTTTAACTTGTAACTTTAATGCATCTTCCCAATTGTCTCTCGTAACAACCTTTAACTGGACATTCAATATTGTAAGCTCCTTTATCTAGAGGATGTATTTTTATATTCAACGCATTGAAATAATTCCCTTTTTCGACAGCAACTTATAACATGATTTTTATAAAATCTTGAATGAATTTTTGTTCATCTATTTCTAGTGCTATATGGGCTCCTTCAGATATAGAGCTAGGGCGAAAATCAGCAAATGTTTGTCCTTTCGTATCTCCGTATGTATCTACATTTACTGTACGATGCACAAATTCAAAAAAACTTGGATTTACTAATCCACTTATTGCAACCACATCATGTAGCAAAGGCCCTTCCATAGATGGATTAAGTTTTTGGTATGCGGATAGATAGTAATCATACATTGGTTTCATTATCATATGAAATGGATTCTTTGTATTAGCTTGAATATAGTTAAATACATTTGGTGTTAACACAGCTTTGTTTGTTACATTTAAAGGGAATATTAATAAATTCTTTGCTTGATGGAAAACAATTTTACTTGCTATCGGATCTCCATACACGTTTGCCTCTGCTAATGGCGTAACGTTTCCTACTTCTAAAAAAACACCACCCATGAAATAGATTCCTTTTACATTTAGCATTAAATCATTCCATAAATTAAAAGCAATTGCTAACGAGGTAGATCTTCCTACATCAACAATCGTTAAATCTTTTCCGTACTTTATAAGAATCGCAGCAATACTGCCGAAATTATATATTGGAATAGATAATATATTTCCTGGAACATGGATGGGCCCTAATCCTTCTGCTCCGTGAATTTCAGGATAGTACGTAGTGATTTCTTCTGTCAGTGGTTTTGTTGCACCACTAATGACAGGAATGTCTTGTCTATTTGCTAACTGTAAAATATACGCTGCATTATGTGCAGCATGTATATGCTCAACATTTCCGTATCCAGTTACAATACCGACAATTTCAATTTCGGGATGCAGTAAACCATACATAATGGCAAATGAGTCATCAATACCTGGGTCTCCGAAAAATAATACTTTTTCCAAGAAATACTCTCCCTTCATAAAAACATAGAGTCATCAATAACTATGTATATGAAAAAAGCAAGTATATCTATGCGAATTTTAGAATGGATAATGTTTTACAAAACATTAAAAAGGAACTAGCGAATGCTAATTCCTTTCTTCAGTAACCATTCTCAAATTTAATTAATTATCGTATCCTTCATAAATTGCATCATTTATTAGATTTTGTGTTTTTTTATCATCAGGTACAGGCTTCCACCAATTTCCTGTAATAAATAACATAGTTAATAAATTATAACTATCACTAAAATAACTTTCTCTCTTATTCTTCATCCAATCCCAACCGCTATTTACCCACTTTTGATTATTGCTATCCGTTATACTTGCAGCAATAAACGGTGAAACGAATACAGCAGTTGGATAACTACCAATATTAGATCCGTTTAATTGATAACCATCCACAATTTTAGAAGGATTTCCATTCGTTTTATTTTGAATCCATGAAGAGACTTTATCAGAAATGACTTTACTTCTTTTCTCGCCGTACATCGCATAGTCCATTACAATTCTCAATGGTACCCGACTAGCATTGTAATAATAGGCATTTGTATATTCTGACTCATCTAAGAAGTCTTTAGGTGCGGGTTGTGGTGGGTTTTTTACAACGAAATCTGAAATAAGTCCTGTATTTGGAGAGTACTTATTACTAAATTGCGTATAAACATCGTACAAATTATTAATAACAGTAAGCCAAGTTTTATCACCTGTAAATTCATAAAATGCTCTAAGGTGTGACATCATCCAATCAGATGGTCTCGTATCAAGTGAACTTTTAGAATCCCAATCTCCTAAATTTAGTCGGTTATTATTTGTAACATTACTAGCTTTAATACCTTTTGTAATCATGTCTTGTGCTTCTTTCAAATAATTAACTGTTCCATTAGATCCCCACTGCTTATGAGCAAGAAGAAGAGAATACGCAATATCTAAATCCCCATCAGTAGCAGAATCAAAATGACCTTGTGCTTTTTTACTATCTGCGACAACCCATCCCATTAAATTAGGATTTTGAGAGCTTTTAAAAGTTCTTGCTGTTTTAAATAAACCGTCATAGATTTTTTGAGCATTCGAATCATAACCAGCCATTAATACTGTAATTATCATCCCATACCCTTGACCTTCTGAAGTTCCAAGTGGCTTAAACCCATCCGCATCACCTGTAATCTCTCCTTTTACGTAATAACCACCAGGTAAAGAAGATAAATCATTTTTCAAATATTTCTTTTTCCAATTATCGTAGTAACTTCTTACAGAAGCATTTAAACTTTCCTGTGTAACATGATTCGGTTTTATAACACCTGCATAATTAACTTGCTGGGGAAATGGTTTCATTTCCTTTGCAGCAGCTACTTGTTGATTAACTACGGGAATAGAATTTTGTATTGAATTGTCCGTTACACTTGCTGCGAAACTAGAATTAGAAAAACTAGCTAGTCCGATTCCTACAATAGAAATACATGTGAAAATTTTTCTTTTTCCATTCATTATGTTGTCAGCTCCTTTTAAATTGCTTACTACATAAAATGTAACATACAATATTTAACTGAAATACAAAATATTATATTTATCAACATAAGAAAGAAACTATATAAAAAAGTATCATAAAATCATTATTGAATTACATTATACGGATTGATTATTTGCTAAATTCCTATGTTTTTCTTTTCTTAATACTGGTATATGAGCAATCACAATTCCAAGTATAGTAATTCCTCCGCCAATTATCGAAACTAAAGTTGGCACTTCTCCTAACCATATCCAAGCAATGAAACACGCAGTTATTGGCGTTAAATATAGAGAACTTGTTGCTTCAGAAGCACCAGCACGAGATATAATATAGGCCAATGCAATATACGGGAGTACTGTTGGAAAGACACCTAAATATATAACGCTCAAGTTAACTTCAAGAGGAGCTGCTAGTATTTTTTGATAAACTCCGGGTAAGAAAATAAGCATACATACAGTACTAGACAAAATTGTATATATGGTAAATGGTAAGAAGCCGTATTTTTTTAAGTAAGATGTTTGGAAAACGAAAAATAGACTTTCTGAAATCGCCGCTAATAATATAAATAATCCCCCGCTATTCAATTGAATAGCGTCGCCTTGGCTAAATGAAATTAAGGCAATTCCTGCAAAACTCATTACACCACCTATCCAGCCATTTAATTTCATTTTTTCATTCAAAAAAACAGAAGCAAGAATTGCCGTCACTATTGGAGTGACGGCAATTATTAAACTTGCAGATCCAGCATTTACTGTTTTTTCGCCGTAGTTTAATGCGATGTGATAAATAGTAAATCCTAGAGCACCAAATATGAAAATTGCTGGGATATCCTTTAAATCCGGTAGTCGTAGTTTGTATATAAATGAAAATAACAAAAGTATAAATGAGGCGATTAATAAGCGTAGTAAAGTAAGGTGTTCAGGCGTATAAGATTCAAGCCCCAGACGAATTGCTGGAAAAGCAGTTCCCCATATAAGAATTGTAAAAGCGTGAGCACATATAATGCGTAAATCCCATTTTTTATTATGCATATTTTCTCTCCTTCCCTAAAAAACCAACCATTTTTAAATTACCAATTATTTCTTTTCATCATATTTAATAGTTGATACAATGTCTTCAACCAGTTATTTATCGGAAAAACCAACCACTTTGAATCTTTTAAATAAACGAAGGAGTTTTTTATATGACGACCGATAAAAAAGTGCCCAAATATCAGCAGATAATAGACTATATGAAAGAAAAAATTGAAAACGGAGAATGGCCAATTGGAAGTAAAATCCCTAGTCAGCGGCAGTTAGCAACATTATTTCATGTAAATCGAAGTACTGTAATTACTGCGCTAGATGAACTTATGGCAGATGGTTTAATTCAAGGACAAATCGGAGCAGGAACAATTGTAATGAATAATACATGGTCATTATTAGCAACTAATCCTCCGCCCGATTGGAGTGAATATGTAAAAGCCGGTATTCATAAACCAAGTAAGTTAATGGTTCGAGAAATAAATGAAGCAGAAGCAAATAAAAAGCTTATCCATCTTGGTAAAGGTGAACTTGCACCTCATCTTTTCCCGCTCGAAACTATGCAATCTATAATAAAAAACGTCAGTGAGGAATTAGATTATTTCGGATACGAAGAACAAAAAGGTTTTTATCCGTTACGTGAAGCAATAAGCAAATACGTAAAATCATTTGGAATACATGCATCACCGGATTCTATATTAATAGTCTCGGGTGCACTCCAAGCATTACAATTAATATCAATTGGTCTTTTACATAGAAAATCAACTGTTTTACTTGAACAACCTTCTTACTTATATTCACTTCATGTTTTTCAATCAGCAAATATAAATTTATCCGGTATATCAATGGACCATCACGGTATTTTACCTAACGATTTATTAAAACGAATTAAATATAGTCAAAAGAATAATATTTTATATTCAATCCCTTGTTTTCAAAATCCAACGGGGATATTGATGACCAAAGAGCGAAGAAAAGAAATATTAAAAATATGTGAAAAAGAGCAGTTGCCTATCATCGAGGATGATATTTACCGAGAGTTATGGATTGATGAATCACCTCCAGCTCCTTTAAAGTCGATGGATAAACATGGACATGTATTATATATTGGTAGTCTCTCTAAAACACTTAGCCCAGGACTTAGAATTGGATGGATAATCGGACCAGAACCTGTTATTGATAGATTGTCAGATATAAAAATGCAAACAGACTATGGATCCAGCTCTTTATCTCAAAGAGTAGCTGCTGAATGGATAAATGAAGGTTTTTATGAAGAACATGTAGCAAACGTAAGAATGCACCTGAAAGAGCGAAGACAAATAATGATACGAGCTTTAAATAAATATTGTGCAGATATTGCATCGTGGGATATTCCTAGTGGTGGATTTTTTATATGGCTAAAGGTTGTACATAACATTCCGATGAAAAAACTATTTTCAGAGGCTCTATCAAAAGGAATTCTTTTAAACCCAGGACGTATTTATGAAGAAGAATCAGATCAGTACATTCGTTTATCATATGGATATGCTTCACCAGAACAAATGACTTACGGGATTAAATTGCTCAGTGAATTAATTCGAAAGTTAACGGCATAAAAAAATCCTCTTTTGTTTTTGGAGGATTTTTTTACGTATCTTATTTACCACAATTTCATTTCCTGCCCTAATAAAATAAGTTTTTCATAAGGATCTCCGTCAATATTTAATACTTGAGCAAAAGCAGGTTCTGTTTTTAAACCTTGTTCCTTTAAGCGAATAACTTCTTCCCTTATATGGGGATGTTGCATTAATAACATGTGTTCCACTATCATATGTCTATATGCATTTTGATTACGCACTGGCTTCGGTTGAGCAAATAATTCAAATTCAAAACCTTCGAATTCAAAATTCACCTTTATCAATTCAGTACCTTTAATTTTTTTCTTTTTTATGTTGAACCCTCCATAAGAACCATATAAAGATCTCATTTCCTGCTCAAAAATATCAAAGTTATATACTTCCATTACAATATCTAAGTCAGATTGAGGAGTATCAATTCTTATAGGGATTGTCCCGCAAAGAACGGGATTATATAAAGCTAAATCCTCCATTATGTTTAGGCTATTCAAAACATCATATATTTTTTGTTGTTTCTCATTGCCCGATTGTAAATATGTAATAGATGTAAACATAGAAGTCTCTCCTTCATTTAACATAATAATCATCTCACTAAATATTTAAATCATTGGGTTTTGTTCTAGGAGTACCTTTATTTCAATATATTAAGCCGAACTAACTATATTTTTCAACTTTTCTCCTATACTGCAATACTATAAAAATAAAAAAGGAGGAATTATTATGAGCATTTTTAACATTCTTTTAACCATACACATCCTATTTGGAACAATATGCTTAATCACTGGAATTGTAGCGATGGTTGCCCAAAAGAAGAAAGGAAAACATACCGAATGGGGCGAAATATATCATGCATCCTATGTTGTCATTACTCTTACGGCAATAATATTATCCATTATCAACTGGGATAAAATCGCATATTTATTTTATGTAGCAATCTTCTCTTATTCATTTGCGATTTATGGATACCTTGCACGAAAAAAACGTTGGAAAAATTGGCTCCATCACCACATTAGAGGTATGCTAGGTTCTTATATTGGTGCAGTCACCGCACTTTTAGTAAATATCGGCATCCATATTCCCATTTTAAATTTACTTCCGCCAATATGGTTTTGGTTTTTACCCACCTTAATTGGTATCCCCCTCGTAGCCAGTGTATCAAAAAAATATAAAAAGCGTAGTTGAAATTAATTACATTTTGATTACTTTCTGATTATTAGAATGAAAAATTATACTCTATGTATCACGAATGATATTATGAGTGTTCGCCCTATGAATATTTAAAATAAAGAGCCGCCCAACTGGACGGCTCTTATTTTCACTTTACAAACGTAACATATTCACCAGAAACCCATTGATTTCCACCAACATTATACCAACCATCTTTATATCCAAACGATTGATATTTTTCACCTTGATACACGTTTTTCACAATGCCGTAATTTGTTCCAGGGCCGGTACGAACACGCAATACATCCGCGATTATAGTAACTACACCTACACCATCATTTGATGATTGTGAAGTTGCTGGTACATTTCCTCCCGTATAACGAATGTATGATGGATCGTTATAAATCCACTGATCGCCACCTAGATTTAACCAGCCATTTGATTGTCCAAATACTTTGTAGGACTCTCCTTTCCCTAATTGACGAATAACGCCATATCCAGTACCAGGTCCTTTTCGTAAATTTACATTACTACCGTTAATATAAGCAACCCCTACATTATCATTCGACGTGGGAGGAGTCACTACATTTTGAGCACCTTTTCCAAAAGTATCCGTTCCATACCCTTTGTAGTTATATTGCAAATGCGGGCTATCCACAAATCCTTTCCAGTCACCGCCCCATTCAAAACCAATTTGTTTAGCATAACGAATTGCTGATGCCCACGGTTCTTTATTATAGCCATTCCAATCTTCTGTACCATTCGACTGAATTGGAACAAAATCTAATGCCTGTCCTACTAAGTGATATGAACGCATCGTTTGTGATGCTCCTTTACGAACATATTCACGTTGTTGCTCGACTGTACGGATTGTTTCATAAATTAATACTTCAATTCCATTGTCGATACAGTACTGATACCACTTAAAAGCTGCAGCTTTCGTATTATCCGCTAGTTTATTCAGATTATTTACGTTTCTAGTTTGGTATTTCAATATGCAACATCTCCTTTTCTATTATCATATGCAAAACTCGTCTCATGGGTTGTACATATACCTAGAACGATCCGAAGTACAAATACATAAGAAGCCAATTCATCTAAATAGATTTACATTTCTAGTTTCAAACTTTGTAAACTGAAATCTAAGCAATAAAAAAAACCGCAACCCAGGTCTTCTAGTTGCGGTTTTTGGTATTTTCTTTTTATATGCAACATGCCACCTTGCATTATTAATCCTAATATATAGGTTGTGTAAATTTTCCCTTTATGAATAACACTTCTTATTCATGACTTTTCAAATCCAATATTGAATGTAAACGATCCGGATAATTAGTAAACATCCCGTCGACTCCCCATGAAAGTAACTTTTTCATATCTTTTTCATTATCTACTGTAAATGGATGAACTTCTAATCCGTTTTTCTTTATTTTATTTACATAATCTGAATCAATATATTTGTAATTCATACCAAGACCTATGCAGTACGTTTTATACTTTTCTATCTCTAATTCTGTTAATTGAACTGCTTTTTTATAAGGTAATAATTGTACTAAGGATATATTACTATTTAAGCTATGAATCTTTTGTAGACTTTCTTCACTAAACGATTGAATAATTATTTTATCCTGTATTTCGTAGTGATTAATAATTTCTAATAATTTTTCTTCCATTTCTGGATATTCATTAGGTGATTTTGTTTCAATATAATAGTTCGCATTTTGCCCAAACGTTTCAACAATTTCTGTTAATGTCGGGACTTTAGCATTTTCAAATTCTTTCTTTGCTAAGTTCGGATATTTTTCGTTGAAAAAAGAATCTGCATTTAGTTGCTTTATTTCTACTAATGTATGCTCTTTCACTAGCCCAGTACCATTTGTTGTACGATTTAAGGTTTCGTCATGCATTGCCACTAAATGCCCATCTTTTGTCATTTGGAGATCAATTTCTATATAATCTCCATTCATTTTTTGTCCTAATTTATATGCTGCTATTGTATGTTCAGGCGCATATGCAGAAGCACCTCTATGTGCGATATTTTTTATATGATTTGATTGATTAATAGCTTTAGTATACTTATGTTCATTTATTTTCTGAAAAACAAAGATACTTATTACTATAAAGGCACAAATTATTGTAACGAGATATATCTTTTTCATAACGATTTATAAGCTCCTATATAAAGACGATTTAACTTGAATGATTTACTCAATTAAATGTCGATTTTCCAATACAGTCATTTTGCCGATAGCTTGAAATCCCGATTTTTTATAAATATTGATTCCATCGGGTGAAGCTTGTAATACACAATACGTATTTTTAAATTTATGTGCTTCTTGCAGCAGGAAATTGAACATAGCAGATCCGAACCCTCGTCCTCTCATTCCTTCTTTCGTTGCTATGTCATAAATACCAATACTATCTTTTGAACATATCAATGAACCAACAGTTACGACTTCACCTTCATATAACCCTAAAAATAATTTCATATTCTCACTGTTACATATATCAAGATTAGAAATTTGATTATAGAATGCTTGTACATGTATACCTTCTTCTGATGTGCCGAATAGATCAGCTAACGTTTCTCCAAATTTATTTATTTGTCCAGGTGAAGATGCTTGTTGAATAGTAAAACTTACTGGCATGTTTATTGTTGGGGAAATTGTTTTTAAGTCTGCTACCATCGCAATATTCTGTTCCACTTCTTTTAAACCGATTTTAATTAACTCACTTTTTATATCCCGCTCTTGCTCCTCATCCCATAACCAAACACTCATTGGAAAATTTCTTTGATAATAGTATTCTACCTCTTTATATAATTTCTCGATCCCTTCCGTTAAATTATTGTTTAGTAGAGTGATGATATTAAATGTATCGGCAGGTAATCCACAATCAACAGCAATATAATCTTTCGTTTTTTTTATACTCATTCCGGGCACAAATTGTGCAACATATGAAGTTTTAAATGCAAAGTTATCTAGTAATAGTTGTTTATAATTCATCAATAGTTCTCCTTTTCATAAAAAGTAACACTCGAATTTTTCTATATTAAATATAACATATTAGAAATTTACCATTTTCTATAAAAAGTACCTCTTTAAATTGTGCTCTATAGTTTAAAATAATTAAAAATGATATAACGTTGTCGGAATGAAAAAAGTGGTATATAATAAATATTAACATTACTAGTAATTATTTTAGGTATTCCTAGAATAAAGGAGCGATACATATGAAAATTACTATTTATTTCGGAAGTCATGAAGATCAAGATGTTCGTACTATGGACTGTCATTTAGATGTAGAAGATACAGAAGAGATTGTTTCTGTATCATAATATAAATAGTTAGGGTAAACCCTATCCCTTACAGCGTTTAAGGCACCTTTTATAAGGTGTCTTTTTTGTTATATTTTCATCAAAAACCCTTTACTTTATAGCGTTTTAATAGTAAAATATAAATATACGAACAAACGTTCTTTTTTATTTTAAACGTACATGAAGGGATGATTTTAACAATGGCTCCATTAAAGCGCAGAGGAAGAAAAAAGCAAGCACCTATTATTTCAAATACAGGCTTTATCGGCTCTGTCTTTATTGATACATTGGAGTTACAAAAGAAATCCTATTATTTCGCTCGTAAAAAACTTCAAATTGTTCATCACGTACTAGATGGTCTCTCTGGAGCAACAAGTGCTTTATTTAAAGAACATAACATTTCAGCATACATGTCATGTGTGTATTTACATAAACAAAAGAAAATTGGTTTTGTTCTTTCAACGAAACCATTTGAACAAAGTGATGGCATTGCTTATTTTGTAAATTATTTAATCGAAAAGAATTTTTATGGCGGCCATGATGAAGATGTAGAATATCAAGAAGTATTTAATACAGGTTTTATCGGTGTAGTATTCGCTGACTTATCTAGTATAGATCGCTTTAATTTCGAGTTTGAAATGGGTATGCTAACGAAATTAATGAAAGATATGATTATTCCAGTTAAAGAACTCTTTTTACGCCATAATGTACCGGCTTACATCTCCACTTCTCACTTAGAAGAACAAAACAAATTAGGTTTCGTTCTCTCTGTAAAGCCATATGACGAACGCGCTGAAGCAGATTTATATTTTGAAGCATATTTAAAAGAACGCGGATTATTTATTGGTGATGAAGAAGATGATATTGATAAGATTGTCATTAGAAAAACCGCTGAATTACGATAGAAAAGCGCAGGATGCTGATCCTGCGCTTTTTATAATTTATGAAACTGATTTACCAAATAAACGGTATTAATTTTTTTTGTTTTCTGTTTATAGACTGTAAATTGTTCTCCATACTTTTTCTGTAAGTAACCATCAGATTTTGGAATATATTCAAAAACGAATACAAAGAACAGGCCTAGAGGTATAAATAAACTATAAATATTGCTAGCGATAAATGCTAAACCTAACACCCAAAAGCAATCCCCCAGATAATTAATATGAATCGCATATTTAAATAAACCACCTGTATATAGCTTACCTTGATTTACAGGATTGTCTTTAAAGGATTTTCTAAGTAGCTCTGAAACTGTGTTTAACATACTTCCTCCTAAAAACAATATCCAACCTATTGTAAGTAATATTAAATTAGGATCCTGATTACTAGTAATCATTAAGATTGGAAAACCTAAATAATAAATTCCAAAAGCAATACTGTTCATAATGGCTTCTTGCCATGAAATCCCTCTAGGCAACCATATAAACATCATAGCCGTTAATCGTAAAGCGGTGATAATCAAAGCTATAAACAGCCCTATTGAAATGCCTGGTTTGAAATAAGTAATGAAAAGTAAGTAATACGCAATGATTAGATAGATAATCTCAGTAACTAAAATTAATATTTTTTCTTTTATTGTTGGCCGGTTTATACCATACATTGTGATACGCTCCTTCCTTTATTCATTTTATAGGAAAATAAACTTCTATGATATTATTCTCCTCCTGTGTGCTATAAGGATTCGTTTTATAAACTTCAAACGGAGCTCCATTCAGTTTATAGTTATTTTCTTCAATCCAAACATGTAGCTTTGTATGAATAAAAGGTAATTCTTCGTAAGAACCAATAAGCGTAGCCATTGCGCAAAGACCGGGATTAAACACTTTTGTTTTATTTGTGGCTTCTGCAAGGGGAATCGCAATTTCAACATCATAATTTTCAGGTACATATTCTGAACTATGGAATATAGCAAGTGGTTTTGCACTAGGTAATAAATTTTCAAATAAAATTTTACTAAACAACTCATTAAAGTGTGTTAGGAAATCAGCGGTATTAATTTGTTTTCGCTGAGATAATATATTATAGGTTAAGTGATTTACAAGATTAATCTCAATACGATTTAAGTAACCTATGATACTTTCCTCTTCATTTAATTGTTGAATATCAAGCTTTAATTTTTTTAATAAAGAAGAATAATATGTTATCTGCTGTGTTAGATTTTCTTGTTTGCCTTTCATTTTAGAGTTAAGCAATTCAGTATTCTCCCGATCTTCTAAAATATCCTTAATTTCTTCCAGCGAAAATAAATAAGTTTTTAATTGTGTAATCAATAAAGCTATTTCTAATTGGAAAATATCATAGTAGCGATAGCCATTCTTAGCGTCTATGAAAGCTGGTTTTAAAAGCCCAATTTCATCATAATAGCGCAGCGTCTTCATTGTAAGATGAGATATTTTTGAAAACTCTCCAATTGAAAGCATAACACTCACCTCCTGTAATTAATTATTTTAAATATACTGCTTCCTGTAAGGGGAAGGTCAATCAACAAAGTTAAATTTTCTTATTGTATTTAGAACGATATTCATCCCCCTCAACCTACAATTTTAAAGTAGTCTCCAAAACGAATATGTAATCTTTTCAAAATTGTTCATGGGAAATCAGCCCATTTTTTCATTTTATAGTATTTGCATTACTTATCTTGAAAAATGTAGCAGTATCCATTATATAAATAATCTAAGATCTACTAAGCGCTATAATCTTTCGAATGAACTTCTAATATGAAACAATTCGATGAAACTTTAATTACTATTAAATATAAGATTCCCCCTACAATTGTAATCATGTAGGCTGGAATATAATTTAATAATAGACCGGATAGCGCCATTGCTATAGGAAGCATCATTTTACTTATACTTAATCCAATGCTGAGAACTCTCCCTCTATATTCATTAGGAATCTCTTTTTGCATGAAATAAGCTATAGGTATATCAATAAGCACTATAATTAGCCCTAAAAAGAACATAACAACACAATAGGTAATAGCGTATACAAAATCATTTACCTCAAAATTTTTGAATAAAACTGGAATTCCTGAAATAATCATAAAAACCGCCAACATAAAACTTAACTTTTTCAAAAGATAAGCGTAAGAAAAACGATCGGTTATCTTTTTCACTAAAATCGCACCAATTATCATACCTACTGGAAAAGTCCCTTGAATCAAACCAAATTGCTTAGAACTAAGATTGAGAACTGTGTTAATAATGTATGGCAACGGAACCGTTACAGCAAAGCCTAAAAAGAAATTAAGAGAAATTAAAATACTAAAAGTATTTTTTAAGCTTTTCCGCTCCAATAAGTAAGAGTATCCCTCCTTTATATCTTCAATAAAATTAATTTCTCTAATTGAACATTCCTCATTTATGTTTTGCTCAAACAATTTAAAGTTAATAAACAATATGGAAATAGCCGAAAGGATAAATGAAATACCATTTATAATTATAAAAATTTTAATATCAAAGACTGCAAAAACAATCCCCCCTAACATAGGCCCTAGAATTAAAGATATAGAATCGATAATTTTACTTATAGAATTAATACTCATTAACCGCTCTTTAGTGACCATATTCGGTTTTACGGCCTCTAAACCTATTCCAAAAAAAGTTGTAAATACTGTCATAAGAAAGGTAGTAGTATAAATGATGAATAAGTTTAATCCATAATAGCTGCTTAATATATAAACAGTTATTAATAAGAATCCGCTTAGTAAATCCATACAAATAACCAGTTTCTTTTTATCAACCTTATCAGCAATTACACCAGCAAATGGATTCATAACAATCATCGGAATAGTTCCTAAAATAAGCGTAATGGCAAAATTTAATGCTGATCCGGTTATATGTAAAACATATAATCCTAATGCAAAACTATAAATAGAGCTACCAAATATTGATACTGTTTTCCCGAATGAATAGAGACACATATTTCTTAGTTCTTGGTTTCTTTTTTTATTTTCTATATGTAATCGTAAACTTCCCATCACTTTCCCCCCTACCTAACTTTGTGTTACGTACATTGTAAGTTCTTGGGTCAACCCAATAGCAATATGTACTATTTGAAAATTTTTAAGGGGAAATAAATAAAAGATGGGGTTAACCCCATCTTTTTCCGAAAAATGAATATGTATAAATTTCTTCTCCTTGAACAAAGAAATCCTCGTACTTTCCACCTCGTTTTAAATAATTTGAAGTACTTTCATCAATCGATTGAAACAGTAAATTTTGGATTTCTTTCGTTACTTTTGCAGATGTAAAATTCTCTCGGAGTCTAGGTGCAATTTGGCTATTTATGCTGAATTTATTAAATAAAATAAATGAACTTAATAAATAACAATTAGGTTTAAAAAGGTAATTTAATTCGCGTAATAAAAACTCCTCATGTTCAAAACTATAATTACTTGTACCTGATTGATCAATTACAATATCAGCAGAATAATTCTGAATAGGAATGTTTAGAAAGTCAGCACAGATAAATACAATATTTCTTTTCAAATTTCTTCTCTCAATTACATCTTTTAAAAGTAAAAGTTTATTCAAATCTCGATCAACAGCAATATATAAACACTCTTCCGGTAGTTCTTCATAAATATTTCGTAAAAAGAACCCAATACCAGACCCTAAATCAAGTAGTATTTTTTCATTTAAATCTAATTGCATTAGTTTCTTTTTCGCCCATTCTCCTCCTCTTTGAACATTTTCCAAAAAAGCAGTATCCGTTTCATGGATATAATCTGAAATAGAATCTTCAAGTGATTTCCTCTTATACACCTCAAATAATTTTCCAGCTGTTAAAACTCCGGAAGTAATCGCGTATTCTTCACCACAATTACAAATTAATTTCCCCTCAACAATTTGATTTTTATTAATAATGCCATCTTCAAGAATTAAATTTCCGTTACACTTAACACATTTAAATAAATGAAGTACTTTTAAATCTACCCCTAAAATTGAACTCGAAATTTCAGTTTCTATAGATAAATTATTTAACGTTTTCTTTAATTTATCTTTTCGTTCCTTTAAGGTTTTTATCTCTTGTTCAATCTTTTCATATTTTACTTTAAATAAAGATTGATAAAAAATATCCTTTTCATAGTCTAAGGATTTCCCTAAATTTTTATAAAGAAACAGTTCTTTAATTTCATTCAAGCTAAACCCTATCCATTTGTACTCTAATATAAGTTCTATATCCTTTTGACAATACTCGTCAAAAAAATAGTGACTTCCTTTTTTCTCAGGAATAACGAGTCCGAGATCCATATAATGTCTAATCGTATCTACACTTACATTATTTACTTCTGCAAACTTACTGATTTTCATCCTAATCACTACCATTTATATATTTGTTTATACATACTTCTTTATTATTTTAAAAAATCCTTTCATCTCCCTATATAAAATTGTTTATATTATGAAAAAGATGTAATTAATTTTAGAGTTCCGCCACATATCCATCAAGCTAAGCTTATTTAAGTTTAGCTACTCTTTTTAATCTTGAATTTTAAAAAAGAGTAGCAGGTAGTACGGTTATGTCTATATATCTAAAAAACTTAAAATTAAACTATGAGTTCATGGATAAATTAAAAACTGCGGCGTAAGTACTACAGTTTCTTCCTGCTTCATTGAGTTGAAATATGTAAAGTTACGTACTTTAACTGTAGCGGACTTGTACTACGCGTTCATATTAATTTTATAGACGTTTAAGGATTTTGTTTTATGGTAAGTATTTTTGCTGTGAAATCAGGATTGTAAATATAGATGAACGTGATTCAAATCAAAAAAAGGTACTCCTAGAAGTACCTTTTTTACTATTCTATATGTGCGAACGCTTTCAAAATTATTGGATATAAATTGATGTACGCATTGTATTAAATGGTGAATTTATAGATGTCTTTTGGTACTCAAACGTTCCTTGTTGGTGTCCAGAAGCATCCCATTTATAATACCAGCCAACGATTGGTCTTCCGCCAATTATAGTGGAATCAATACTTTTTACATTAGAACCATTCATTTTAGCAAATGGGTTTTGGCCATAGCCCATTTCTTTCGTTGTAATATATAAGTATTTTCCCCCGTGGTTACGCGTTGTGCTGAAGCTGTTCTGATTAATTGTTTCTACCCCGCCTAGCTCAGACTCTACTTGTACGACGTTTAGTGAAGTAAGTGGTGCTGCTGGTCCAGCTGAAGCTTCTGTTGCCATTCCTAACCCGACGAACGCTGTGATTGCTAACGATGAAATCCCTAGTGCTGCTTTTTTAAACATAAAAAACATCCCCTTCCATCTATTGTTTTCTCTTTCATCTTCAATATAATCCTAATAACCTTATATGTAAATAGATTGTAGCTGTATAAATATTAGTGCGAATATTCTATTATATATTTCTACAATTCTATTACTCAATATGAATGATTTACAGTGCAAAACGAAATACACATTACAAATTGATTCTATTATTTTCATTATTAACTAGCGTATACCGAATTTAAACCATATGAACCATTGTCACTATTTTTTTGGTTCATAAACAGATGCCTATATTTCTTGTTACTGCATAATAATGTTACATCAAACTGATGTAAGTACACATAGAAACAATAAAAGAGAGCATATTTTAAAAGATTTATTAAAACATGCTCTCTTTTTATTAATTTGAATGAATCTTTCAGTAAAAAAGTACATTGATTTGTATCCTTTATGTAACAGAAATAATCGTTTTAAAAATCTTGTTTTTATGCTTTTTCCTATTATTCTTAAAGATAATTTATTGAATATTTTTATTGTATTCTAATTGATTTTGAATTCCTGATCTATCAATTTGAATCCAATACTCTGAAATTTTCCCGTTTTCTATTCTATACACTGCACTTGCTATTTGAATTATAGGGAGACCTGTAGGTTCATACCCATCTATTTCTCCTATGTGTGTACCTACTTGTTTCCAGCGTACATATACTTTACTATCTTGTACTAATAATTCTTGAATTTCTAAAGAGAAATTCCCATATACTTCAACCATCTCTCTTACATGCTCAGCGTAATCTTTTGGCGATCTATATACTGTTTGTTCCTCTTCAGATATAACTTGATGTGCCAATACTTTATCTGCCATATATCGATTTGAAAAATCCGGATTACTCCCTGAACGCACTTCTTTAAAGAAATTTCTGATAATTATTTCTGGTTTCATTAAACATCCCCCTTAAAAATAAATCCAATACTAATAACCCCTGAATGTATCGGATAAGTGTTATATTTTCATTCTCACTCTTTCTCAATAAGTATGTCAAGTTTGAAGTATTGACATTAAAAATTGTAAATTTGCATAGGGTTAGCTGAGCAATGGTTTAAAAATGCAATATTACTAAGTTCGATGGAGATATGTCGAGATCCCATTTTGTTTTAATTAAATAAAAAACCCGTGAATAATTCACGGGTTTTACTTTAATAACTAATTGCTATTGTACCTTCACCTGCATGAACCGCAAATGAAATTGGTAATGGATATAATTTGAAATCCATTTCAGGGAATGCTTGTCTAATATCTGCAATCCATTCCTCGGCTCCATCTTTATCATTAGCATGGAACATGTGAAGTACTTTTGGTAATTCTTTTTCAAGTTCATTTTTAATATATTCTCGACATTTTTGGATTTTACGAACTTTCTTTTCAAGTAAAAGCTCTCCACCTTTTACTTCTAATATTAAGTTAACACTTAATAAACTTCCAAGTAAAAATTGAATGCCCTTTACACGACCACTTGCATAAAGGCCTTTTAAACTTTTCGGGAATACGTGGAAAGGTCTTCTTTTTTCATCTACTAATGTTTTGTGTATATCTTGTAAAGTCATACCATCATTGTATAACGATTTCGCTTTTCTAATTAGTTCATCCATTGGATAACTTGTTGTTTCACTGTCTAATACCGTTAATGGAAAACCTGCCATTTCTGCAGCTAGCTTCATATTTTGATAGGTTCCACTTACTTTTCCGCTAATAGCAACTGCAAATCCTTCTTCATATTCTTCTTTGCATTTCGTAAATAACTCTACCATTTCCCCAATATTAGGTTGTGAAGTAGTGACTGTTTTACCTTCGTTTAACGCATTATAAACACGTTCACGTACACCTTCTTCACAATCTTTGTACGACATTCCATCAATAATAACTTCGATTGGGATAACAAAGTTATCTCCTTCTGTTTTTAAATTCGCAGTTGTACTATCAGTAATCCAAGCAACACGCTTCATGTTGTTCCTCCCTTAATTCAATTCCTCTTTTCTAATTTTTCTATATATTTATGTTATAAAAAGAGAATATCCCTGTAATAGTAACAGGACTTTATTGTTTTGGCTATAGTAGATGTATATTAAATGTGACTATTTCTTGTCTATTTCACAAATAAAAAAGAAAATCAAGGAATTTGCTCGATTTTCTTCTTATCATATACTATTTAAAAGTTTCATTATCTAAAATTACAACATAATCATTCGTTAATCTTCCAGCTTCTTTTGTATAACTAACAAGCCTTTGTATATTATCACAGCAAATTTTTGCTCCCCATACGAGTAACGGTACGCCAATAAAATCGATATGGAACCTTCTAGAAAACAGACCACCAAAAGTCATTGGTAAAGGTACAGTTGGTGATGTATTAGAAAAAATAATTTTTTCATGACTTTGATAATGTTTTTGCAAGATTTCTCCTAAATGCTTCATCGCAGGTACAACAACTTTTGATGCGCCACATCCAATCGTATATACAGGATGACCATGTTCATCAATTCCATGAAAAATAATTTTCCCCATATCTTCTGTTTTCAATTTATTAAAGTAATCTACATTCAAAATTTCTTCTTTCGTTAACTTACGATCCGTTGGTAATTTATTTAAATGATACGCTGCAGCAAGTGAAGTTGTATGAGTACCGCCGAAGTCTGTGTAAATGTATATCATATTATCATCCCTTGTTGTAAAAGTTCAATGTTAATTAGTATTACCGTTCTTAGCAATGTTAAACAAGGGATGAATGTATTTACGCTTTTTGTGTTAATTCATTATATTTTTTCCAAATATAATAACGTCTACTAATCACGGTGCCTAATGTAATACATAAAAAGGCGTTTGTTACAACCATTAATGTCTGATACGTACTACCAGAAAACATACTTTGTTTAATTATAATTTTTGCTCCTAAAATAACAAGAAGGATTATTGTACTTACCCAATTTCCTTTTCGTAGTACATGACCTGTTTCACTATCTACTCGAAATGTTAAAGCTCTTCCTCGTATAATTCCAAGACCTAAGCCGATTCCAAGCATTACAACAAACAGTAGTCCTTGCAGCAAAGTTATTTGTCCCATATGAATAATGGACTGGATTGTTACAAAGCACAACAAAGCCGGAATGAGCCAAATACGGTTTATTTTCACTTTTCGTTCTTTACTTTGCATCAAAACAATAATAAGAACAACAAGTAAAATATCCATTTAGAATCCTCCTATAAACTTGTTTATCTTTAAAAATTATATTCTCCTCTTTTCATTCCATACTTGAAATACGATAGCTACTTTCAAGTGTAAGATGGAAAATGTGATTTCTCATCAGCCTTAAGCATTATTTATAAAAATAAAAAGACGTACTTTTTACTCGTACGCCTTTAATAACTCGTTTAAACTCCTATTTATCAACTAATTCCACACCTTTAGAATTAGTTTTACCCAACACTCGAATGTTAAATTTATTAATGGCTTTTAAAAAGATATTATAAATAGAATATCCAATAATAGAACCTATAACATTACAGATCACATCATCAATATCAGTAATACGTCCCACTCCACTAAATAAAGACTGAATTAATTGTAGCAATTCAATACTAACTGATATAGTAAATCCCAATAAAATAGTATTTTTGAACTTTTTATATTTATCCCATAAAATTGGTGCTAAAAATCCTAAAGGCATTAATAATAAAATATTCCCGCCTACATTTCTTACAATTAGACCAATCATAAATAGGGCATCCCCATCATAAGCACTACCAATTTGATTGATGTCTTTAATAATTGATGTAAATGGAATTATATTGACCGAGCGATTCAGATTTTCAATATTAGAAGGAAAACCGATTGGTAAAGGGAATAAAGTTACTGCAACAACCATACAAATGTAGACCACGAATAAAAAACTTATTATTTCTTTCCACCAAATCATATGTTTTTTATTTTTTGTACCAATTAATATTCCACGTACAATTAAATAACAAATAACCCCTAAAATAATAAACAAACTACCGTTGATCATATACAAATTGTTAACACATCCTTTCATATGAATTAATAATTTAAATTTACAATTATATAGTAATGTTTTTTAATTTAAAAATCCATATAAACATATGTAATTGTGCAGAATTACAAAAACCCCTTATTTAATAAATAAAGGGGTCCTCGTTAACTAAAATATTTTTCAGAACAGAAACAATCATAAACCCGTTTAAATTATTTTCGTATCTCTTCTTTTATATCCATATAATTAAAAAGCTCTTTCTATTTCTGTCATTAATTTTTCAGGTCCTGCCCCTTTATTCGATGGAATAACTAAAGTGATTCCTAATTCTGGATATATGGCCGAGCGAAAACTGACGCCTGGATCATATCCCATTACATGATATTTAAATACCTTGTTTTCTCGTGTTTCAATCCATATTCCATATCCGTAAGACTGTTTATCATTTACATGAATGTGGGGAGTTAAAAGTAACTTTGTATATTCCTTTCCTAAAATTTCATTATTAAATAGTGCCGCCCAAAATTTCAACATGTCTGGTGCAGTAACATATGCACCTCCATCAGCCCCTCCTTTTATTGGTATAGCGTAAGCGTTTGTTCTCCAATTTTGGTTGGTTTCGTCCTTTATATACCCTAGAGCTGTATGTCTTGGTAATTTATCTAACGAAAAATAGCCAGAATCATTCATGCCAATCGAATTAAAAATGTTTGTTTCTATATACTCCGTAAATTTAAGTCCCGTCTGTTCTTCTATTATTAATCCAAGTATGATAAAACCTGCGTTGTTGTAGTGAAACTTACTCCCAGGTGCAAACATCATATTACTGTTTTGGAATAATGGTAAAAAGTCTTTTAAGCTCTTTAATAGATACATAGGTGTTTGTTTCCAAAGATCCTCGAAGTTATCCATAATACTTTCATCAAAATAATCTGGTATACCAGAGCTATGCGTTAGTAGTTGATGTATTGTAATATCTTCATCGAAGTTTGGAAGTTTTATCTCTAGACAATCCTTTAATTTTGTATGAAAAGAAATAACACCTTTTTCAACAAGTTGACAGATTCCAATTGCAGTAAAAATTTTACATCCTGAGGCAATGCCGAATCTTGTTTGTATCGTATTGTTTATACATTCACTTTTGTTTGCGTAACCCATTGCTTTTTCATAGATTATGTCTTTTTCTTTTTTTACTAAAACTACCCCAGAGAAATCTATTTTCTTTTGTATTTCTTTTACAATTTTATTAATTTCATCTTTTGTTTTTATCACAACAACCACCCTTATCTTTCGGTATTGTTCTTTCCCCTTATTAAATACGATAAATTGTTAATGAGAACACAAAGTTCATTTCGAATGTATTCCGCTATTTGTGGGCAGTAGGACCCTCATCTCAAAATTCAGCGAAAGCAAAGAAGTTAAGTGGGGACCCCGCTGCCCGTAAAAGCCCGATTGGTGAGGGCTGATAATCAGTGGGGGATGCCCCCTGATTAAAGTTTCACTTTATTGATTCAGTAGAATACAACTTAGATTGTGATGGGAATAAAGTAAACACACACAAGACGATAGTAATAAATAACATGATCAATGAGCCTACAATAACTACAAGTTGTATAGAAATGAACTGAGTCGCAACACCAGATAATATTGTAATAAAGATTGTTACTAACGCAATAACAAGTCCATATATACTTCCGATCCGTCCCATTATATGAACGGGAACGTTATTTTGGTAAAACGTATAAAATCCTGTATTTGCATATGCCATAGAGAAAGATAAAATAAAGAATCCAATAGCAGCTATTAAAAATATATTTGAAAAAGCATAAATTAAATAACCAATTGCGATGAATAATGATCCTATTCCAATTAGAAATGAATGTGCTAATTTCTTTGACAAAATTGTATTTGTTATGGCACCTAAAATAAATCCTGCACCAGCTATACTAACTAGAAAACCATATTCACTATCTGTTAGTAGTAATACCTCTTTCGCAAACGATAGTTCAAGTGAATCAGTAGCAGTTGCTAATACGAACATACTTTGAAATAAGAAATACACACATACGACATACACATGTTTTCTACTAAAATTTATAACAGTGTTCCAATCTTTTTTTAATACTGTAAGAGATAATGTATTACTTGTTGTATCCGAAGCTTCTTTCTTATCAAGATTAGGTAAAAGTAATGTAATGAATCCTGATAAGAGAAATGCTATAGCATTCATATATATAGCAAACTCTGGTGTACCTGCAATTAATAATCCCCCCGCTACTGCTGGTCCAATTAATGATGCACCAGATCCTATTAAAGTACGTAATGAGTTGAAACGTTGTCTTTGCTCTACTGGAATTAATTTCGTCATATACGTCATAGCAGTTGGCTCATAAATTGCACTGGCCATACTTATAAAGAATACGAATACATAAACAATCCAAAGTGACGGAAGTAAAGGTAAAATAGCGATAAATAACGCACGATATATATCGAGGTGAATCATTAATTTCCGTTTATTTAAACGATCAATCATACTCCCAGACCAAGCGTTTGTAAATAAAGTGGCTAATGGTTTTATTACATATAAAGTAGCGACAGCTAAGGCTAAGCCACCCATATGATAGACAAGTACATTCAGTGCTATTAAGTAAATCCATGCCCCTAAATTCGCAATACCAACACCGGACAGTAGTAATAAAGGATATTTCCAATCTTTAAGAAAATTTTTCATTTTTGGCCCCCGCTTTCAAAATTGTTTTACAACAATAAAAAAATCCCACCCCCAAGACTTTTAATCTTAGGGACGAGATTTATCATCGCGGTGCCACCCTAGTTTGTTAATATGTCACCATACTAACCTTATCAGGTACTGCATTCTAATTCATGCTTATACCATAGCTCTATAACGGGAGCTCCCGTCACACCATCCCCTAATAATAGGTTCCGATGTGCTGCTCAGAGGCTTGGTTCAATAAAGAATTTTTACTCCTTTTCAGCTACATGGAGCTCTCTGTGAAAAATTCATTTTATTTACTCTTCTCTTCACTGCATTTATTTTTTCCATATTATCACATATAAATTTAACTGTAAATAAACAATAATCAGATATTTAACAACGTGTCACTGTTAGTTCTTTTATTTATTATTTTTTCTAAAAATTACGGTGCGTGAAATTACTCGCAACTCTAAAGAAAGAGCTATTTGCATATAGCTCCTTCCAAATGCCTGGATTAATTCGTATTCGCCTCTGTTAACGGTTGTAACGGCGGTTCTAATTCTAGTTCTAGTGTATCTCCTTCTTTTAAATCTTGTCCTTTTTCAATACTTTGACTCGTTACATAACCCGTACCAGAAGTTTTCAAATCTAATTTCAAAAGTTTAGAGAAATACATAACATCACGCATGGACCACCCTTTTACATTTGGCATTTGTGCGTTATTCCCTAATAAAAATATCCGATCACCTTCACTTATTACCTCGCCAGACTGTGGATATTGTTTTATTATTTTTCCTTCTCCTAAAATTACCGGCTGTAGCTTCTCTTTTTCTACACTTTTCTCTATTGTATCCATCGATTGATTTACATAATTTTGTACTTTTAATTGAGATTGTTTCGCTGCATCAGCTATTTGTTTTTCTGTATACGGTTTCACCTTTAAATATTCAAGGCTGTTTTTTATAACAGGTTTAAATATTTCAGCAAGAGGCTGAGCTCCATACTCATCTCCTTTTAACTTTGGCTGCTTAATAGCTAAGTATACGATTAACTCCGGATCGTCAATTGGAGCCATTCCTAAAAAGGAGAAAATGTAATTCTCTTTCCCTTCCATATATCGGCCATTTTCAGGATTCGGGATTTGTGCTGTTCCTGTCTTACCTCCAATTGGATAACCATCCACTTTATACATTGTACCAGTTCCTTTTGAAGATGTTATAACACGCTCCATTAAGCTTCTAACCTTGTCCGCTGTTTCTTTTTTTATCGGATTCCCAATTTCTTTCGGTTGATTTTCCATAATAACTTCTTTGTTTGTTGGATTTACAACTTTATCAACGATATATGGTTGCATCATTTTCCCGTCATTTGCTATAGCAGTAGCCGCTTGGATTAATTGAATCGGAGTTACTGTAGAACCTTGACCGAAAGAAGTTGTAACCTGTTGAATTTGTGTATTTAATAATAAAGTATTTTTCCTTTCTCCAGGTAAATCTATCCCTGTTTTTTGATTGAATCCAAATTTATTCATATATTGCTTAAATTTATTTGGTTTCAGTAACTGATCTTCTAAAATAGAAAAAGCTACGTTTGATGACCTTTCAAATCCTTCATCAAATGTAATTGATCCCCATCCAAATCCACCATTATGGTCTTTTATATCAGATGAACCAACGGAATATTTTCCAGATTGAAAATATTCTTTTCCGTTATATACACCTTCATTAATGGCAGCTGCTAATGTAAAAACTTTCATTGTTGAACCTGGTTCATATGCATTTGCAATCGGGTCATTTAAAAAGTATTCGATATCACCTACATTAGGATTGTAACTAGGTTTACTAGACATCGCTAAAACCTTTCCTGTTTTTGGATCAGCAATAATGCCAATTAACATAGAAGGATCATAATGTTCTTGCGCTTTGTTCATCGCTTCTTCTAAAAAACTATTAATTTGTTTATCAAGCGTTAAATATACGTTATTCCCATTTTTAGCTGGTTCTACTTTACCTATATCATTTGTAAGCGGAATTCCCCTTCGTGTACCCACATATTCTATATTTCCGTTTGTAGAGCGCAAATATTTATCCAAACTCTTTTCAAGCCCAAACTTCCCTTCCGTATTCCCTTTATCATCTGGTCTAGCAAAACCAAGTATATAGGATGCAAAGTCTTCATTCGGATACACTCTTGCTTTTTCCGACATAAAAGATACACCTGGTATTTTTAAATTATTAATTTTTTCTTTCGTTTCCCTAGATAAATTCCGACCAATTTTTCCAATTTCAACTTGTGTACGCCCTTCATGAAAGTTTTTTAATACTTCTTCTTTATCAATTCCAAGCGCATCGGCTAATTGTTGTGCGGTTTCATCTTTATTTTTCACTTTATCTTTTCCTTTTAAATTCACAACAACTCGATACGTTGTAGAATCTTGTACTAACACCTTTCCGGTTTGATCATAGATAGTGCCACGATTCGCTTCTAAAACACCTTTTTTATTATGTTGTTCATTCGCGAGATCCTTTACATTCACATTATGCACGACTCCTACTGCCTGAATGTAGAATATACGCAAAATCATAATAAGAAACAAAACAATAAAAGCAATCATCATATATCGAGCGCCTTTATTCGTTTGGAGTTTTTGCATACTTATCTCCTCTCTTTTGGAATGGATTCGTACGAAGATCCGTTTTTAAATTTGTAGTTTTTGTTTGCAATACTATATGTTTCGAAGTTTTCTTTTTAATTCCTTTAAAACAATGCGAAACTGACTATTGTTATTTTGTGTTATTATTTTATATATTAAAAATACGGTGCGTGAAATTTCAGAATATTAATTAGTACAACTTGATTACAGAGCACTCTAAACTCTTTTCGTATTTCCTATAAAAAAATTCCCCTCTGGATGTCCAAAGGGGAACTTTTTATAGGAAAATTATGCGATATGGTTATATTTCGCTAAGAAAGGAATTCGTCTCGCTACTAATGCATACATTTTGAATACAAGTTTCGCTATTGGTTCAAACATACGTGTACTTTGCATTACTAAAGCACTCGTAATAAGTGTTAAGAATGCTGCACCAAGTATATCTAAAGGATAATGAACACCTACGTACATACGTGATATACCGACTAGTACTGCCCATAATAGCGCGATATATTTCAGTTTTTCTCCTCTAAGAATAAATACGAAGGCGATTGAAAATACAAGTACAGAATGATCACTAACGAATGATGAATCTGCTGCATGTGGTACTAATTGATGTACATCATGTGATACGAACGGACGCGGATGGTAATATACCGCGTGTATAAGAACATTTACTAATAATGCAATAATAACCGAAAGCGTCGTATATAAAACTGTATATTGTTTTCTAATTGCCTTTTCTTTCTTTCCATTATTAAACCATAAGATAAACATAAATAGAACGGCTACGTATGCAGCGCTATTTGTAATAGCAATCATTAACGTATCTAATAGTTTGGATGAATCAGCAAAATTATTAAACCACTGAAATACTGTGTAATTCATTAAACTCTCTCCTTACATACAAGTGTTCTTGATTTACACAGTATACAATACCATTATGAAAATAGGCTTAAACTTTTTTCATCTAATTCTCATTTTACTATTACTCATGTGACAATTATAAAACAAATTTTATACGCTATTTATGTATAAAGCCGGTAAGCCTTTATAATAAGGCGGTTCGTATTTTTTTCATGTTTGAAATACATAACATATTCATTTAAATATACTAATTGCAAAATCATATTTTTTAATTCATTTGAAGTACAATATTTCCGAATTGTTCCCCATGTTCCATACGGCTTAGTGCACTAATTGCTTCTTCTAACGAGTAAACCTTATCAATAATTGGTTTAATTTGATATTTTTCAATAAACTTTATCATCTCATTAAATTCCTCACGGCTACCCATGGATGTTCCCATAATATCAATTTGATTATAAAATAATGCGCGTAATGGTAATTCAATTGTATCTCCTGAGCTTGCACCAAAATTCACGATTCTTCCATTTGGTTTTAATACATCAAAATATTTCAAGAAAGTTGCCGGGCCTATACTATCTATTATTAAATCTACTTTTTCACCTTGTAAGCTCTCTTCCCAATTTCCGGTACTATTAAAAGAAATATCTGCACCATATTTTTCAGCAAGTTCTCTTTTATTCTCTACCCTTGAAGTAACACTCACTTTTGCGCCGATTGCTTTCGCGAATAACATGGCAAATGTAGCTACACCACCTCCTATTCCCGGAATTAAAACATGTTCACCGCACTTCAATCTACCCTTTGTAAAAAGCGCTCTATATGCAGTTAATGCGGATAAAGATAAAACACCTGATTCTTCCCAAGTAAGATATGACGGCTTTTCTACTACATTTTCAGCTGGTACAATTACATATTCAGCAAACGTTCCATCTTTTGGTCCACCTAGCACTTCCGGTAACTCCGGTACTTCAGTAGCATGTTCCCATCCAATACTAGGATTAATAATAACTTCTGTATGTAGTGTAATATTTGAAACTCCTTCTCCTATTTCTGTAACAATTCCTGATCCATCTGACCCTATTACTAATGGTAGATCCATTTCTTTTCTATTATTTATAATAAATAAATCCCTATGATTTAATCCTGCAGCTTTTAACTTGACTTTTACTTCACCTGCATTAGGACTTATCTCAGGTAGAAATTTATATTCTAACCCCTCTAATCCTTTTTCATATTGATGTACAATAGCTTTCATTGCTTAATTCCCCCTTAATATTTCCAATGTACTAGAAATATCAAAATAAATAAAATAGTTTGCCTCCAATAATTAGAAATTATATATTTTGACATGAAAAAAATCCCCTCCCTATAAAAAGTATAGGAAGAGGTTTCAAAACTAGTTAGATAGGAATCTATAAATTCATTGAGTTCTAGCCAATTCTAATATTTTTCGAATAAACGGCGCTTTCGCCTTTGTATATGAGACACGATCAAAAGCATATGTAATAGCAAGCATCTCTTTTAATTCTCTATATTCTTTACGTGCCCATTCATGCCTTATTAGAAAGTCACGAAATAAAATATTGTTTCTCCACTCATCACTATTATAAATATAAATATGCAAATGATGAGTACCCGCTCTCCATTTTCCCTTTCTAAAAAAACGCCAATTGGTTGTATCTTTTGGAACATATTCATATCCAATTTCCGATAGAACTTCAATCCAGTTTTCAGTAATTTGTAAGTCTGTTACGCCAATCATCATATCAATAAGAGGTTTAGCTCCTAATCCTTCTACTGCTGTGCTTCCTATATGTTCAACAGCAATTATTTCTTGTCCTAACAAGGAACAGAATTTCTCTTTTTCTTTTATATACTCTTCAACCCAGTCTTTTTGATATGCTTTAATAACAATTTGTTGATCCATTGTATTCACCTCTTTATAAGTGTTTATCATTATATTTATAAAATTTTATATTATTAGCATAGGATTTCCATAAAATATGTCGAATAGTGGAATGTACAACATAATTATATTAAATGTGAGGTAATCTATGAAAGATAATTCCGTGGAAATTCAGTTACTATCTATGAAGATTTAAAGCATGAATCGCTCATAAGACTAATTGATCATTTTCCAGTCCAATCTGGATATGTATTAATTTTCGATTGGTTTGATGGTGAATGTCTTCATTCGCATTGGAGTTTCCCACCTCCTGAGAAATATAAAAATCCAAACTCTCCATTTTATAAATTTAGACATTTATCTGCTATAGAACGAATTCATTCCTTACATTCCCTTTTTTCTTTCCATACTTATGTAGAAAAGAAAAACTATGTAGCAATAGATTTTTATGACGGTAGTATTTTATATAATTTTAATACAAACGAAACAAAAATTTGTGATATAGATTTATACAGTAAGAAACCTTACATAAATAAAATGGGCCGGCTATGGGGTTCCTCCCGTTTTATGTCACCAGAGGAATTTGAACTAAACGCTATAATTGATGAAAGAACAAATGTATTTAATATGGGAGCAATGGCTTTCTCACTTTTAGGCGGTGAAAAAGATCGTTCCTTTATAAAATGGGAAGCAAGTAAGGAATTATATGAGGTAGCGTATCGTGCTGTAAATAAAGATCGCGCAGAACGGTATGCATCAGTTACAGAATTCTACGAAGCGTGGTTAAAAGCAGCTAACGCAGAAAATATATAACCTTAAATTATTAAAAGAAATATAGAGTTTATACTATACTTGTTTTGTTTTCTTTGCTATTGCAAACTTCAAAAAAGCTGCAAGTAGGAGGAGGAGCGGTATTCCCTGAATAAAGAGACATCCTCCAAAAAAATCAAGCGTAGTGCTATATGGAGAGTCTGTTGCCATCACACCTATAAATAAAGCCATTGGACTTGTGAGTAGATTTATCCCTAAACAGATCATTATCAATGATAGATTTTTAGCCTTAATTTTTGATGAACCAGACAAGAAAAATAAAAATATCGCAGTACCAAATATAAGAAACAGTGTTACATAAAAACTTACCATAATATCCCTCTATGAATCTAATTGTACCATTAGAAAGGACAAATTTGAATAAATAGGATATTTATGTAAGTCAGATATAGTGTCTCTTTATCAGTGGCAAGAAAAAAGTGGATCCCTACTCTCTCACAAGGAATCCACTCTTTCTATTTCTACAACTCTATTTATATACGTTCCTCTTCTTGTCCTTACGAGAACTGCCATCACTAGATCATTAACATAATTATCTTTAGCGGAAGTTAAAGGTTTTTATTTTCTTGCTCAATTAAAGCACCTGTTAGTTAAAGATTATGGATAATTAATTTGAAAGTTTTTTATCTAAATACACCTTTTCTTTTGGAAAGCCAATCTTCTAAGGCATCTTCGTGTAGTTTTGTGAATAATTTTGGTATTTGGTCTATTGGGAAGTATTTTAAATCCAAAGTCTCAATACCATCTACAGTAAGTTCTCCACCAATTGGCTTACATTGAAAACAATGAGTGATAGTCTGAGCTTTATCTCCGTTCGGAAACTCACCAGAATATTTAGAATAGACACCTATAAGATGTTCAACTTCAACATTTAATCCTGTCTCCTCAAATATTTCTCGTTTAGCGGTTTCTTCAAGAGATTCTCCAAGTTCCATAGCACCACCTGGAAGACCCCATTCATTTCTATCTCCCCGTTTTTGTAAAAGAATTTCATTTCGTTCGTTATAAACAATACCTCCAGCAAAATTAAGAAATATTAAATCATGTCCTACTTTTCCCCGGATATAACGAATGTAGTCCTTATTTGTAGTCATAAATTCCCTCCTAATTTATATATATAATACAAATTAATTATATATAAAGATAGAAGAAAATAGTAACAAAAATGATAATATTCCTTATTCTCATAAGGGATTTGCCCTTTACTTTTTATCAATCTATGCGTTTATTAACCATTTCTATTCTAATACCTTCATTTCCTAAATCCCCTTTCAAAATAAAGAGACCACCATTTCTTAAAACAATTTTATCGCAGTTCTAAAAATTGGTGTCCTCTAGTTTTCTAGCCGGACTATATTCTATTTTCAAGCCCATTTCTATCTCCCCATGAATAAAACTCAATGTTCTGTTTATACTACAACTACATCTAGAGACACATCACTGTTTAGAGCGGCTAGGTTTTGTTAGCTGCTCTTTTGTGTTTTACACAAATAAAATCAATAACTCAGCATATAATATCTATGTAGCTAGACTATTACCTCTGTATCGAGCAGTTAGGCTGGGCTAAATGCTCTTTTATTTATGACAAAATAAAACTTTTAAACAAAATTACTTTCGTATAACATTTTCAATCTCGCTTACACTATAACTGTAACTTTAAATTACACATCTATTACTTGTAGGGCCTAATTTTCTTTTGTGGAACAGGGGTTAGCTCATAAAGTTAACCACTTTGTTGCGTTAAATATTTTTTATTTCTCAATACTTAATACCTGGAATTATTTCTAATTTATTGGTATTAAGTATTGACATAGATTTTCCTCATATGCAATTTTTGAAAAGGCCTTTTCTCTCATATCAGGCTCTTTTATTTATTAAAAAAAGATTATTTTATATAGATTACTATAAGCATCCATAAAGCCAAAGCACCAATGATAGCGAGTACTATACGTGTTGATAGTATCCTTACTTCAAAGTCTGTTTTCTTGGAGGGTTCAGGATATGCAATTATGTAAATTCCCTTTAATAATGCAAGCCATGCAATAACCGTTAGGAATCCCTGCCAGTTGAATACCCATACATTATGTAGAATTACAGTACCTAATCCTAGGAAAATCGATAGAAAACCATACATAATACCAAATCCTCTGTCTTCAACCACTATTTTTTTTAAGTCACGTAGCACAGATGGACGGACGAAAAGTATTCCCGATACGATAACCGTCATCCATCCCCAGAACAGCCCTAAAAAAGTACTAGTTTCCATTATTATTTCACTCCCCTCAATTATATTTATATTTCAGATATTCCTTCCTTTAGAACAATTCCAGCACTTTTCACATTTACAATAACTAAATATCCCCATCTTACCAGTTTTAAAATCTTCATTGTCATGACTATTAATAAGTTTATATCTTTGTATACATTTAGATTATTTTAATTTACCCAACCAATTTCCTAATATAAATTAATTCCTTTCCTCTCGAAGATATTCTTTCTATTCCCACCCTCTTAAGGATACCTTAGAAAATATTTCTAATTATTGTAACGTGGTAGCTTGTTTTTCTTTAAACAAAAGGCTTATTTTGTTTAAAAATTCATTCCAATTTATAACCACTATATTTTTCCTATATTTTCTATTACAATTTAATAGAAATATTTTGATAACAAAGGAGCAACCTATGAAGCATAATATAAATCTATGGTCTTTTATTTTTTCATTCATTTGCATTGCTTTTTTTCTTATATATCTTGAAATATGCACACCTGAAATGAATGCGTCGTTTATAAATATCGTTTATTTTCACCCTTTATTTTTTGTACTCATTTTTTCAATAGGAACTTTTTTTGCTGGTATTAAAGGCTTCTCTAAAGCAGGTAATTGGATAACAATGCTTAGAAGCATAGTAACAGTTCTGCTAACATTGTTATTATCAGTGTTTTTAACACTAACTTTAATCATTGGTTATGCATTAAGTTAAATGTAATTCTTCACGAATAAAACTAAATATTACGTCAATACTATATATGACATTAGATTTTCTCCTTGTTCCCCCTTGGAGATGAGCAGTTAGTTTTTGTTAACTACTCTTATTTTCTACAATTGGTTTCATTTACCTGATGTATTTAACGTAATATTAAGTTACGATATAAACGAATAAAATATATTTGGCTGTTATACCATTACCCTAGGAAACTAGGGTTTTTATTTCTATAAAATGAAATTTTTATTGTAATTACTCACCTATAGTTTTATATTTTTCAAACATTCCTTCCGGAGAGTATTTACTAGCTGCCTTATCATTAATTCCGTTCTTCCTAATGCTAAAGCAATTTCCTTCACCTTTCCGAATCCATAATACTTATATATGTAGGCTAATCCTTTCGTTGTATACGGCTTCTTATGATTCGGATGGTAATCGGGATGATACTTCATTCGGCCCTGCGCATCATATTGAACTTCCACCTTGATCACTTTCCTTTCAAATGAAGTTTTTATTAAGCTACTTGATAAGCTTTACAAACTCATGATTCATCTTCGTCTGCATCAATCCGCAAAGAATATTTCTACCTTCAATTTCAAACCATTCTTCATTACGGCCGTCGCCTCAAATACTCCGCTTATATGATCAAATTTCTTGATATCCTCGTCCTCTAACATTCCGAATTCTTCTGGGAGACTATCGTAGAATTTTTCTACTGCATTTTCTAAATCATACTGACTTTTATATGTTTGTTCGTGAATTAACTGGACCTTCATTTTCATTCTTCTTTTCTAATAAAATAGCGTTTTTGTTTAGTTTCACTCTAAAAGTAAAATTTTCATTTTTTCATTCAACCAAGTTCATAACATATCCTTTTCCCCCGATAAAATAATGATTAGGTGTCCCATGCGCATTTTATTCATTGGAAATAATACCTTTCACGTACTTACGTATTAGAAACTTCATTTCTGCTTCTTCTCCACTAGCAATTTTGTTCACTTTTTTGATACATTTATGAAACATTCACATGTTATCTTCAATATGTTCTATTCTTTTTGAAAAACCATGTGAGAATACCAAAATAAGAAGCCCTAGAACCCTAACTCTAGGGCTTCTTGTTTTCAAATAAGGATTTTGCTAAAAAACTACACATTTATTAAGAACATGCATAAAATATAATGTGGTATTCTTTTTCAATATTAATGTTTATCCGAGAGCGCCTTGAATGGCGCTCTTTAATTTCCAAATAACATTTTTAGATAATTACGAGAGCGGATTTTATTATGTTGTACAAGCACTACTTCACTTTATTAAATAGACTATATAGATATTTAAAAGAAGGGAGCTTTAAATTCACATGGCTGATTACTTTTATAAAGATGGTAAAAAATATTATAAAAACCAATCACATTCCAACAATCAAAAAAATAACTGTTTTATTGAAACTCATACGATAGCTGGTTCTGCAGAAAATGAAAATGGAAATATACCTGTGTCAGTTTTCCTTGAAACCACCGCTCCACAAACTGTATTTGAGGATTTTACAAACAATCATAACAAAACATTAATTCAGTTATTCGTTGTTAGTATGAGTGCACCCGTTCAAGTAACTATTCTAACAAGAAGATCTAGCGTACCAATTACTACTACATTACAACCTGTTCAAACAAAAATATTTCAAGTTGAAGATTTTCAAAGTCTTACTCTTACAAAGCAGGAAGGTTCTACTAGTGTAGTTAGTTTATTTGTTCAAAAAACATTTTGTATATGCTGTAACGATAATAACGATAATAACGATTCATGTGATGAATATTACCAAGAATGTAATTGATAGATTAAATCACCAGAAAAACCCTTTATATAAAGGGTTCTTTTCCTTTTACTCCCCTCATTTTCCCGTTTTTTATTAAAATAACGATTTTATTATGTTTCCTAACTTACAGTAATGTCCTTAAAAAACATTCATATATATTTATCAGATGCACTTTTAAATCCCAGAGTATCAAATACTTTTAAGAGTTGACTGACCAATAATATTCGAATTATCTTTAAAAACTTATTAAAAATAACTTAGATACAAAAAAGCTACGTTTTATATAGGATAAAAAATTATCTTAAGTAAAGGAGCTTGATTATTTGTGAATTATCAAAATGATAACAACTCTAACATTCACAAACCTTGTTCTTGTCCATCTCCCACGGCTAACAGTTTAAATGTTGTTCAAACTACCCCATCAATAGTTTCTGTAAACTCTGCGATTCCACTAGATACTGTGGTAAATTCTAATGGCACGGCAATCTCATTCACACCACCAACAACTGTTTTACTTGAAGGTGGAAGAACCTATTTGGCAATCTATGAAGTGCAAGTTATCATTCAACCAGGAGGTAATTCGGCAGGTATCACTATGTATCTGAATAATAATCCAATCATTGGATCAGGTACTTCTCTAGGATATACAGCCGGATTCACTTCTGTATCAGCCCCCGCAATTTTCACTACACCTCCAGGTATAACAAGTACTCTTACTGTTAATGTAGGACCATATTCTAATACATTAAATACGTTGGGCTTAACTCTTGCTGTTGTAGCATTAACATAATAAAATGTAAAACTCTCTAAAATGATTTTATTTGTCCCTTAACTGTCTATTGGGCTAGCCTCTAAGAACTCCCCATAACTACATATAGAAAAAGTACATTATTTGGTTCGATAGTACTAGGTGACTCGGCTAGCACAATTGTTGAGTCACCTATTTTTTTATAATAAAATAACGCTTTTAATTTTATTTCCATGAATACAGCAAAAAAAGAGGCCCTATGGCTCTTTTTTTATTCCTTAATAACAATCTAAATATGATAAAATATATCCATCGCTCATATGTCCAACTATGCAATTTTCAAAGTAGCAACATTACAACTAGACTTATACAACATAATTCAAAACAAAATGAAGGAGTGTTTTAAGTGAAAGGACATATTCGAAAAAGAGGAAATAAGTACTTAGTGTGTTTCTGGTTATAAGACAAAAAAGAAGCAGTAAAAAATGTGACGAAAAAGATTACGGATTTAAATGAAGGGACTTTTGTGGAGCCGTCTAAGCTTACTTTAAAAGACTATCTCGTTCAGTGGCTAGAAATTAAAAGGATGAGTTTAGAAAAGAATACCTACGTTTCTTATAGTAGCAACATAACCCACCATGTTTTACCGAACATGCAGAAAGAAGTAGTAAAAAGTTTTGGTAAAAGTATCTTTGAATAGCTAATGTTTGCATTTTATAAAAAAAGCTAAATAAATCTTGTATGAACAAGGTTTATACATCCTAACACATGTTATCATGTATAATACATATGTTAAGTAAATTCAGAATAACGAGGCAAATATTATGGACTTTGTTTATATTAATCAAAACGTATTAAATAATCTTCTATACATTTTATGTAGTATATTTGTTTTTTATTTCATATATGATAGCAGGCATTATTTGAAAAAATACAAAATATTACTGATTACCCTTTGTTCTAGTATCCCGCTTATTTTATGTATGCGATACCCTATCTATATGGATGAAAGTTGTATTCATGATTTAAGACAAATTCCGGTCATAATAGGTACGCTTTATGGTGGATTTCCTGTCGGTATCATATTGTTTACAATTTTATTAATTACAAGATTTATATTTTATGGCTTTAATATGCTGACAGTCGTTGTTTACGGAATAATGTTCATCGTTACAGCACTCGCATCTTCAAAATTTAATACATATAATAGAAAGCTTAAAGTAGCTTTTTCCATGTTTTTAACCTTTTTCCTAGCAATATTTACAACTGTAATTGTATTAACTTTATCAGATTTTGAAGTGAATAATTTGTATATTATTTATTTCATGGTATTACCGACTACTTTAATGTTATTTATTGTTTATATAAATGAAGTTATAAAAGATGCTGTATTAATGCGCTCAAAATTAATTAAAATGGAAAAAATGGAGATTGTTAGCCAACTCGCTGCAAGTATATCGCACGAAGTAAGGAATCCTTTAACGGTTGTAAAAGGATTTACACAGCTTTTAAAAACACCAAATTTAACTCCTGAATCAAGAGACGAATATATTAAACATATACTTGAAGAGTTAAATCGTGCCCAAGAAATTATCGATGATTACTTAACGTTTGCCAAACCTGCTCCAGAAAAATTAGATCAAATTTCAGTAAAGCAAGAGTTAAATCGAGTTATTAATATGATATTGCCATTGTGTAATATGAATACGATACATATTACACAGGATTTTTCTGAGGCAACCATTGTTGGTAATAAACAGCACTTTCAACAATGTTTTTTAAACTTAATAAAAAACAGTATTGAAGCAATGCCTAATGGTGGTACCTTAAATATTTCCTCATCTATCAATAATAGTGAAGTTGAAATACGAATTGAAGATAGCGGAGTTGGAATGTCACAGGAGCAAATACATCGATTCGGTGAACCGTATTTTAGTACAAAAACAAAAGGAACTGGTTTAGGTACGATGGTTGCTGTTAAGATTATTGAGACGATGCATGGAAGTTTAAAAATCCGAAGTATCGTTAGTAAAGGAACGACTTTAACGATTACGTTCCCGAAATATAGTGAGAATACGCATTTAAACAAATAAAAAAGGAGCATAGTTGCTCCTTTTTTATTTGTTTCGATACATAAGTATCTTCAATGTTTTTTTAGTTTACATTTGTGAAGACTAATTAAAAATTAGTATCCTCCGCCCCAGCAGCTGCATCCTACAATTATTAATAGAATGAATAACACAACTAGTAAAGCGAAACCTCCACCAAAACCACAAGAACCACCGTAACTCATATTTTCTCCTCCTTTTGGTTTGAAAACTAATAGGTAGTTGATCATTTTAACTGGTTCGTATTATACATTATGTATATATCCCTTTTTTGAGCATGTCTACATAAAAATAAGTAAAAGCACTCGTTTAAAGAGTGCTTTAAAATGGATACCAAAAGTTTTGAAATACGTTTAATTTTAAATATACCGCAGCAATGAATATGAAAACACCGGCAAATAAAACGATGAAATCTTCACGTTTCGCCTTACTTGTATAAAACCATGTACGTTTATCCTTCTTTCCAAATCCTCTTAAATCCATTGCATTTGAAATCGTATCTATTCTTTCTAGAGAAAGAATGATTAGCGGCCAGAAAATTAAAACACGATTCTTCATACGAACCCATATATTTGCTTCTCCTTTTTCAAAAGCCACTCCTCTCGCTTCTTGCGCGTGTTTAATAATTTTATACTCAGACTGGATGTCAGGAATATAACGTAGTGCAATATTTACTGCATATGTAATCTTATAATGAATACCAAGTTTACTTAAGCTACTTACAAATTCGCTTGGATCTGTCGTGTAAATAAAAAGAAGTGTAAATGGTAATAACGTAAAATACTTTAATGAAAGTGTAACTGCATAAAATAATGTTTCATATGTAATCGTTGCATATCCAATATGTAAAAACGCGGTATATGATTCAGTTAATTCAGATCCATGAGTTGGTGTAATAAATAAAATCATGACAGAGTTTAATAAACTAAATGTAAATATGACACTAAAAACAATTAAAATTTTACAAAATGGAATTTTAGCAATGCTGAGTCCGATACACCCAATAATAAATAGTATTAGCAACACCCGAAAATCAAAAAACAAAAAAGTAAGCGTCATACAAAAAATAAATAAAAACAATTTCACTACCCCATCCATACGATGAAAATATGTACTATGCACCTTCCTCCCTCCTATTACTATCTAAATAAAGTTCCATAAATTTTTCCGGACATGCAATCCCACTAAATTTAACAAGCTTGGTTAAAGAACTCTCTCTTAAGTTAGCTATTTGTAACGTTTCTTGATCACCAAATACATTAGACACTGTATTATCCGCAATAATTTTCCCTTTATGTAGAACTACTGCACGGTCTGCATATTCTAGTGCGAGATTCATATCGTGAGTAATAAAAATAAATGAAATACCCTTCTTAGCTAGTTTTTTAATAAACGACATAAATTGTTTATAATGATAATAATCTTGTCCCGCTGTCGGTTCATCTAATATGATAAGCTTAGGATTTGTTGTTAATACAGATGCGATTGTTAATCTCTTTTTTTGCCCATAGCTTAGTGCTTGAATTGGCCAATTACGAAATGGATATAAACCACAAATTTTTAAAGTTCCTTCTACTCTATTCTTAATTTCTTCCTTAGAAAAATTATGTAATGTTAATGTAAATGAAACTTCTTCAAAAACAGTAGGCTGTGTAATCATATGATTTGGATTTTGCATCACGTAAGATATGATTTCCCCACGTTTACGAATAGACCAAGAACTAATATTTTCACCTTCTAACAAGATTTTCCCATTTTTCATTTTGTTTATGCCTATAAGACTATGAGCTAATGTGGATTTCCCTGCTCCATTATGTCCCAACAGTGCCACAATTTCTCCTTCATATATTGAAAGGTTTACATTTTCTAATACTTTTTGTTTATTAGGGTATGAAAATGATAAATTCTCCACTTTAAGTAATTCCTTGTTTTTAGTATTACCTTTTAATATGACTTGTTTCTCCATCCACTCTTTTAGAACGTTGCCTACCTTTTCTTTTTGAAGGTTTTCCATTGGATATATTACGTCATTATTACGATCAAAATGTAATCTCTTTAATGCTTCGATGTAAATAGGCTCTCTTAAGCCAATACGTGGCAATATATTTGACGCTAAGATTTCTTTTGGTGTTCCTATTGCAATGACTTTACCTTCATCAATTAATATAACTTTGTCTAAATCCAGCTTTAAAATTTCTTCTATCCTATGTTCGATAATAACAATCGTTTTATTATATTGCTCATGTATATCTTTCATAAGCTCTATCGTATGTACGGCGCTTAGTGGATCTAAGTTCGCTAACGGTTCATCGAACAATAATATATCCGCATTTGTTGTTAATAAACCAGCTAGAGAAACTGTTTGCTTTTGACCTCCTGATAATTCATGTGGACTTTGTTTATGAAACGTATGCATCTTCACCTTTCTTAATGAGTCCGAAACAATCTTTTTCATATCATCTTGCTTTACACATTCATTTTCTAAATAAAAAGCTACATCTTCTTCTACTGTCAGACCAATAAATTGAGCATCTTGATCTTGCAAAATTGTTCCTACCTGCTTACTTTGTTCAAAAATACTTCCTTCCCTCGGGTCTTTACCGGCAATTAAAACGTTACCTGTACTAGTCCCTTCGTAAGAAAATGGGATTAGCCCATTTATACAATGAGCTAATGTCGACTTTCCTGAACCACTTCGTCCAGCAATTAGTACTTTTTCCCCAGGGTATATATGAAAGGTAATATCACTTAAAGTAGGCTGCGCAGCATGCCCATATTGAAAGGTGAATTGTTCAAACGAAATAATTGGTTTCATGTTAACATCCCTACTTTTCAATTTTTAAATGTGTATGTTTCTTATTAGATTTTGTCAAGCCAATTGTAAGTGGCAATCCAACTACTAAGAAAACGATAACATCGGAAATTGTTGCTCCTAATACTTGTATAACAATTTTGTCAAATGGTTCTCCCATCACAATAATATCGAATGCCCCAGCAAATATAATAGCAATGACAATACCAACTAACCCAGTAATTGCTAAATAAGAAATATGCCCCTTGTTAAACGACCCGTTTTTCACACTAAAACCAACTCTTTTTTGAATAAGACCCATCGAAAAACCAATAATCCCTGAACTAATAACCCAGCCCCACCAAATCCCCCATCCAGCAATCGTATCTGTTACAGTATGACCGATAAGTCCGATTAAGAGTCCTGCCACTGGACCAAATAATGCTCCAAAAACAGTTAATATAGCTAATGCTGGTTTAATAAATGTATTCGGTGCAATAGAAAATCCCCAAAGTCCTAATATCCCGTATAATGCTGCTCCAATACCGATTGCTACTACTAACTTTGTTGATAATTTGTTCATTACAATTCCCCTCTCATATTAGTCAACTTTTATTACTCTATATTTAATTTAAAAATGAATTATGCATCTACACTCCCTTTCTATACAACAAAAAATGACCTCTTATATAAGAGGTCATTTTCTTTCACGTTCAAGAATCCTCTTATCTTTCAAAAAACACAACGTGTCCTCTGCGGAATTAGCACCTTCCTATAAAATTGCATAGGGGTTGCTGAGGTTTCTTAGGGCCGTTCCCTCCACCTCTCTGGATAAGTATTAATTTGTAATTCGTATTATGGCACTAAAAAGTGTAAATTTCAACACTTTTCTTACTATTTTTATTTTTTGTTAAATGGCGCATTTAAATCATTGTATTCTTATCGGAATTATGAAATAATGAATTCAAAATCGTTTCGGGAGGAATGCATTATGAAAGTGATTGGTTTGATTGGAGGATTAAGTTGGGAATCTACATCATTATACTATAAACATATTAATACGCTTACACTCTCTCAATACGATCAAAATGCAAAGTTAGTTTTATATAGTATGGATTTTGGTGAAGTAACTACTTTATTACAAAACCATCAATATGAAGAAGTGAAAAATGAACTAGTTACAGTTGCAAAGAAAGTTGAAAAATCTGGGGCTGAATGTTTATTAATGTGTTCAAATACCGTACATCTATTTGCCGAGGAAGTAGAACAAGCAATATCTATCCCGCTTCTTCACATTGGTGATGTAAGTGCTAAAGAAATGGTAGAACAGAATATAAAACGTATCGGACTATTAGGAACAAAACAAACGATGGAGCAAGATTTCTATAAATCACGATTAGCGAAATATAACATTGAGACAATTATCCCCAATGACGAGGAAAGAACTTTTATCCACCATGTCATATTAGATGAATTAAGTAGAGGGATTATTTCAGAAACATCTAAAGAAGAGTTATTACAAATTACAAAATCATTAATTCAAAATGGTGCTGAAGGTATATTATTAGGCTGCACTGAAATACCTTTACTCATCTCCCAAAATGATCTCACTGTTCCCGTTTTTGATACTGCTTTTTTACATGCAAATACTGCTGTGCAATTTGCTGGATAAGAATATACAAGCATAAAGGTGAGAACCTCTATGCTTGTATAAAGTTATGACTATTTATCCTGCTATTTGCAGGCAGTAAAGCCCCACCAATTAAATTTTTACTTTATTTAAAAGAGATTCAATAACTGCAATTGCTTCTTTTGAACCACCACATTCTAAAAAGCTATCATTAAGTTTTCTTATACCATGTTTATACTTTTCATTTGAAAGAACATCTGTTACGGCCTCTTTTAAAGTGTGTACATTAACATGTTCTTTCAATAGTCTATGTGCCGCTTCAAGCTCAGTTAATCTTTGCGCTATCATAGGCTGATCTTTATCATGCGGTATTATTACAAATGGGACATTATAATGAATGGCATCGTGTACGCTATTCATACCACCATGTGTAATAAAAACATCTGCTTCATTTAATATTTCTGATTGAGGTACGTATGGAGCAATTATAAAATTATCTGGCGCTTGCTTTATTTTTGAAATATCATTTCTATCACCAATTGCCATTACAACTATCCCATCAAAATCTGAAAAAGTATCAATACAAGTATTAAAGAATGGTTCGAGTCCTTCAAGCGGTGTTCCCATTGAAATGTAAATAACTTTCTTCTCTTTAAGTGATTCCAGTGGAAACTTTATATTTGTTTTACGCTTTGAAATGCTCGGTCCAATAAAAATGTTATTTTCTCCGAACGATTCGCTATTAGGTTGGAAATAACGACTTGTGTATACGAAACAAACATCACCCTTATTATTCATAAATTGAAGATTATTCTTTGGTTTTACTCCAAATTTATGTTCCATCTGATTTAGTAATTTTTCAGAGATCTCCTCTGGTTGGAATGGTATATCTGCATTTGGATGAAAAGGTAATGTCTTCAAAAACTCTGAAGGAATTAAAAATATAGGTGAGGAAACTACACCTGGAACTTGTAAATACTCCTTTACTAACTCTCCCGCGCCAAATATATCATAAATTACGAAATCAAAATTTATACTTTCACATAATTTTTTCGTAATTTCCAATATATATAAAGAAGTTTGAACATGCACATGAAAGAAAGCATTTAATCCAGATGAGGTTTCAGCATCAATAGAAATTTCCTTTAATAGATCCGGATGAGTATGTACAGTAGCTCCTAAATCTTCAATTCTATCCTTAAAGTTTGTCGTTGTAATATAATGTACGTGATCCCCTCGTTCAGTAAAGGCTTTTACTAAATTTAATGTAGGGTTTACATGTCCCTCTGCTGGAAAATTAACCACTAAAATATTTAGCACTTATTCCTCACTCCTTATATTTCACTGTTTTAATTAAGCATACTGTTATTTGTACATATAATCGTCCCCTAATAGTCCTAAAGTGCTTGTTACATTATGTTGATAAATAATTTTCAGTCATCAACATAAAAAAAAGCATCTACCTATGTAGATGCCTAACCGTGATAAGGAGTGTTCTGTGAGGTTAGAACAAGCTTTTCTGCTTGTCCTATGCTATCAATATATGATTTATTTTATAAAATGTGAATCGTTAATAGAATTATTTTATCCATTTTATATGATCAAATGGATAAAATACCATTTCTACCTTACCTATTATATTTGACTCATCAATAAGTCCAAGTGTATTCCTACTATCTTTACTATGATTACGATTATCACCTAACACAAATAATTTATGCGTAGGAACGTTTATTTCTCTAAAATTTGAAAAACGATTGGATACTTGTAACATATCTAAATGTATATACGACTCATCACGCTTTTTACCGTTAATATATACCTCATCCTCTTTTAATTGTATATTATCCCCCGATAATCCAATAATTCGTTTCACATAGTAAGTAGGCTCGTCTTCTTTTTTTATGATGACAACATCCCCATGATGAAAAGACGATAAACAGACGTTTACCTTATTAACAAGTATATAATCTTTTTCATTTAAAGTAGGTTGCATCGAAATTCCTTCTACCATACAAAATAAAAATGACTTATTAATAAAAATAACCCCTATTATAATTAAGATGTAGCTACATATGTTCCTCCAATATTTTAGAATAAACAGCTTCATATATACCTCATTTCCAATCTATTCCCAGATAAAAACGCCTCTAGTTCACATTAATGCTAGAGACGTTTCGTCCATTTTAATTCTCTTTAGAGTTATCTGTTTTTGGCGCTTCACCAGTTAATCGCTTATTTTTCAAATCAAAATAAGCATCTAAAACTTCTTTTCCAATGTCGGAGTTAATGCCCGATTTATCATTTTCAACCCACGGTACTACAATAGAAAATGCTACTTCTGGATCATCATATGGCGCATATCCAGCCAATGTTAAGTTATAACATTCTCTACGATCGCCTTTCGCATTTCGCCCAATTTCATTTTCTCCACCATATACAGTTTGTGCGGTCCCTGTTTTACCAGCTGGTTTATATGGTGCTTTTTGGAACGCTCTTACTCCCGTTCCATCTCCTTCTTGAAATACTTTTCTAAATCCTTCTTTTACTTGATTAATATATTCTTGTTTCATATCGATTCTATTTAAAACAACGGGTTCTATTGATTGTACTACTTTACCAACCTCATCTTTTTGAACGGTTTGTTCTCTAATTTCTTGAACAATTTGCGGTTTCATTCGATACCCTCCATTTGCGATAGTCGAAATATATTGTGCAAGCTGAAGTGGTGTATACGTATCATATTGTCCAATAGAATAATCTAATAAGAAACCAGGCTGATTATCTTTTCTTCCAATTTGCCCTGCAGTTTCATTTGGTAAATCAATACCAGTTTGTACGCCTAATCCAAATTGCCTGAAATAATACCTCATTTTATCAAAATATTCTTGTTTAATATCTAGTGAACTATTTTTCACATAATCCACTCCAGCAATTTTTAATGCTATATTAAACATATAAACGTTTGAAGATACTTGTAACGCTCTTAGATCGTCTATATCACCAAAATTTTTCCAAGACTTCTTCTCCTTAGTTCCTTTAAACTTCATAGGTGCATCATAAAAATGTGTTCCAGGAGTTATTGCATTTGTTTCAAACCCTGTTAACACTGTCGCACCTTTAACCGTTGATCCAAGCTCATAAGAACTAGTCAGCGTGCCTAAAGCGTAATCTTCTACTTCCATTTTCCCGTCTTTTTCTACAAGCTTTTTCCCAGCCATTGATAATACTTGACCATTTTTTGGATTCATCATCACTACGAAAGCACGGTCTAACATTGATTCTGATCCTTTATATTGTTTTAATATTTTTTCTATGCTCTCCTCTACTTTTTTTTGCAATTCCATATCTATTGTTAAAGTTAAATTTTTACCGCTTTTCCCTTCAGTAACAGTTTCCGTTTTAATAGTATTTCCTTGTTTATCAGCAATGCTTCTTACTTCTTTTTTTGTACCATGAAGTACATCTTCGTATTGCTGTTCGATATAACTTTTGCCGACCCTATCATTTCGACTATAATCACGCACTAAATAATAATCTAATCTTTCACGTGGCAATCCTTCATCAGCATTTGAAACGTTACCAAGGACAGAACGGAATAGACCATCATTTACATAGATTCTCTCCCAATCAACTGATGCATCTACCCCTGGGAGGTTCGCTAAATTTTCACTAATCACCGCATATTCCTGTTCACTAACGTCCTTTTTAATAATTTGAGGTGCCATTTGAAAACCTGAGGTCATTTTACTTTTAATAGCTAACACTTCTATATCTTTAGCTGTTAGTTCTTTAAGATTTTTATCTGTAACGCGCTTCCTTTTTAAATCTTCTATTTTTTTGTCTAGCTCTTTTCCGGTAATATCCTTATTTCGGAACTTATCTATTTCTTTTTTGGATACTAAGTCTTGAGCAAGTTCTGGATTTAATTGCATCCAAAAGTCTTTCTTATCAGTCTCAGTTAACTTATCAATATCTTCTTGTGGCATTTCAATAATGTCTGCAAGTTGTCTTGCTGATTTTAATATTTCTTCTTGTTTTACACCTTTCACCTTTGTATATGTAATCGTACGTAAAGACTTATTATCAACTACTGGATTTCCTTCACGATCAAATATTTTCCCACGTGGTACAGAAAGGCCCACGGTTGCATTTTCTCTCTTCTCTACTTCATTTTTATATGTTTCTCCATCAAAAATTTGCACTTTCCCTAACTGAATAATAATGCCAGAAAATAATAAAAATACACAAAGGAATAAAATATTTAACCGGAGAGGTACTACTCTACCACTTTTCTTCTCTTGCTTTTTCACCTTGTCATAATCTCCTCCTTACAATATTCCAAATAATAATCATATTTCTATATTAAAAGTAATGTACAATTTCTATACATTGCTTTGTACAAATATTAATATAATGTTTAAAACTTAATAGAAATTAAAACAAAGGTAAAGAAAAGGTAAAGTTTACTAAATTAAATATAAAAAATACCCAATAACAAAAAGTTTAGTTTTCACTAATCGCTTTGTTATTGGGTATTAATTGATTTAAGAATTACTACTAGTGCGTATCGCTATACATTTGTCGTCACAATTAGAAAGAGATTGTTTATTTAGTACTTTCGGTAAGTAAATAGTTACTGTTGTCCCGACCCCAACCTCGCTCATGATACTAATTGTCCCTTGATGACTTTCAATAATTTTATAACTTAACATTAATCCAATACCAGTCCCTTTTTCTTTCGTACTATAAAAAGGTTCACCTAATCTCTTAATTCTTTCTTCAGGTATTCCTATTCCTTCATCTATTACATGAATAATGACACCATCATCATTTATTTCTTTTATGTGAATTGAAATTCCCCCACCATTTGGCATAGCTTCGATTGAATTTTGCAAAATATTAATAAATACTTGTTTCAATTGATTTTCTGAGCATTCAATAATTATATCTTTGTCACCCGTAAAAAGTTCAACTTGAATATTTGTCATAATTGCTTTTGTATTCATTAACGATACGACATTTTTAAAAATTTGATAAATATTTTTCTTTTCTGTATTTATCTCATCTGTTTTAGCGATTGATAGAAATTCTTGTAGGATTGCTTCTATCCTTTCAATTTCAGAAAGCATAAGATCAAAATATCTTTCTTGATCTTCTTTATTAATTTGGAATAACTGTATAAAACCTTTAATTACAGTTAAAGGATTTCTTACTTCATGAGCCACGCCAGCTGCTAATTGACCAATTGCTGCAAGCGTATCTGATTTGTTTAACAATTCTTCTGTCTTTTTTCGCTCTGTAATGTCGCGTACAATAATCATAATTTTATCACGTAATAATGGTAAGAACCTAGCTTCAAAGAAATCAATACTTCCATTAAGTGTGAGTGGATATTCTACAATTACATTCGTTCCTTTTTCCTTCACTTGATTAATGGCTTCCTGAAACTGCTGTGCTACTGAAGATGGTAATACTTCGTAAAACTTTTTTCCCATAAAAGCTTCTGCGGGTACGTAAAACTTCGTAGGAGATCCTGCCTTGTAATCAATAATCGTGCCATCATCTTCTGTTAAGAAACATAAATCTGGTAAAGCTTTAAAAATTAATTCCAGTTCAGATGTTTGTTGTTTTAACTGCTCTTCTATCGCTTTTAAATGCGTAATATCTACACCAACAGCCCAATAACTATATCCTGTTACAGGAAACTGTTCTGATATATTCGACCACATTATTGTTTTGATTTCACCATTTTTACATGTTAAGTGCATTTCCCAATCTCTGAAATTTTTTCCACAAGTTAAAAATTTCTTTTGTATTTGATGGCGATAATTATGATCAGGATACAATAATTGCAGTGCATTTGGATTTCCAATTATTTCTTCAGCGGTATAACCTGTTACGATTTCGCATTCTCGGTTCCACAAAACAAAATCTCCATTATAATCAAGCGCATCGACCATAACAGGCATGTTTTGTAAAATCGTATGTAGTTCCTCCTCTTTCCGAGAAAGCAACGTTGTATTTTTACTTTGAAATACTTTTATTGCACCATCTAAAATTAAACTTGAGAGCATTTCAAAGTATTTTTGACAACTGAAAATTTCACTTTTTTTGGACCATACAACAAAAGATCCTAAATGTTGATTGTATAAGAAAATGGGGATTTCAATCTTTGGAAGTTTACTCTTTTTTATCTCATTCATTCCGAATGAAAAAACACACTCTTTTTCAGCATCAAGAAGTTGATGTGATATGTTAGTTAATTTATAAAATTGTTCTGCCATGGTTTCTATTGTACTCACATCAATAAGTTCCATTAGCCGCGAATTCATTCTTTGTTCACCTCAATATGTAAAATTAATACAAATCTAAAATTCATACTTCTCCATTATACGAAGAAAGCTAGTGTAGGTATATAGCTGTAGAATAATTATTCGAACAAATTTTATTTTTCAATTAAAACAAGAAAAGAATATATTTCGTTCATTCCTCATTTATTGTCTAGGTAACTTGAATTCCTCCTTACATTCACTGAATTTTCACTTGAGAGTCATACGCGTCACTAATAGCGGTATAAACATGCAATAAGTATAAAGTTCATAAAATATTCACAATTTTTATGAAAAATATACACATTTATTCCAATATATTCTATATAATAAAATGTAATAAGGCTTCTATGAATCTCATAGAATACCTTACCCCTAATAAAAAAGAAAAAAGAATCCATTTGGATTCTTTTTTCTTTTTTTAATTACATTACATATTTATATAAAGCATGTGCCACACCATGTTCTTCATTTGATAACGTTTCGTATTTACACATTGCTTTTATTTCTTCAACTGCATTTCCCATTGCAATTGATATATTCGCTTTTTCCATCATAGAAACATCGTTTAGTCCATCTCCTATCGCTACAGTGTTTTCAACCGGAATATTAAGATGTTCTGCTAAAGTATATAATCCATTCCCTTTTTGAGCATCTCGATGATTAATCTCTAAATTGTGCCAATATGAAGATGTAATTGCTAAATCTGTATTATGAAGAAATGTTTCTTTTAGTTTTTTTAATTTCTCAATATCATAAGAAAATGGTAATAGTTTATGCACATGTATATCTGTTTCTACAATTGGTTTACAACTTTCCGCACTATGAAACGCTGTATGCTCAAGATATAATGCTGCGATTGTTTCTAACTCTTTCAAGTCGAAATTTTCTTTTGAATTCTTCACATACTCAATTTCATTACGTACACTCTCTACTCCATAATCCGGTACATACACACCTTTATCAGTATAAAGCTGATAATATAAACCATTCTCTTCAAGATATTCTACAATTTCAAGTGCCTGCATATTTTGAATTGGATATCTCTTCATCATTTTTTTATCTTTATATATAAGAGCCCCATTTTCCGCAATGATTGGACACTCTAAATTAACTTCTAACAATAATCGCTCAATGTCAACAATAGAACGTCCTGTACAAATTGCTACAACATGGCCAGCTTCTTGACATGTTCGAATTGCTTCTGCATTTTCTTTACTTATCATTTTATTCCCCGAAAGAAGAGTTCCATCTAAATCAATTGCGATTAATTTCATTATTTCTTCACCACTTTCTATAAATACACGAGTTCTAATTAATTATTAGGTATCGTTTCCATACAATCCTCGTGAGGTACTTCTTATTTATAATTTATGAAAAGCGTTTCAGGTCAAGAAATAATTAAAAATAAAATCCAAAGCTTTTCTTTTTAAAAAAGCTTTGGATTTTAAACTATGAATTATAACTAATGTATTTTGTCTCACACATGTACACGTTTTTTTCTTCAGTTGGGATATATACTTTAAACTTTTCTAATCGTTTTCCATAGACATGAATCGTAATAACGCTTTCATTTTCGCTAATTTCAAGAATATGACAATCTGCTGGTGGAATTACTTTATCAGTTTCTCCTTCTCCCAAATAAAGATTTCCTGTATGTGTTAAATAAACAAGTGAATTTCCAAGTTGTTTCGTTTGTATAAAGTTCTGCACCATTATCCTTCCTGAAAAAACGCCTTCTACTCCCCATGTGCCGTCATGATCATGTAAAGGTGTAGATTGTCCATCTTTCCATACGAGAGCTAGTACTTCAAAACGTTTGAGCGGATCTTCATACAATAAATGTCTTGCATATTGGGTCAAATTGGCCTTCTGTTTTTCTAACGGAAGCCATGTTTTCTTTTCTAAAAGTTCTTCTAGTAATTTTTCAATGCCACACACTATTTCTTCTTCAAATAAACCGTTTTCCATAAGATCTGTAACACCTTTAATAAACTTTTGAAATGATTTACTTCCATTACAAGTCAACATAAGAATCCTCCTCTACGTTTTATACAATTCCATATTAAGGTAATTGCCGAAAACTCACAATTGAGAAACAAAAAAACAAGATGCAAATGTATGCACCTTGTTAAGATTTTTATTTGGCTTTCAATCGAATAGGTAAGTATTTTAATGTTTGTTCATTTTCCAATATACATTTTTCTAAACAGAAAGATGGAGATAGCTCTATTTTTTCAAAAGCATTTATAAAGGTAGTTAATGCAATCTCAGCTTCTAAACGTGCAAGTGGTGCTCCTAAGCAAAAGTGAGGACCTTTCCCAAAGGTTAAATGCTTTTCATTTCCTGTTCGATGTACATTAAATTGAGAGGCTTGTGAAAATTTTTTCTCATCTAAATTCGCTGCACTAACCCACGCAACAATCATCTGATTCTTTTTCATGAAAGGACCAAATATATTTGTATCCTCTGTAATCCTCCGGGCCAATGTAACAGGAAAGCGATAGCGTAATACTTCCTCAATCGCTTTTGAAATTAAGTTAGGTTCTTTTCTTAACTCTTCATAAATTCCAGGTGAATCTACTAAAAAGCAATAAAAGCTATTAATAATTAAATTTGTAGTGGTTTCATTCCCAGCCGCTAGTAAACCTAATGAAAAGGTTACAATTTCTTCATCGGTTAATCTTTCGCCTTCATATTCAGCTCGAATTAAATCAGAAATGATATCATCGGTTAAATGATATCTCTTTTCCTGAACAATCGGTAGAAGGTATGCTTTGAATTCATGTAATGCTATCCCTTTCTCGGCATCCAGGTCATTAAACTTTTCTTTACTATACGGCATAAATAAAATATCAGACCATTCTTTAATTTTTTTACGATCTGTTGTTGGGACTCCTAATAAATCGGAAATAACGGTAACAGGTAAAGGTGCAGCAAACTGTTCAACGATATTAACTTCACTACATTTTTCGATATGTTGTACAAGTTCATCTGCGATAGCCTGTATTCGAGGTTTCCACTGTTCTAAACTTCTTGGAGTAAATGCCTTAGAAACAATGGAACGTACATTGCGATGTTCTGGTGGATCTGTAGAGTTTATATTTATTCTAGTTTCTAAAGGAGGGATTGAGAATTGTCTGCGCTCCCTTCTACTTGAAAATAAGCGATAATCTGATAATACACGATTTACATCATCATATAAAAAAACATTCCATACATCCTGCTCTTCATCATAATGAACTGGGTGATTATCCCTCATCAAACGATACCATTCATATGGATTCCATAATTCTTCTTTTGTTTTCAGCTTTGAAATTTCATGAACTAAAATAACATTTTCAGGTGAAGCCATAGTTCTTTCCTCCCTTTTCTTTTACAATAAAAGTGATAGGTCGGCAGTCCAAAGTTGTATAAACTATCATATGTTATTTTAACATATACCAAAGGGGATTTTTCATTAGAGAACTTGAGAAATATATAAGGGGGATTTTTATGTACGTTGACATTTTACTACTAGCAGAATTAACGACAGGACCAAAACATGGATATGAAATTAAAAAAAATGTTCAAAATCGTTTAGGTGAAAATTTCGAATTAAATCACAACATGCTTTATCCTGCCCTTCGGCGCTTTGAAAATATGGGTGCTATAACGAAAAAAATACATAAACAAGTCGGAAAACCAAACCGAAATATGTACGATATAACAGAAACAGGAGAAGAAATTTTTTCTGAAATGTTACGAGAGTTTCCCGAAAAACTTGCGACAAACAATACAGAATTTCTTGTTCGTATTGCGCTATTTGAAAAACTTGACTATGAGGATAGAAAAGAGATTTTGACTGTACGTCAAAACGTACTATATAATCAGCTTACTGCTATTCAGTCTCTAGATGTTACCTCATCTTTTATTACTGAAGTCATTGAATTTAGTAAATCACGAATTGAACATGAATTGAGTTGGATTACATCACTTATGAAAAAAATATGAAAAAATAACAAGAAAAGTTAAAAACAATGAATGAAAATGATATTTATTATCAATACTATAATTAATAAAAGGGCAACCACGATTTGGCTACCCTTCAAACATTTACACTTCTGGATCGAAAGTTTTGCAATCAGTTTCTTCCGTTGTAGATGCATGTTTACCTTTATGACTTACTACGTAAATTGCCTCTGCACTACATTTATTACCGTTCGCCCAAAATTTACAGTTATTTACTTCACATAAAACGTCTTGTGCCATAGTATCACACCTCCTTGTTCTATTATCATTAACAAAATTCGGAGGTATGATACTCTTTGTCATGCATTTTTTATTCCCTTTTTAGCTTTCTTAATGGTTCAATATCTCCTCGTACAATCACATCTATATTTTCAGTTATTTTTTCAATGTCAAAATGCCACCATTGAATTTGTAATAATTCTTCTATTATTTCATTTGAAAATCTCTCTTTTATTTTATTTGCTGGATTTCCACCAACAATTGTATATGGTGCGACGTCTCTAGTCACAACAGATTTAGCTGCAATGATTGCACCATCTCCTATTTTTATTCCGGGCATAATAGTTGTGTCCATACCAATCCAAACGTCATTTCCTATAACTGTATCGCCTTTGTAAGGTAAATCAGACAAACTAGGTGTATACTTCTCCCACCCATTTCCAAAGATATTAAATGGATATGCCGAAAATCCATCCATCCGATGATTCGCTCCGTTCATAATAAAGTTAACTCCAGATGCAATACAACAAAACTTTCCAATAGTAAGGCGATCCCCAAGAAATTCATAATGATGTAATACTCGATCTTCAAATGTTTCTCCATCTTTCGCATCATAATAAGAATAGTCACCAACAAGTATATTAGGTTTTGTTATTGTATTTTTTATAAATTGAACGTTTTGATTTCCTTCAATAGGGTATTTAACATTTGGATTAGGATTCATTTTGTACGGCACTTCCTTTACCACTTATTTCACTTTCCACCACTATTACTGGCTTTAAATTGTATATAGGTAAAATAAACAATAATCCAATTATAAAAAGTAAAGCCGTCCCTTCATACATCATACTTAATGAAAACATCTCTTTTAAAGAACCGGCAATACTCATCGTTACCACCATTGAACCGGTAAAAAGCGGACTTAAAATACCATTTACACGACCTATAAAATCAGTATCGCTATTTTGAATAATAAGCGTATTAATACCAATTTGGATACAAGGAAGAGCTAAACCACTAAAAAGCTGCGCAGTAAGTGTCACCCATAAATTTGTAGAATATCCTATAATGCCAATACCAATTGCTTGACCAAGCATACCGATAATTAACATCTTTTGCGGAGCAACGTTTTTCGCAAATACCATTGCTAATGCTCCGCCAACAATCATTCCCGCACCATTAACTGTTAGTAGCCACTGTAAACTCTCTTTTGATAATCCTAGCTGCTCAGTCACAATAAATATACCTAATGGTTGAATTAATCCTATACCTAGTCCTGCAGCCATAAAGCAAAGCCCTAGCAAAGTTAACGCTTTTTTCTTTTTGACATACTTAATACCATCCTTCATCTCCTGCAGCAGAGTGATATCTTTCTTTTCTACGTCGTTTTCAAGATCTTTCGGAAGAAATAACAATACAACTGCCGCAAGTAAAAACGAGATACCTGTTATGATGATTGAAATGTAAATTCCAAAACTATGAAAGATAAATGTCCCTAGGATTGGTCCTAATACCATAAATATTGCAAATATCGTTTGATATATAGACATTGCTAATTGAATTTGTTCCGTTGATAAATGTTGTTTAAACAACTTCATTCCAGATGGTTGTGAAAACTGTGAAAGGATTGCAGAGATGAGTGTCACAAAAAACACAATTTTCCACGTTCCAAACATAAGCGTAATTAATACAGCGAATACTGAAATGGAACTTAACGTTTCACACCATATCATTGTCTTCTTTGGCTTCCACCTATCAGCAAAAGTACCGCCAATAAATGAAAAAATAAAAATTGGAGCGAATTCAGCAACTGAAATCATTGAAATAGCAAAAGCATCACCTTTTGTCATTTCCATTACATATAGTAATACCGCAAAGTTTCGAACCCATATTCCTATTTGTAAAAATAATGCTGATGCTAAAATCCCTTGTACAAACCGATTTTTTAATACTTGTGATACCCCATTGTTTTGTTTCGTTACTACATTTGTCGACATAAAAAAGCCTCCTATTTCATGTTCTGAACAGGAGGCAGCACAAATCATATAAAAAGACTATATATTCGCAGAGCGAAATACATCCCTTTTCTATAAATGTACAGACTAACCCTATTCAGAAGAATATTTCGTTTTTTAACGAAGATCTCTTACAAATAGAATTAGTTGATCATTGGGATGTCTTCACCCTTCCGTTTCGAATTTAAATAACACATACATACTCTATGTAAATCATTTTCGATGTATGCATGTCTACTTTTAACTATTCTAGAAAGTTAAAGGCAATTCCTCTAAAGAACGCATTAAATAATTACCTTGCCATTTAATTTCTTCACGGTTCCCTTTTATTTGTAGTTCAGGCATTCGATTAAACAAAGTAGTAATAGCAATCTTTGCTTCTAACCTCGCAAGTGGAGCTCCTAAGCAGAAATGGCTACCATGACCAAAGGCAATATGGCGATTATTTTCCCGAGTAATATCGAATACTTCTGGGTTTTCAAATACAGTTTCATCACGGTTTGCAGAAGCTAAGGCAATGACAACCATATCTCCTTCTTCAATTTTTCGATCATGAATTTGAAAAGGTTCATCTGCCCATCTTGAAGTTGTAACCTCAACTGGAGAATAATATCGTAATCCTTCCTCAATAGCGGCATCAATTAATTTTGGATTTTCTTTCAATAACTGTAATTGATCTGGATTTTCAAGAAGTGCTAATACCGTATTTGTAATTAAATTCACTGTCGTCTCGTGTCCCGCCACAATTAGTAACATTATCATTGAATATAGTTCCCGAGCGCTAAGTTTATGTCCTTCACTCTCTGCAAGTATTAAAGCACTCACCAAATCTTCTTTTGGCTCTTTTCGTTTAATATCAACTAAATATTGAAGGTATGTAATAAACTCAGATAGTTGCTTTTCAGTTTCTCTTATTTCTTCTGGTGTTTCTGGGTAAGCAATGACAGCATGAGACCAAATTCTAAATTTCGCTTGATCTTCTTTTGGAATACCGAGCATTTCACTTATTACAATGATCGGTAAAGGGAATGAATAATCATCAACAAGATTTAATGAATTCTTTCGCTCGACTTCATTTAACAAATCATCTGCAATATCCTGTATTCTTCCTTCCAATTGCGTGATCATCTTCGGTGTAAAAGCTTTTTGTACGAGTGATCGTAAACGATTATGGTTAGGTGGATCTGAATTTAACATATGAGTAGTTAAATGATCACTATTGTCAACGGTAAGAAACACATTCAATGCATCTTGAGAAAATACATTGGCTGGATCTTTTTTTAAGCGACTGTCTTTTAAAAGCGGCAAGGCATCTTCATATCTTGTGATAAGCCATTCCGCACCTAGTTCAGTTTTATTCACAAATAAGATAGGTTGCATTTTTCTAGATTCTTTATAAATTTCATACGCATCTTCTTTAAACTGAGCTGAAGCTAAATTAATGCCATCCTCTATGCTTAACCCAACTTTGTTTTTCATTGACATTGTATTCCCTCACTCTCATTTGTTTTTGAAAACCAACCAACATATGCATTATACTCTAATAAAAACGCGAAAATTGTAAATTTTCAATGGAAATCTTACTTCGTATATTGAAAAATAAAAAAGTGAGAGAGTACAATCGTTTTACTCTCCCACTTCTCTTTATGCGAAGCACATAAAATTACTAATTTGTTGATAGCGATAACTTACTTTACGACGACGACCACCTTGCCAAGTGTAACCTGATACTCCGCTTCTTCTCACTTCAGTCGGAAAGAACCATAAATCCCTTCCAAAAGGTCCAGGACGATGTAAACGTAAATAGCCCCATCTTCCTAAACAGTTACACATCCATGATTTCATATTGCCTGGTTGTGCTGGAGAAACAAATGTAGACGGTAACGATGGCGCTTGTGACGGTGGTGGTGACGTTGGAGCATCCTCCGCATCATCTGGTCTGTAATCTTCTTGTTCAATATCTCTCACTTCATTTGTAGGTTCATACCCGTAGTTTTGTGGATTATAATACATCGCTTGATCATATGGATAATTTTGTTGGTTATACATATTAACAAATCACCTTCTTTTCATTCATTACCTTTATCATTCATATGTGATATGCCCTCTCTGGGAAGCTTATGTATAGCCCAAATTCAACTTAAAAAACTCGTATTATTAAAAATACGAGTTTTTCAAAAATAGAATATTTTTATCATCTCCTTAACTTCACACTATAAAAACGCATTTCATCTAACGAACCTTCAAATTCAAATACTTCTTGTTTAATTAATTGTTTCAAGCGATATTCTAAGAAAGTATCTCCAACCAATTGTTCAACAAGACCAAGTGCTTCACCAATTACTCTAGGAGCTTTGAGGAACTCTCGATCAGCACCCACACTTTTCGCGCATTCAATTATAAATTGATCAAAATAATCTTCTTGTACAAAATGCACTTCATTTTCTTTCCACACTCTTAAACATTCTATGCTTTCCGATAATCTATTCCACTCATGTTCAAACTTCATGCGCTTCTCTTCAGTTAAATAAGGTAACTTTATAAAACTTTTTTGGAATAGAGCTAAACTTTCAGGTGGTAATTCTCCCGTGCCACGAATATCATACTCTTGTTTTAATATTTCTCTGCTTGCTTCAGACGTATTAATTATTCGAATGTTTTTCTTATCCTTTAATTGTGCTATTACAAAACTTAGACCTACATGTTCATGTGCATTATCAGCCCTCCAAATTGTAATAGGCGTTTCAACAGGAATAGTATGTAGTTCTTCTATAGTTGCTATAAATCTTAATAAATATTCTTCTTCAAAATAACTATCATAAGCAGTTAAGTTATTTATTAACCACTCCTGTCTTGCTAGTTGCCCCTCATTCGTATGCAACCTATATATCGGTCCAATTGAAAAAAATTCCGAAAAAGCAACAACACTCTCTTCAAATAATTCTTCTTGACTTAACATATATTTTAAGCAACCAGCCGTTGAATCATCAAAAGCAATATGTACGTGCGTACTTTCTTTTACATTCCTTTTATAAGTAGGATTACTTGTTAATTGTTTCGGAATATCCATCAAATTTTTAATTGTATCTTCACTATAGTTTTCTTCTAATAAGTTTAACTGTATGAGAATACTTTGAAGTAAATCTTTAGCCTCATCTTCATACATATCCTCTACAGCATTTTTAATTTTATCTATCACACAAATCCCTCTATTCATTTCAAAAATAACGTAGATTATAGTGTATCATTTTAGTATAGTTCTTTAAAGTCAAATCCAGATTACTACAGCAATCTGGATTTTTAACAAAAGCTCTTCTTATATTTTTGAATTGCTAAATATTTTTACTTTGAAAATCCTTGTATCTAAATGTATAATTATATAAAAACAAAAATATAGGAGCTATATTTATGGATAAAGTACTTACAAATTATAAACATTACTTAAAAAATTGGAGATTTATATTTATTTGCATACTACCTGCTATCGCCTTATTCGTTACTTTCTATGTCATCTTCGAACTACTGTTTCATCAAGATTTCTACCTATCTAACTTAATTTCTGCTATCATATTATTTTTAATATTTATTAACGTTAAAGATAAATTTAAAATTAAAGGCTAAAAAACACTATTTCAAAATAGCCCTTTATTATTGCATCCTACTATAAAATAAGGCTCGTAGTAGATTTTCATAAAAAATAAGAGCACCCTGCAATTGGATGCTCTTATGTGATTAGAGGTTTTTTCTGAGTATTAAATAGGACACGAAGATCTTGTCCTACTACATAATATATGCTTGTACTTATTATTTCGTGCATATATTATGCAACATGTTCAGGTACTTAATATATGCATAGTCATTGCTATAAAATTTACTCAAATATTTACTGTACGATTATCATATTTATAAATTAAAAAACATCCCCAATGGATGTTTTTTATCTAACATTTTAAGCTTCCATAAACTTAGCCGGTACACCAATTTTTTCAACTACAGAAGATATATTAGTAGGATTAATCATTACATTTTCAATACATACTAATTTATTTTCTAATATCCCATTCTCTGTAGTAATAAGTTCTTCAAACCGATCTAAAGTCATTGAGAATTTGTGTTCACTTCCACCATTCATACTAACTTTTACATACTTCATAGTGTCACCGCCTTTCATAATAATTTACATTTCGACAAGAATGCGCTTACATCCTTTTTATTTACTCTTAGATTTCTCACGTTTACATGTATTTTGAGAAAAGAAACTACTATTATTTACTCACAAAATTATTGTTAATAAGAAAGATAAAGATAACAATGCACAAAGTGGAATATATAAACCGGTATCCATTCTAGCAAAGTGTGTATCTTTTTGTCGTTTAAAGATACCAAAATAATTGAACTCACCAATTACTCTAATAGAAAAGACGATCATACAAATCCAGGAACCGACTTGAATAATAACATTAGGAACTGCAAAATGAACAATTTTTGCTTGTTGCAACAAAATTATTGCTGCCATACTTAATAATAATGCAATGACCAATGTCATTCCGGCATGAGGTGTAAACGCCTTTTCCCCTGCTTTAGTTGGAATAACACTATTTGTCCCCCAATTACCTCCGAAAGCCCAATATACATGTAAAAAACTAACTAAGAATAATATACAAACAGATATATATGTAATAATAAGCATTTTATCCTCCCCTTATTTTATTTAACTTCTCATCTATAAAATATGCTATTCCCCTTTCATTAGCAACCTTCATTTAATTACATAAAAAACCCCGTAATGATTTATCAATATTAAGATAAGTCATTACGGGGTTATTAAACCTCATTATGCATTATACCTATTTCTTCGGCGTTCCATCCTTGTTTGACCTTGAACTGCATTTTCTTTGAATGGATCTATTTGCTCTGTCATTTCATATGTTGCAACTGGTTCTTCGTACTTATACTCATGGATCTTTTCTGGCATTTTACTTTTAGATTCTTTCCCACCAAACTTAAATAGTTTCATCTTTAATTTCGGCAATCTTGGAAGTCGAATCTTAATTGATAATCTTTTGCGTTTCTTTTTTGGTCCAAGTAGATTTATATTTTCTTTATTATCTTTCTCTTTGCGGTGAATGAACATCGCAAGTAATCCTCCTAATACAAGTCCTCCAATTAATAGTAATATATATACATAATGGCTTGTCATTAAACTCGTTATGCGTTCAAGTATGACTAACGACTGTACTTCTTTTATATCCCATAGTAAAGCGGCCCATAATGAGAATAAGCCCAAAGTAAGTCCATATGTACGAAAACGGAATAAACATGGAATTAACGCGACACATGCAGCAATTTTCGCATTTGCTATGATTGAACTTGTTGAAATATCCTGATGCCAAATAACTAACAGTAATGTTATAAATGGCGCATACGCTATCCAGCTGCATATACGTGAATACATCTTTTTAGCAAAATAACTACCGAAACTAGTAAAAAATAAAAGCCCTCCAATATATATAGATTGTTCTAGAGGGATTTGCTTTGTAAGTCCTGCAATTGGAAAGAGGCCGCTCAATAGCATTAAGAGCACATCTAATTTCTTCACAATTCCCCATTCCTTTCAAATTTTTTCAATTAATAAAAATCTTTTTTCATATGATATAGTTTTTGTATTTCTAAAAAACATATTAATCCTGTCTGCACATAAAGTAAATATGTAAACGAAAAGATACTTGACAAAGGATATCCTTATTTACATAAAAAAATGACAAATCCTGATCGATATAACGAGCAGGATTTGTTTACTAGTATTTAAAGTAGAGTAATTGAATCTTTCTTTTCTACCTTTACTACATCTACATCCAATTCATCATCAAATTCTTTAAACTCTCTTGCATCTATGTCAGTAATATAAGTCTTCATTACCTTTTCCATATGTACGGAATATGTCATGTGTACATTCTTTTTCGAAAGCATACTAGAATTACAGCACATGTAATGTATCATTTTAGCGATATAATCCCTTTCTACAGGTTTTACACCCAATGGTAAAATTTCAAGTATATATCGCTGAAAAATCCCACTACAATTAAGTGAATATTCACCAGTGCTATAATACATCCCTTTTTGATCTGCATATAAGCCAATGCTATCTAGAGCATCATCAGATTCTATTACACCGTAACTCGGTACATCAAAACCTGTATTTATTCTAATAATATTTAAATTTGGAACCTTTAACACCTCTGGAACAATATCAGGTAAAATATCTATATTAATTTCTTTATTTTGTAACTCTTTTATCCAATATTTTCTCAAATTTGCATCTACAATGAAGTAAACTTGTTCATTTTGTTCTTTTGCATATTGTACAATTTCCATTAATGTTTCGAAAACATATTGTTTAAAAAGAGCCCCCATATCATTTCTCTTTGATGGTTGTGGTAAAAATGCATTATGTTTATTTATATTTAATAATACGTAATCAATCGTTTGCCACTCTGTACTCCCATATAATTTATATAAAATTTCTTTTCCTTTTATTTTTGAAAAAATAGGTAAGAAATCGAATTTCGATATTCGTTCAATTGATAAACTAACATATGTACAAGGTAAATTTATCTTATTCCAACTACGCCTCAAAAATCCTTTTTGTTCTAATAGACTAAAAACACTATTTACAATTGTTTTACGAGATACATTTTGTCCTATAAATAAATTAATAAATGTTGAAATACGGTTTGTTCGTGCAAATCCCTCTCTAATGATTTGTTTTGGATCAATTTTTTCGCGTCCATCACAATTTTTCATTGCGATTAATGCTAATGTCGCATCACTGCGCTTACCCGCGGTAGCATAGACAGCTTTCTTAACATCATCTACAAGATTTGTTTTATATTTTTGGCAATATTGCATTTTATATGGATTTTGTAGCACCTTTTCAATATTGTATCTCACAATCTTTAATAACACTGGAAAATCTGTATTCAATACATAAGAATTTTCACCAACTTTAGTCAAAACAATTTCGCTATCAAGTAATGCTTGTTCTATTTCCAGCGCTATATTTTCAGACCAAACTTCTAATGTTAATGTCTCTAATCCTTTTGGTGCAAATAAAGGAAATAATTCATTTTTGTTATTTGTAGATACCTTTTTACATTCTGGAAGTATTGTGAAATAAGAGAATTTACGCTGAAATTCTTTAAATAAATACTCTCTTTCCTTTACTGTTATACCCGGTTCTATTTTAGTACCTTGAACTTTATAAATTCTCTCATTGTATGGAAATAACACCCTTTTATTTTCTCCTACAATATAATCTTTCGGATATTGGAGAATATGGTCTAAATCCACCTCTCCCCCTATTTGAAAATCATCTTTTAAATTTCTAAATATCTTAATCCATTTCATGCCGGTTGTAGCTTGTTGTATTTTTAGTTTTACAAACCGTATTTTTTTATTATTTGACGCAAACTCTGAGGTAGAAATCAATATCATGCCTCGTTTTCGTCTTAAAAGTAAAGGAATATCTGGATGATTATATTCTTGATATTAAGACTGTTTTTATGAGCATTTCGTATAAGTATGATGTAACTGATTAAAGCTATTTTCAAAGACAACATATCAGCGATAATTTATGTCTATTTCGTATAAGTGTTAGCAAGTTCGTTTGCAAACTTGTTAGCACTTTTTTGTTTAGATAATACACACATTCCTTCTTATATACTGAATATATTCCCATTTAGTTATTTTTGTTCTAAAGATATACCATCCTATTATATAGTTTCATTTCGTTTCACACGTCTTATTAAATATATGTTTATCTGATAACGTTTTTCTACGATATTACTACTTGTTATTAATTCGTGGCTGTTTCACGATTCAAGAAAGAACTGAATATATATTCAGTTCTTTTTTTATTTACCTTCGACAGGATACGACACACTATAGATAATCGTATTTGTTACGCTTAATTAAGATTTTTCAAAAAGAAAAATAACATACAAAAGGAGAATTATTTTATGGTATCAGTTACTCAGAGAATTTCTAAGTTCAAACAGCCAAGAGGAGGCTATATAAAGCCAAAAGACTTTATGGTTACAGACTTATTAGATACTGATATTTTACACGGAAATGAAAATATTCATAGTACCTTAATTGGACTAGCAGTAGATTATTTAACCAGATTTTTAAATGGTACATCCATTGAGGAAGCATTTAAAATTTCAATAATGGGTGCAATTAATGTTGAAGAGGTTGAGTTAGCACATAATTTACTACTCAATATAAAAGGAATAGATGATATTTCAATTGAAAACACATGCAAAATGGTAGGATTTGATGTGGCGTATCGTGCAGGAAAAGCGATGTATAAACCTGTAGAGTTTATTAATCCTGATAAAGAAACTATATCAAACATACGAGTTATGATTAATAGAAGTTTAAGTTTCTTCGAATCCTATGGGCCTATAGTAAAAGACGGATTTACTTTTGAAGGTGGATATACATCTTTAATTAATACTGGTGATGGTGATTTCTTGACAAAAAACACATTATGGGATTTTAAAGTTTCAAAATCAGCACCAACTAACAAGCATACATTACAATTACTTATGTACTATTTAATGGGTATTCACTCTGTCCATTCTGAATTCAAACAAATCGAGAACTTAGGGATATTTAATCCTCGTCTAAATAAAGTTTATTTATTACCTATAAATACAATACCTGATGAAATTATCAATGAAGTTAATACTGCTGTTATAGGATATTAATGAATGATTGAATATTAATTAAAGAGGAGCTATCCAATAGATAACTCCTCTTTAATTATCAAACTATTCTTTTGTTTTATTTTTTAATGTACTCGTACCACCAGTTTCTTTCATCCATCCAAGCTGTGATCTTATCAAGTTCACCATTAGGTAGTACTTCAGTTTGTAAGTACGCTAAACCAGTTAATGGATCGGAGACAACCTTCCCTTTTGTTCCACGCTCATTCATAGCATTTACGACTTCCTGAACCAATGAAATACCAAAACCACCAGATTTCACATATTGATAGCCGCCATTGGTAATAGCTTGTTCTGGTTGTTTTTCTTCTGTAAACCAAGATAATGATTTACTACCAATTAATTTGTTCAAATCACACTTTCCGATACCTGGTACATGTCCTGTCTCGGTGTATTGCCAGATATCACATGGATAAGCTGGTTTATTCCCACCATAACGAGGGATCCAAACAAAGTCAGATTTTACATTTGCCATACCAAGCGGAGCATACAGATGATGACCAACGTATAAACCAACTTTCTGAGCACCTAATCGGCGTAGTTCATCAATAAATGCTTGTGTGCCCGCTCTCATATCATTCATTGTTTTTACTTCAACATCCGCAACCCATACTGTAGCGCTCTTGTCTCCACGATTCCAAAAGTCACGAGCTTCTATTCGCGCATCATTTTCAGAAACAAACCGACAAAATGCATAGTTACCAAAAGGAATACGATGTTGCTTCATGGCTTGTACATATCTTTTATACAATGGATCTGTATAATTTGAACCATCTTGTACACGAGCGATGATGAAATCAATGTATTGCTTTGCTATAGGCCAGTTAATATCACCATTCCATTTTGAAATATCAATAATTTGTCCCATTACTTAACATCTCCTTTTCTATCTCCTTGTTTTTGTTTACCACCTAAAATCTCAACTGCATTTGTTAAAGCTTGCGGAAGCGGAATACCCATTCGTCCGGCATTTTCTAAAAGTGAAAGTAATTCATTACCCATGAAGAAGAAAATTGTTGCTTCACGAATAGCGCTGTTACTTCCTAGCGCTGCATCTAATTGAGCTGCAGCTCCGACCAAAAGAAAAAGCACCACCTTTTTGGCAATGCCTTTGAAACCAACTTTACTTTTTAATTCTCCGTTATACCCTGCTGCAAACATGCCAGTTAAATAATCAATAAACGCCATTGTTACTAAGATTTTCAATGTTGCATCCCATCCTCCCAAGAAATACCCACAGAAGCCACCAAATGTAGCGATAAATACTTTTATTAATACATCCATACGATCCATCTTTCCATCTCCTTATTTATAATAAAAAAGAGAGACGCTTGTCCCTCTCTCAATAAGTACTTTTATTTTAAAATATTAAATCATCCCTTTTAATATTAAACCTAAGACTGACATAGTGATTGCACTAATAATGATTCGTAAAATCCAAGTTGTATTCATGCTAATCTTTTCTAATTGCTTATTAATTGTGGTGATGTCTTTCTCATTAATTGTTGTGCGAGTTTCTAAATTACGAATATCTCGCATAATTTCTTTTTGTTCTGCTTTTAAACTGTCGATTTTTACATATACATCTTCCAATATATTCACATCCTTTTAAAATCTTAATAAAGCAATCTCTACATGATATGAGACAACCTTATTTATGGTGAATATTTTGCAGAAATTTCAAAACAAAAACCACATTCTATTCAGAATAGTATTACTTTTAGGAATCCCCTTATAATCTATTATTGTACCGTTTTATTTGTTATTGTATAAAGTAGAAAGTGGGTGTGCACATGGAAAGTATAATTTTCTCTTTAATAGTCTTCATTGTATGCTTGATGTTATTAATAATAATGAAGCGTTTTGACAGGAAGAAACAAGATAACAAATCTATTAAAAAAGAATTAAAAAATCCTTACTCAATACAAAAAAATGGTAGTCATAACGATTCAGGAACAAATACTAATGATGCTGAAGCTGACTGGATGAATGCCGTTATGACAACCGCATTTATTACAGCATCTATGAAAAGTGCTCAGGATCATTCGGAAAGTAATCATCATGATTCAAACTTAGGGAATCATGAAAACGTAAATTCACAAGATTAATTAATATTAGTGATTTAATTGACATCAAGAGTAACGTTTTTTAAATCACTTTTTATTAATCTTAATGTTTGATTCTTTTACAAAGATAACTTGCCATGAATCAAATCTGCTCGTTAATATTTTGAACCATTTATACTCCGCTTACAGTCGCCCTTTCCTTATACTCAGTACCTGTTCTAATCGTGTCATTATAGAACACCACCATAAACTTTTTCTAAAAATAAAAAGCAGGTTATCATACATTTGTCTATAAAAGCCGTATTTTATGCAAAATAAAAAACAGCTTATGGCTGTTCTGGTTTCTTATCAATTAAATTTTGAAGTAATAGTTGTTCTAAAACTTCAATTCTACTGTTTATTTGTTTATTTTCTTCTTTTAACTCTTGAATTTCAGCATCTTTCGCTTGTTTTTCTTCTTGAAATGCCTTTATTTGAATTGCTACTGAAGAATATATTTCAGATGCATTTTTTGTTTTTGTAACAAAACACTCAGGAGTATTTTCATCATCTGCAATCCACCCATAGTGAGTTTCTATATCGTTTGTCGTAAGAATTGGGTCACCTTCAACACGATTCATTCGCTTCTCATATAAGTCTTCTATATCTGTTTTCAAGTTGTATTGTTGGATTTGAAGTGCCATAATTTTTTCTATTGCGCTAAACTGCACGTCACGAATATTTGTTTTGTATTCACGTTTCGATGCTGTTTGGAAAGCTGATGCCGTAACAGCGTTATATGCACTTCCTGACCCATTTTTAACTTGAAGTGTTTTATATCCCTCAACGTTACCATTTCGTAGCATTACTGTTTGGAATCGAAGGTCTGTTTCAGCGTTGGGCGTTGCAACTATATCAAGCATATTTTTTCCTTTTAAGTTGAATACAATGGAAGACTGACTGTCCATCCATACGGATTTAGATCCACCTTTTAACGTTATTCCACCAGCAGAGTCTACCCAAAATGCGTTCGATGGATTAGATACTGTGAAGGTAGCACCGTTGGCTACTTCAACCCAATATGATCCATTTTTTGCATACTGACTTATACCTTTTCCAGAAGTGATAATTGTATGCCCACCAGAATTGACCTCTGTATTCTGATTACTTTTCATAAACAAAGCCCCACCAGTAAGAATATCTACATGGCTTACAGAATCTAAACGAATTGTATTAGTATAAGCGCTAAATTGTTTATCAGACCTTAGGGTAACTCCGTTATTACCAGTAATATAAATATAGTTATCTCCATTAAGAGATACATCCCCCTTTGTATCCACATTTAATTTAGCGCAATAATGTGGAGTTTGATCCGCATCATAACCTTTAACAATACCAAAGGTACCGGTATAGTAATTTTCTCCTTTCACTGGGAATTGAGATATTGTTAAAGTACCATCGCGGAAACGTGATGTATCCACATCATCATGCATAAGTATTGTTGGTTGTATTTGGCTATCAACAGCTCTTTTGTAATAACCAATAAACATTCGCGTTAAATTCGATTCCATCAAGCGTATGAATTGTTTTTGGATGTGTACATAGTTAGTACCGTTGTCTGTCCGTACTGTAGAACCAACTATCTCTCCACCACGTACTAAGTTACCGTTTAGCACACCCGTTGTAATGAAATCAGCGACAATCCTTCCATCCATTGTGATTGCCGTATTATAGGGTCCATTAATGCCTGTGGAGGAATAACCAAATCCATTGATATTCCATTGCCACACTTTTTTAGCGGTTCTTTCATCAGCTGTATCCATAATCAAAATTCTTTCTGGATATATACGAACATGGCCACCGAAACCGCTATTGATTAAATTCGTAGCATTTTCGCGTGCTTGTTCTAATATTGATTTTTCCATTCCTTTAACGTTGTTTTTAATACCATTGACGCTATCTCTAATATCATTGAAGTTATTCTCAACATTATCAACTCTGCCTGTTATATCAACGAATGACTCTTTAAAATTGCCTAATGTCAATTCGATATACTCTTCATTGATCGGGTCGTATTTGTAATGATTAACTTTAGCTTCAATTTCGAAACCGTCTTCTTCATGTATAACTGTTACTGTATCTCCCATATATACACGTTGTAATACCGCCAAATCTTTATACTCTTCAGTTTGAGATAGCTCTTGAAACTCTACTTTATATGTCGCTTTTGGATAATCAACATGTTGTTCATCGTACATTTTTTTTGCGGCATTGCGTAACATTTCATATGCTTGTGGTAACGGAACTGCGTCTTCGTCGTCAGCATAATCACCAATAGCTGCTTTAATGTGTTCAAATTCAACAACTCTAATTTTAGGTTTAATATATTTACTAGCGTTATAGCTTTCCACGTACTTTTCTGGTAACAGTAGTCCATCAAAACCTTTAGGCATCATTCGAGTTATAACACCTTGCCAATCAACATCGCCTTCATATCCTAATAAATCTTTTTTGTGTTGAATAACAACACCGCGATCTTTTCCACGTTCTCTTAGCATGTGGACGGTGAAATTATCCCTTTTTAATTCCCCGCCCCAACGACTAAGAAAAGAGTTGTCCTGGCTGTTATCAAGTATTGCTTCGACTGGGTTTTTTCTAACCAAACGAGAACTAGAAATTGTATTGATATCACTAATGAAATTAAAATTAGTGTTATATTGCATACGTTCTTTCATTTGTTGTAATGCTGCTTGTCCGCCCTTTTCTTGAATAAATGTATCTTCAATCAAGTTATCAACGAGATCATAGAATACGTGATAACAAAATACGTGTAATTCACCCATAGAAGGTGCAGGTCGTGCTACACGAAACAATTGATTGCCATCAGGTGTTGGCGCTTTGATTAAACATTGACCACCTATTTCTAATCCGTGCGGAGCGAATAACGGATATTTAAAACTTAAGACATATAAACCATTTAATTCTTCTTCAATAACTGCATCGTAAATATTATCGTCTAAAATACCTATACCATTGTGAGTAAAATCCGTTTCAGTTGGTTTATATAATGTAATCATAAGTAACGCCACCTCGGGTCAATTTGTAACTTTGTAACAGTTCCAGTCCATTTTATTGTGTTTGCACCTTCAGAGAATGTGGGAAAATTACCGATCATATTACTATTCATCGGCGTAGTGTTCGAATATGCTTCTTTTAACTCGGAATCAATTACTACTGAACTATTTACATTTTTAATTAAGAATGAAACATCATTTATCGTAACAGTAATTGATCCACTACCATAAATCGTTATTTTAGGTAATGAATACTTAGTGCCCGAGTTTACAAGAGTAGTTGTCTTAGTTATTTCCAAAGGTTGTAGAATAGCGTATTCGAATGGATCAGCTACAAAAGTAACTTCGAATTGTCCATATTCTTCTATTTCATTAGCGATACTACCTATTTCCACACTTTTTATTTTTCTATAAACGTTATCATCTGTAAAAGAAAGGGTTTTAGCGTTCAATAGCCACGCTTTTATACGTCGTAACAATGGTTTGATGTTATAATCTTCTAACAAGTTAAAGTCAATCTTGAAAGTAACGTCTTCATAACCATTTTTCTTTGTTAATGATCCGTTTTCTCTACCAGGAACTTCAATAAACTCTATTTTTTCTTTTGCTGTTGGTATGTCAGGGCGCTCTACCATACAAAGAAGATAGTCACGTCCTAATATTTCATTTATTCGAATATCAACCACGTCGCGCCCTCCCTATACCGATATTTAACATTTGTCCTTTCTTTGCAAACCAATCATCAGCTTTTTCAAACATTTTATTTAGATCACTTTCATTTTTAACAGTTGTATTAAAAGTCACTTCATTTTTAATTTCTTGTGGTTGTTGTTGCTGATTAGCGTTAACACCTTTACTCAATGACAATGAATTGTTAACAATGTTAGGTAAATTAGAAAGAATACCATTGCCACCTATTGTTTTAGTAATCCTTTGTACCGTATCTCCTAGTGCACCTCCAGAAGAGAATGGAGCTAATGGAATGCCTTGATTTAAATTAACAGCTAATGCCCTTGGCGCGGCGAACGATGCAGGTGCTGCGAATGATGCTGGGGCAATTCCTTGATTTCCTGTATTATCGTTAACACTTATAGAATAAGAACTGCTAAATGGATTTAATTTATTTAAAATGCCACCAGCTTTATTCCACGCTCTTGTAACCGTATCGATAATACCGTTCATTACTCTTATAATAGAATTCCAAAGATCATAAAAGAAACCAACTACACTATTAATCGGTTTGTAAACACTTTGAAGGATATCTGAAACATAACTCCAATTGCTACGCACGATGTTAGAGATATAATTGAATGTTCCAGACACGCCAGAAGACAACCTATCCCAAGCGCCAGTTACATTAGATACGACATTGTTCCAAATACCAGAAGTTATGGCATAAACTACATTCCAAGCGCCTTCAATTCTGCTTTTCACTTCATTTACTGCATTACTAATATTCGAAGTTATCGTATTCCAAACTCTCGAAATAGTAGAAGTTATTTCATTCCATTTGTTGGATGTTGTATTTTTAGTTGAAGTCCAACCGCTTGTAACAGTATCTGTTGCTTTATTTATCTTGTTCCTAATATATCCAACAATCTCATTCCAAACATCAGAAATAAACGTCGAAACCGCGTTCCACGCCTTTGATGTTATATTTAATACGTAATTCCAACCTTCCTGTATTTTAAGTTTTATAGGGCCCAAAAATTCATTTACAGTATCAGTGATCCATTGCCATGCTTCACGGATTATATTAGTAATCCAATTCCACGCTGTACTGGTTGCACTTGTGATTGCATTCCACAATTCTGTGATAGTGTTAACTAACATATCTCTATATTCTATAAAAGTAGAGGAAATAGCATTCCAAGCTTCTTCGATGTAAGGTTTAATCCATTCCCAGAATTGTGTTACCGGTTCTTTTATTAATTCCCATCCTAAAATGAAAGCAGTTAATAACAACTGTAAAGGGAATGTTATGATTTGGAATAGAATATTCCAAGCTATTTGCGCGATCTCTTTCAAACCTTCCCAGAATGCTGAGAAACCTGATTTTACAGCTTCCCATGCGTCAGAACAAATTTGTTTGAACGAATCCCATGTACTTGAAAACCATTCAATCGTTGCTGTCCACATTTCATTTGCTATGTTGCCAACTTCAGCCCAAAAGTTATTCCAATTATTTTTAAACTCTTCCCATTGTTGACTAAACCATTGCGATATCATATCCCATGCCATTTGAATCGATTGGGTTACATTATCCCAACCTTTAGAACAAGCATCGCTAATTGTTGTCCACAATTCTGACATCCATGTTGAAAATTGGCTCCATTTTTCTTTAAGCCAATCTGTAATACCTCCCCAGTTGTTAAATATAGCTATAACTGCTACGACTGCTGCTATTATTGCAGCTATTGCGGCTACAACTAATGCGACAGGAGCGCTAACAAATGCAGCTATTACGGTGACTACTATCCCTATCGCTTCAGCTATAGCTGAAATCCAACCTATTAGAGTACCGATAAAACCAATTACCGAACCGACGGCGGTTATTATCGTCCCTATGGCTGTTATCGTAGCTCCTATGACTATTAATAACGGGCCAATTGCCGCCGCTAATGCCGCAATAATTACGATTGTTTGTTTAGTTTTAGGATCAAGTTTAGAAATCCAGTCCATTAATTCTTTTAATTTTTCAACAACAGGCATTAAAGCAGGTAATATTTCAGTCCCGAATTGTACGGCTAAAGTATGAAGTGTTTGTTGTAATTCTTTGAATTTATTTTCCGGTGTGTTCTCCATTTGTTCAGATAAATGTTTAACCTCTCCGGTAGCATTCCGGGCATCATCAGACATTTTTTTAAGCTTTTCGCCGCCACTATGAACAAGTATTTGCCACGATGCTAAATGTTCTTTACCGAATATTGTAGCGATTGTAGCGTTTTGTTGTTCTTGTGTCATTCCTTGTAAACCGTGTTCAAGTTCGTCCATGACTTGAGGTAATTGTTTCATTTGTCCGTTTGCATCAAATGCACTGAATCCCATTTTCGCCATAGCTTTAGACATAGCCTTTGTTGGCTTAGTTAAGTTAACGAAACCAGATTTCAAAGCCCTTGCCGCTACAGACGCTTCAATACCATTAGATTGTAATAAACCTACAGCAGAAGCGGTTGTTGATAAATCTTGTCCAGCTGAATTTGCAGTTGGCCCAATAATTGACATTGCTTCTGTTAGAGAATGAACGCTAGCTTTTGTATGGTTAGCTGTATAAGCGAATATGTCAGCCATCTTATTGATACCAGCTATATTCTGCTCAGCGTTATTTGTTTTTTGTCCTGTAGCTTCATAAGCAGATCCTAATCCGTCCACAGTTTTTGATAAATCTTCATTCGCGCCACGGGCAGTATGGAGAGAAACAGTCATGATTCGCATCGCTTCTTCTGCTGTGTAACCGTCTTTAACTAACACAAGTAAACCTTCATTTATTTTTTCGGTACTAACACCAAACTTTTGAGAGTTAGCAAGGGAACTATCCCACATTCTGCTCATAACGTCGTTAACTTGTTGAGAAGTTAACCCTGTTGCGTTTACCTCTTTTCGAATATCAGCCATTTCATGTTGGAATTTCGATGCTTCTTTTGCAGCGTAACCCATGGCGCCAGCTATAGGAGCTGTCACTTTCATTGACATGTCTTTTCCTACACTAGAAACACTTTGACCGACTTCTTTTACTTTGTTACCGAATTCTTGAACGTGTGATTTAGCTGTTTTAAAGCTGTCTCCAACTCTTCTTTCTAGAGCTTGCGTTTCTCTGCCTAGTTCAATTTCAGCTTGTCTTGCCCTATTTAATTCGGTTTCTAACCTTTTAACTTCTTCAGATCCAGCGCCGAATGCAGTTTTAGCATTATTTAATTGTCGCGCTAAATTTCGAGACTGTTCACCAGCGTTTTGTTGCGCTTGCTTTAAATAGTCATATTGTAATTTCGCCTTGGAAGTTTCCGAAGCGTTCTTTCCTAGTGAAGCTGCTTGGAGATCGTACGCCGATTTTAATTTATCAGCTTCAGTTTTTAAACTGGAATGGGCTGTTTTCAAACCTTCTAACGCTTGCTTTGACTTACCTATTTCACTATTTCGTAATGCTTCAGCTTGTTTAGCTTCTTTTAATGATTCGGTAGTAGTTTTTATTTTGTTAGAAATTTCAGTTTCAGCAATTTGTGCACGTCGTAACGCTTCTTCAGCCTTCTTTGTTTCTGTTGCATTTTCTCCCCACACTTGTTTTGTTCTTTGAAGTTGTTCCGCTGTCTCTCTTGTTTTGTTTTTAGCGATATCATATTGCTTCTCAAGTGTGGATAACGAAGTCTTATATTTATCAACATCAGTTCCGGTTAACTTCATTTGTGTTTGAGCTAACTTTAACTCTTGTGTTAAGGCTCTATTCGCCTGATTCATTTCGTTTATCTTAGATTTATAATCAGCGGTGTCAGCCTTAAATTTAATTATGGTTTCTTTTGAAGGAGTAGCCATTTATTTTCCACTCTCCTTTTCTTGGATATAGGCTTTCCACCCTTCGTAAGCACTTTTGTTTTCTGCTATTCTTTGAACATCCCTTAAGGGTAAATTCCAAAAGTCACTTTCCGATATTTCAAAAATAAATACGTATAGACTGTATAAGTCCACAACGAATTCAATTTCGAATTTAGGAAGTTTTAAGCCTTTTTTCCGGCTTTTTGTTGAAAACCTTTTGCCATGTTGTTTTTAGCTTCTTTTTTCATAACTGCACCGAAATAATCGAACGCCTCTGACATATCAACTTCATATACTTCCATGAATGCTTCAAATTCCATATATCCAGTAGGATTTGCTTGACGATAAGCCGCATAAACAATACGGAACGTATCTAATAAATCAATGTTCTGAATTCCGCCAGCGTTTAATAAAGTACTTAAAAATCCTTTATCGATAATGCCTTCTTTTTCTAATTTGAATAATGTTAAAGCTGTTAAGTTAGGATTCGCCTTCACTACTTCACCATTTGATAACGTAATTTCTTTTGTCATGTAATTTCTCTCCCTATAATCAAAATTAAAAGGCACTCATAAAGAGCACCTTTGATAGAATTTATTTTGTTTGTGCTGTTTTTCGTAATTTAGCCGAATCAAATTTTGTCATCCATTCTTTTGCAACTGTTTCCGGTAGTTCGATACCTTCATAATAGAAACGACCGAATTCGTCAGATAACGCTGTTACTTCTAATTCTACTTCGGCTAGTTCTTCAGCACCGTTTTCTACACTCTTAACAAAACCTGTTGCACTTGTACAATTAGGGAATGCGATTAAACGTGTGTTTTCTTCGAATATGTCAAGCTCTTCCGCAACGAACGCAAAATCTTTTCCTAAGCTGTCGATACCATATGAGTAAACGCCATCGATCAACCCTTCGTTTGTAATACCAAAAATGTTACGAATAACCTTTAATTGCATGTGACCGCTAATTTTTACATTCATTTGTGTTGGTTTTGATTTTTTCTTTTGAGTAAAGCCGCCGCATTTCTTTTCAACTGATTTAATTTCTGTTTCTGCATCTAATTTACCTACACAACCGAATGGGTCAGTTACATGTTCACCTTTAAAAAGTACACTAGCATTTTTAATCTCGACCGCATCAAATACATCAACTGTAACTGGCATATTATTGCCCTCCTAAAGTTTTATTTATTTCTTCTATTAAAGATTTATTTAATTCCTCAATAGAGTAATCGACCTTTTTATCCACACCACGCTCCATGAACTTTTTGGCCGCCTTTTTCTTACTTGTACCTAATCCCAAATCAGGGAAAACTAAATATCTATATTTTGATTTTGGTTTTAATGTTAATGTTAAATTCTCTTTGTTATCGTCATTAATAGATTGATATAGTTTAGCGTGGGCTTTCTTTCTATTCGATATAGGCATTAAGCCAAGAACTGACTTTTTCATTACTGGTGCAATTCTAGACTTTAAATCTTCATTTATTATCTTTTCCGCAACGTTTGGTAATCGCTCAATGTTTCTTTGCAAAGATTCAAATTTAGAAGCATCAACACTAAAATTAGCAGGCATATTTTACATTCCTTGTAAGCTCGAATGTTAATACATCAACAAAAAACTCTGTATCTTTCTTCCTCATTTTTTCTTTGAGCGATTTATTACATGTGTGGCCAGTTTTACTTAGTGAACTCATAAACTCAACTTGCAATACATCTAAGTCCTCACGATTTTCCGAAAAATAATAAACTGTTACATCTTGTGTAAATGCGCTTGCCCCCGCTCTAACAAACCCACCTGTTTCAAATACAACATGGTTGATTGTGGATAGATTCGCTTCATCCTCCTGAACTGAGTCTTGGTATACTTCTACAGTGTGGAAGAAAGACTCTAAATGCTGGACTAGTTTACTATTAAACTTTTCAATTAAATCATTCAGTGTCATCTAGACCACCTACCTTTTGCAAGTATAAATACATGCTATTTTTAAAACGATCCGCTTTAATGATGCTATAAGAATGTCCTCGTAATTCAATTATTAGGCTGTCCACATCCTTATTCTTGAACATAGGAGCGTATAACGTTTCAATTTTCATATCTAACTTTTTATCAATACTTTCAGCGAATTGAATATCAACTTCACGGCACGAAAGTTCCGAAAATCTAAGTCTGATAATCTCGACATTTTCACGTCCGATTACTTTTTTAGCGCTATTCCGGATCGTTTTACTTTCCTTAACGCTAATAAATCCATCATTAAATGTTTTTCTATGTTGTTCAATTGCCATTATTCTTCTTCCTTTCATTGATTGCGACATGTAATATCAATCGTGAAAGTGGTTGTCTGAAGTTACTTTCGAAACTGTCTAACGCATTGTTATATTCATAACGAATACGGTTAATAACTAGCTCTCTTGCGGATAAATTGACGGCTAGATCAAGTTCAGCGCCTACTAAATCATTGATAAAATAAACGGAACGATCTATAAGCTTTATGATGTCCTTGTCTTCTTCATCCCAAGTGATTGCTAGTGCATGTTTTACATCTTCTAACAAATCAAAAGGCGACTGTAACGTCGCCTTTGATTGATTGTCACTCATAAAGGATCACTCCCTATTTAGTAGGTGCTGGAGTAGTCACCGCTGTACCTGGGTCTTTCATTTCAGAAATATCATAAACTAAGAATGATTCATTTTCTTCAGCACGACCATTAGCGTACATTTTAGCGATGTATAAATCTTCGTCTTCGATAGCGCGTGTTTGATCGTAAACGTCTAAACGTTGTGCTCCACCTAATCCAAGGAAGTAATCTTTTGCCATACCAGCGATTAATTTACCTTTAGGAACAGCATTTGATTTAACGATTTTACCTGGAATCGGAAGAACGTTATAAGTGTAAGTTCCATCCATGTTAGGTCGTGTAGTATAACCATAAATTTTAGACCAGTAGTCTACAGGGTTAACGATTAGTAACACATTAGATGGATTACGTTTACCATCTTTAGTAAGTAGAGCCATGATATTACCTAAAGTGTAAGGATTAAGGTCTTTTAACTTACCAGTATCGGCTTTATCAGCATGTACGCCCCCTGTAACAGTTAATAAATCTTTCATCATGCCTACAGGTTGATCTTTACCAGTACCACGAACGATAGCTAATTCTAAAGCGATTTTTAAAGATTCAACTAATACAGTTCGAACGTAGCGATCTAACCAAGTCGGGCCAAGGTCTAACATTGCTTTACATACAGGCATAAATGCTGATAATTTGTATTCCTCAATTTTAATCGTTTCGAAACCTTCATCTAAAAGTTCTTTGTGAGCCGCGCACAATTTACCCCAGAAGGCAGTTTGGATATCACCTTTTTTCAGAATCCATTCAGTTAAAGCACCGACGTTAACAAATGTAATTTCAGATAATAATTCATGATTTTGAACTAAGTCTTCAAATACTCGTTCGATAACAGTTGCTGGTACTAATGCTTCAGTACCAGCAAAAGAGTTACCTGCAATTACTTCATTGTAGTATTTCGTTTCTTGACTAGTTAAAGCACGTCCACCACGAGCAGCTAAGATAGCTTGATCGCTAGATTGTACTGATGCTTGTGCTAAAATTTTTTCTTGAATACCTTGAGCGAATGCAACTAACGCATCATTCACCTCTTCATCTGAACCAGATGCTAAAACCTTACTTAAATTCTGTTGATTTTCAAATTTCGTTTCTAAGTCTTTAATCATTGTAAATTACCTCCTACAGTTTAATAGATTTTAATAGTGAAACCATAAAGTTAGCTGATTTTTCAGCGTTTTGAGTACGTTTGTCACCTTCGTTTTCGATAGATGCGATGATGGGTTGTTCTTCAACTTCATTTGTAATTACAGATTCACTGTCCACACTTGATTGTATTGAATCAGTGATTACGTCACAGAAACCGAATGACTTAGCTTTTTCAGCGGTCATATAAGTTTCGTTGTCTAGAAGTGTTTCTAGTTGGAAAAACTCACCGTTAAAACGGCTGTTATAAGATTGAATTAACGCTTCGTCAACGTCACGTAGCATTTTAGCTTGCTTCTCTAATGAGTCAGCATTACCGAATGCATATGTCGATGCACGATGTACCATCATAGTGGTATTAGAAGGCATTTCGATTTTATTAGCACCCATCGCAATTAATGAAGCGGCTGAAGCGGCTATACCATCAATAACGGCAGTTACATTAGAAGGGTGATTTTTTAAGTAGTTGCAAATTGCAATCCCTTCAAACGCATCGCCACCATTTGAATTGATGTGAATTTCAATGTCATTTGTAACACCATCTAACATTTCTCTTACACCTTGAGAAGAAATGTCACCGAAAGGAGCTTTACCAACATTCCCATACATATAAATGACTGATTTACTATTGTCCTGTTGATTGTTGTCCATCATTAGGAACTTCGGTTGAATCTTTTCCATTTCCAATATCTTCACCCCCTTTCATAGTTCCGCTTATCCTTGCTCTCTCATAGTTCTTAGTAACATAACGTTCATTAGCCCAATCTTCTTTTATTTGTTCTTTTCCTAAACGTTCTAATACATCGTTTATGCTCATGCCACCGACTGCAAATAGCTTGTCAACGGAATTAGCAAACTTAGTAAGGTCGAACAATTTGAAGTTGTCCATGTTGAATCTAATGTATGTTTTACTTAAATATTGCTCTCTAGAGAACATCTTCTTGTTATATTCGTTAGTAATCATTTCCCCTATTGGTCTTACTGCGAATATGATAAAGTTATCTAAATCGCCAGTAGGATTACCGGTAGTTGAAATGCCACCTTCACTTATTCCACTTAGTAATGACGGAGGAATGTGGAAGGCAGTTGCCACGAAATCTAACATATCTTTTGCAAGATTTTTGATGTCCCTCGTATCTAAATTACGTGGGTCCTTGCTTTGATCTTCCATTTGTACGTTGTCAGGTAAAAACATGATTGCTGCTAACTTTTCAGGATTCATATAATCTTTTGCTTTCTCTTCAAAAAGTTCTTGCGAAGCTTTTCCGTTTTCATCAGTTAACGAATTCATGAAACGGCCTCTGAACAAATAACGTATTCTTCCATTACCTTTGTAATCTGACATCGCTTTAGCTAGTAATAGTCCATATGAACTATATAAACTATTAATCACGTTGTTTATTGACTCTACAGAAAGGCTCAAGTATAGAACGTCTTGTTCTCTAAATTCCTTCGTTAAAAGCTGATTGTTAATCGAAACACTTTTATAAACATACTCCTTAAAACCATTCGTAGTTTCACGATGAAACGATTCAGCTATCCACAGTTCCTCACCTATAGGTAAAATTAACGCTTCCTTTTCGTAAATTAACTGATGGACAACCTTATACCAAAACTCATGGGCATTTTCATTCTTATTTGGTGCCACATTTAATTGGTAGTAGTTCAAACTTCTTTTTAACTTGCCACTTCTATATGTTTCAAAATCACAAGCTACTAAACTACGAGCAATTAAATCGATAGCAGCGTTAACATACAATTTCTTGTAAGCAATTTCAGCTTTAAGTGTCATCACACTACAATCAACATCCGGGACTGTTCCATTATCACTTTTTCCTAAAAAGGTTTTAAAAACATTACGAATTCCCATTTTTTCACCCCCTTTCTCAGAATGACCATACTTGCATATCGTTTAAATCGACTGCATAGTCTTCAAGATCACCGTCGAAATTGAGCGCATGTGTGAACGCAAAAAACCCGTCAGTTTTTCTTTTGACAGGGTCGATTTTTTTATATTCTTTTGAGCCATTTCCTAGTTCGTCCACATAAACATTCCCGCAATACCAACGCATAACAGGATCGTCGTGGAAAACAATATTATGATTTATGAATAGATGTTGGATTAATGGGTCTAACATAGCATGAATGTACTGCCCGCGCCTTACTATCTCAACTCTTTCGTTAAAACCAGCTTCTTCTAATAAAGGTTTCAAGATTACAGAACGGAATTTATCAATCGCGATACGCTTAATATCGTATGTTTTCGATTTTTCTAAAAACCAATTGATAACACGTTTGGGCTCGATTTCTTTATCATAGACGATGGTGAAGAGTCCTTTTTCAACACCTATATCTATAATATCTTGATTAATATCCTGCATTTTCAATGCCTGATGCCATATAAAGGTATGGTGAATCCAATAACGCTTCCCTTGCCGTTTGAATAGCAAACCGACGCTGCAGAAATCGCGTAATTCTGCGTAATCTACACCACCAATACATTCATATTTGTGTAAATCATCAGGTAAAGGTTGATCTGTTGCAAGAAGATCCTCATAAGTAGCGATTTTATGTTGAAATAGCTGCTTCGGAATGTTCATCCGTTTTGTCATGAATTCAACATGCATAGGAATGTTGGTTTGACAATCGGCCCATTCTTCTTTCATCGTTTCGAATAATTCCATATTATCTCGAATAGAAGGATTGGCTTTTTCCCAGTTTGCAATATCTTCGACTTCTTCTTCGGAGTCTAATTTGCAGATGAAGGGGAATAACTTACTCCTTTCAACTTCGCCACTTAGAATCATTCGAGCCTTCTCTTTCATATCATCCAAAACGCCACCACGGACATATCCATCCGTTGTTAAATAGAAAGTTCGTCCATCTTTAACTTTACCCAAGGCTGAACGGAATACTTTAATCGACTTATAATCTTCATATTCATGAATTTCATCGAACCAAACTGATCCAGGACGTCGTCCATCTTTCGTTCTAGCATTAGAAGTATTGAATTTCATGTGAGATTTGTTTGTTTTATGTTTAATTAGTACCTTTGTAGCACTAAATGATTTCTTTAAAACCTTATTTGCAGGATTTTCTATTACTTCCTTCACGTCATCGAATGTAGTTTTTGCTTGTTCTTCAGATGTCGCGATCCATTCAATGTGATATCTATCTATACCAAACTGTTTAGATAGCATATAGAAGTTTAAATATCCGGCATATCCGTTTTTACCACCGCCACGTCCCATCAGTATTAATATTTGATTCCAAACAAGACGGTTGGTGTCCTTATAACGAACGCCGAACACACAAGCGTTAACAAAACGTTGCCATGCGAATAATTCGAATGGAAAATATTTAGCTGGGATATTAACACTATCCTCAATAGCTTGAACATCAACATAAACATTTGGATCATCTAAAGTTTTTCGAACTAAGGTCATTAATTGTTTTTGTTCATTACAAGAACGGATAGATCCGCTTTCCACAGCATGCATGTACTCACTAATGAAAGGATGATATTTATAAGGAAGATTAGACTTCTGCATCATCGTCATCATCCTCACTTACCGCCTTAAGTCCTAACTCGTTAAGAATCTTTAACATTTGCGTGTTAGTTTTATTCAACTCGTTAATGCTATCGTTTTTTTTCATAAATCCATTAGCGCCTAGTACAGATACACCGCGATCTTTTACATCAGCTATCAATCTGTTTTTTATATCCCAAAATGACATATAATCTTCTACTAAATCCATAAAATGAGCGTGTATGATACCGTTCGTGCCGAGTTGTTCATATAAATCATCTCTTATTTTATTTCTAAGCGTTTTTTCTCTGTTTTTTTGAAGTTTTGCAACCTTTTCCGAAACATTTTTTAGACCTTTTTCATTTATCATGTCTTCCCAATAACGGCTGCGCCATGATTTAACAGTGCTAACAGATACGCCATATTTATCCGCGATATCCTTGTATTTAACACCTTCTAAGAAATCTTTGAACGCTAATTTATATTTACTTTGTTTTCCGCTCACAATATCACCACCACGCTTTTTCATTGGATTTTTTCGAAGATTAATTTTAAAAATGACACTTGTAAAGACGAGAATAATTATGTATAGTTTTACTTAGAAGGAAACAGTGGCGACGGTCCACTGATTACAAATACATATCGAAAATTTTAATCATCCCAGAGAAGGGATGGTATTTTTTTTGCCTTTTTTTTATTCCCACGCGCGTAACGCGAAAATAAAAAGAGAAATCCCCCCTCGCGTTGTTCGGTCCCCCAGCAAAATTGTTTCTATATTTTACCCGGGGGGTGTCTCAGGAAATTCACCTTAAAATATTTCTTCCTCTAACTTTCGATTTGACTCATCAATAACAATGAGACTTACATTGCAAATCATTAAAAGAATAAGAAGAATGTTTATAAGTAAGTTAATCATTTGATAGCTAAACCAAAGAATAGCTCAGCATATTCAATAATAATGTGAGCTTCTGTTAATGACATGTTTAGATAATGTTCTAACCAATGTTCACGTAGACTTTTCTTTACTGTTTCAAGTGTAGTCTTCTCACATGCTCTTGAATTACATATGTGTCTTATCTGTTTGTATGTTGTGTAGATGTCACGTTGAAACTGTTTATATACATCGAAAGGATTTTCCCTTATAAGATCTACAGGTTCTTTCTTTCTCATTGATTCAATAAAAGATAATACATATGTGTTACCTTGTATCGTTAAGGTGTCCACACTTACCACCTCTCTTCATCTACTATCGTGCAGCGCTTCTTCACTATGTTCTTCTCTTTGTTGTGTTCCTGATTATGGCAACGAATGCACAGTGTTTCTAGGTTGCTAAGTATATATGCTAAGTCTGGTCTATCACATAACTCCTTGATGTGATGGACGTTCCTACCTTTACTATACTTACCTTTACGCTTGCACTCCTGACATTCGCTATTGTCTCGTTCGAGTGCTAACAATCTTATGTTCTTACGCCAATATGGATGCTTATAGAACTTAATGATATTATCTTGCTCATATAGTTTATTAATCTCTTGCACTGTTAGCGGTTGCATAAAATACCCTCACCCCATACTAATTATTTATACACAATTAAAGCTGCTATCATAATTGATAACAGCTTTTGTTAATCCCTTTTAATGACCTAATTAATCCCTTTATTCTTTCAATCACAAAATACAGTGACAAATCAATGTTTTTTTTTACAAATTTAGAGGTTTTTTGTAAATTCCAAAGAAATAATAGTTATTAAATATATTAATAGGAGGAAATAATATTATGTTTAATCATGAACATTATGTACCAATTATTAGATGGAAAAGAGGTGAACAAACAGCTTTATCAGAACTAAATCCTCAACTAAAGAATAATATGACGCCAGTCATTGAGATTCCACCTATTGATTGGGATTTTGAAAATGACTGTCCAAAAAAATCTATAGATGAACATTTAAAAAATTTCACTGCTCAGCTAAAAGATTCCTGGAATAATCCCAATGTTATATTTATTGATGCAGTACAAATTTGTTTAGATGATGATGAGGTTATGGCGGATGCAACTCATCCTTTAGAATCTATTTTTCAAACTCTCTCTCAAGAAAATATACAAGCAATTCCAGTTACTAGCAAGGATCGTGGAACTAACTATCAAAAAGCTGTTCATTCTATAATTAAGACCTTTAATACTGGCTACGCCGTACGAGTTAGTGAAGATGACCTAGACGATTTAGAACCTATCATTGAAAAATTTCTTTATGAATTAGAATGTCCCCCTGAGGAAATTGACATAATTATAGATTATAAATACATTGATTCTAAAACTCCTGTGGGTAGAATTACAAAGTTTGTTGTAGGCTCCATACTTTCCTTACCATATGTAGAAAGATGGCGAACACTAACTTTCACAGCCACAGCTTTCCCAGAAACTCTTTCTGAATTTGCTTCTGGTACAGATGGAAGCATACCAAGAATTGAATGGATTATTTATCAAAAGTTATTTAATACAAAACTCCCAAGATACCCAGCATTTGGCGACTATATTATATCAAATCCCGAATATGCAAAAATTGATCCTCGCTTCATGAGAATGTCTGCAAATATTCGTTATACTGCTGACGATGAATATCTTATTTTTAGAGGTTTTTCAGTTACTAGTCCTAAATATGGAAAATGGCAACAAACACGGGGTCTCTCTCAGCGTGTCATTTCCCATTCTAAGTATTCAGGAAAAGACTATTCTTACGGTGATCAGTACATCTATGATTGTGCTCATAATCAAACAGGGACTGGAAATGCAGAAACTTGGAGAACCATTGGAACAAATCATCATTTAACACTTATTATTAATGAACTTTCCAATTTCCACGCATCTTTAACCGTTGGTTAACAATGGCCTGTAACTCGTCCAAAGGTACTGAATTGCAAATTTTTTCATAAATATCATGTCTTGGCTTACTTAAGTACCCCTTTTGTAAGCCTTTTTCTTTTAAAATATCAATTGCTTCTCCCCTCCAAAGTAAATGACTCAAAGAAAAGGAATCTACATTTTTATTTAATCGTCCTTTTCTAATTTCTCTCAAATGTAGTTTTCCTTTGTAACGAGTTACCAACATAATACCCCACCAATTCGGTATAAGTTTTTTAACTTCGTCTAAATATTTTCTCTGTACAACAATAGTCATCCTATCGAAAACTTTATTATAATCATTCATCTGTGAAGGAAGACGTTCCAAATTATCACTTTCACTTTTAATTTCATATCCATGCAAAATACCATTAATTACAGCTACATCTACTCTGGATTGCCCATGAAGAACTCCCATCTCATTTACTACTTTTGTACCTTCTTCATCCTTATAGCGTTTGTCTAGATTACTCAATAAAACAGCCCTAATATCAGAATCTTTCAACTTTAACATCCTAATTACACCCTTACTTAAACAATTTAGATTAATAATAGTTTTAATTAGTTAAAAACTAAAAAAACCCTCTATATTTTCCATTATTTATTTAAAGAGGTCAATTATAAAATCTAAATTCCATTCTAGTTACATTACAATACATGTATTTCTGCTATTTCTCACAATACAAATTTATCACGCTACATGCAAAACAACCGGCACATTTACTGCCAAAAAGCGGTCACGACTCTGCCACTTTTTTCTCATTAGACATTATAAATTGTAAAAACCTATAGCCATAGTGTGTTTGTTTCACATTACCTGGATAATTAGTCTCATACTCTCCATCTCCTATGCCTACCCTATGCATTTCGATTAATCCGTATCGTTCTAACTTAACATCAATACTTGAAATAACAGCAGCTTCTTCTGTATTAATTAAAGGTGTTTCATAGGTGCCAGTTTCTCCTACAAGATCCAATAATCTTCTAACATCCCTATATCTTAAATTGCGTAATGTATCATAATAATTTATTACTATGCTCTCTTCAGACTTCTCCTCAATAAAAACATTCTCGAATCCATTTAATATTAAATGGATTTTTGCATCTTCATGTTCTTCGATTAAATCAGCTAATACGATTGGGAATATTCTTTCAGATATATAATCTGCTGCAAGAATACTATTTTGAGACAATTGACCAATAACCTTAAGTTGATCACTATGTTCCTTCATCCTACTTTCTAACCTATTAAATTTAAGCATATTTCTAACATTACTCACATAAGGCATTAAATCCATTCCTACATCAACTAAACTATCCAAACCAAATTCTTTAGCTACACTCATAATTTCTTGCATACCATTCCCCTTCACATACTCATCCCCTTTGTAAATTAGTCTATGTTAATCATACACTTTAACTATTTACATATAAATACCAGTTACCCATATCTTATATTTTGTGTAACTAAGCCAATCGCTACAGCTCTTGCCAATCATAGTCTTATAACCCTTTCCATTCTGAGTTACACAGTACAAAAATTTTAGCTAACCCTAAGCTCTTATAATTTTTAAAAACCACCTAATAAAAAAGACGGACCAAAGGCCGCCATAATTTTTATAAATCATATCTATTTGTCATATAACTGAAATTGCTAAACTTAGCTATATGTTTTAATTTTTCGTCATACGCATTTTCAGTAAGTTCTTTATTTAAATACTTAGACAATCCATCGACATCATTATATACCGTGAAATGGTTAACTCCATTTAAAGTCAAATACTCATATATAGATTCTAATAAATCTGGTGATAAAATTATTTTTTTTAATATTTTTTCTTTATTTTTTGGACAAGCTTGTTCTAATTCAACTTCTAAATCTTCTAACCGATTACTTTGAACTGTAAAATATCCATTCTGCACTAATAATCTTGCATTATTCTTTGAAGGATACATTGGAAACGTATACTCCGCAACTGTATTTGTAAAAACATCTGCTAAATTACGTATTTCACCATCGATATCTTCTTCATCTATATCTCTAATCGAATCTGCAGTTTCAATGTAAGCAACACCTTGGAGATGAGTATGTAAGGCATATGGATCTAATAACCATATACACGCATTAGTTTCCTTATCATAGTCCCAACCTTCAAAAGCAAAATATAAAGCTGTTGCAAACGAATCTGTCCAGTCTAATAATCTTGTTTTTAAGCCATGATGTTGCATATGAAATTGTAAATCAATATTATCTTCTCTAATAAAAGTTGACGATTGCTGCTTAAAATTCACTATTAATTGGTTTTCAATAAATAAATACTCTTCCAAAATTAGTTTTTTATTCTTATTTTCAGTTCGAAATAGGCCTGAATTCAACTTATAATTTTCATCACTATGCCCTCTAAACCATATCCAATTTGACATTGATTCCCTTCTAAAAAGTGCAATTTCTTCTAAAACACCGTGCCATTTTTTACTAAACATTTCCTTTTTCGTACTTTTTTCATTAGCTAAGTTTTTTTTCACCTAAATCCATCCTTACATTGACTTAATTGTATTTAAAATCAAATTACGTTATATTTACCTAAATTAATTTAAATATATAGTAAATTATATCTTAAATTCTAAACTTAGTCATCGCTTTATCCATTACATCTTGATTTACACCAATATATCTCAAAGTTACTCGTTCACTTGAATGATTGAATATCTCCATTAATAAGGCTATATTTTTTGTCTGCATGTACATATGATAACCGAATGTCTTACGTAGTGTATGTGTTCCAATCTCGTCTAAGCCAAACTCTGCTGCTGTGGTACTAAGTATTTTGTATGCCATACTTCTTCCAATTGGTCGATTCTTTCCTTGCCTGCTCTTAATTAGATACTCATAGTCTCCCATATCTTCAATGTACCACTTTAGCTCTCTTCTTAATGCTGCAGTAATCTGAATACGTTTATGCTTACCTGTCTTCATTTCACGCATTGAGATATGGCTTCCCTTTAAATCTCCAACCCTCAGTTTCAAAATGTCACTAATACGTAGACCTGTATTAATCCCCATTACAAACAAAATATAATTACGCTCATTCTTTTCTTTTAAATACTCCTTAATTTGTTGTATTTGCTCTGGATCACGTATCGGTTGAACAAAATTCATTATTCATTACCTCCCGTTTCTTCTGTCTCGTAAACTTCTAATCCAAGTGCGAAAGCAAGTTTATAAAACGCTTTAGACTTCCAACGTCGATAGGTGCGCTCTGACATCCCTATTTCGTTATAAACCATGTAATCACATACGTCTTCTTCTTCTAAATATCGTTTATAAATAATATCTCTTTGAATACTTCCTGCACGTCCGTTCCCTAATCGATTTAGAAACTGATCTATACGTACTGACATTCTTTCAAGCCACTCTTCTCGTTTACTTTGTTGGATATTTGCTATAGCAACATCTTCTAACGGCTTACCAACTGTATGTGTAGGACCGTGCTCACGTATTTCATAAGAAGGAGTGACTTTCATTTCTTTACGCATCATCCCAAATTGTCTATGTATACGTACGCTTTCCAACACACCTTCTAATTCCTCTTGTGTCGCTGTTCTATCGATTTTTGGTAAGAAAGATAATTGTTTAGTCATGTAAGACCACTCCTTTTTATTTTTAAATTACTTTTGTCTTATTGCTCCACGTCTTCGTTCATAACAAGGCCTATGCATTCCCATTAAATCCTCAATTTCACGAGTGCTAAATTTCTCTTTTCGTTTTTTCTTCTTTTTCTTTTTTGCTTGATTCGATTGCTTTTTCCATTCACTTAACTGATCTTTTAACCCCTTCATTTCCCCATCTCCCTTGTCAAAATAAAAAGGACACCTATTCCTAAAACAGCTTTTATTGCTGCTTTAATGAATTGGTGTCCTCTAGTTTTCTAGCCGGACTATATTTGTTTGCTTTTAGCTTTCTTGCTTCCCTTATAAAACCCATATCTATGATCAACTTCTGAAATCAAAATTACAAGTACCATAATAATTCCAGCTTGTATGAAGCTTTTCGCATTACTAAAGGTCACAAACATGATGATTAAGTAAAGAGCCAAATACATTCCGAAAAACTGTTTACCATTCATTTTCTATCCCTCCAGTACTGTTATTTTATTATTCCAGCTTTCACAAAAATATTTCTCCAAGCGTTATCGACATGATATTTCTCTACTGGTTTTGTGCGACGCGCGATAGCTTTTCTAATTTTTCTTTTCTTTAAATTAGTCATTATCCTAACCTCGCTTTCTATTAAAAGGATTATTTTATTGAGTTTTTATTTTCATATATGTTTTCTATCACTTTTAATTCATAATCTTCCGGAACCCATCCAACACAATGATCATCTTGGTATATATCAAATCCAACCATTTTAACAACAAGTGCACCTTCCAATTCAAAAACTGTAGAAGTGTATTCTTTTACTTCTGGATCATTTGGAACAAATATTCTTACCATATCTCCCTCGAATATCTTTGTTCCCTCTACATCTTTAATGCCTGAATACTGCATTAACACATAGTTATTATCTATATGGTCATATGATTTCAATTCCAATTCGCAGAACTCATAACCGCTTTGTTCATGCTCTAAAATTATTAAAGTTCCTACAATACCAACGTTATAATACATTCGCTTATCTTTTAAATCCCAAGCTCTGAACTCAACTTCTTTCATTTCCCTCTTCCTCCCCTGAATAAAATCCAACATTCCGTCAATAATATATATACATCTAGAGTTACATCCCTGTTTGGAGCAGTTAGCTTTTGCTGGCTGCTTTTTATTTCTTTGAATACTAAGCGCAATCTTGTACATACTAACTATAAGCAGATTTCTTAGCAGTGATTTCTGCCCGAAATCTTTTGTCGAATGTGGAGCAGTTAGCTTTTGCTATCTGCTCTTTTATTTTTCATCACCTTTTTTATAAAATGACATACTTTGTATTGAACACTTTTCAATACACCTTCATAAGGCCTGCTTAAATGTTTTAAATTCACTCCGAGAAAGAGCACTGTTCGAAGGTGCTCTTTTTTAATTTTACACATCCGAATATTCCTTAATATTAAACACATACTATATATGGGCGATAAGCCAGAACTCTTTTAACCGTCCATGTATTCCTTCACTACTTATCTGTATCGAGCAGTTAGCTTTTACTAGCTGCTCTTTTATTTGTGACTGTTATAAGTAGGATTGCATACACTATAGTCAGTCCTTTCTTATAACCTGAGCTCGTCACTTTTGTTATAAAAATGCGATTATATCCTATAACCTTTTCAGGAATCATTCATATATTATTTCTGAAAAAGTTGCTCTGTTTTATAAAAAGGTGGTTGCGGAAACAACCGCCTTTTTATTTATAACAAAATGAAATTTTTATTGTAATCTTCCTCTGTATATCTTCTTGATCTCAATTTCACTGAATCCCTTATACGCCGTAAACACTTCTGGAAACTGACTCAAGCACATATCGATGATCATGTCATCAGTTGTTCTAACGAAGAAGTATTTAACCTCACCCAAGTAATCGCTGTGTAGATAATAACTCCTAATCTCGCAATGGTATCCATTCGCTTCTAAGACTTCATACAATTTGATTTTCGTTTCATCCATTTCGAATATTGATAACTGCCCCTCCGCAATATCCATTTGTTCAATCATTTCTCCATTCCCCTTTCGATTTGACTGAAATGTTATTTGTTATCCTTGTACTCCATCTCTACAAATTCAGCTAAATCAATTCCTTTCATTATCAATTCTTCTAGAAAGTAAAACGCTTCTTGTTCCCCTTCGTTTTCCCTTATATTTTGAAACTGTAATTTCTGTTCTTCATCTAATTCAAATTTCACCTTCGCCTCTAAAACCATCATTCATCCTCCTTATTTATTAAAATGAAGTTTTTATTAAATACATAAAAATTTTTTCAACCTTCAACATACAGGATTTATGAATTAAATCTAGTAATATATAATTTATCTCCATGTAAAACTTTATCCTTAAATTTTTTAAAAAGGCCTACCCTCACAACAGGCCTTTTTAAAAAGGGGGGTTACTAAAACAGCGTTTTCATTAATTTTTTCACCCTTATAAAAATCTCACATATAATACCATGTACCTCTACCAGCAAGAGGGATAGCTTTTATCAAGAGCACTTCTATAAGTGCTCTTTTGTATTTCATAATTAAATAACGTCTTTATATAAAAATTTTTCACCTTTTAATCAGACAAGCATATATTATTGTGTAGGGCACTCCACAGTCCATACGTTCAAACCTTTTAGTCTAGAAGCACACTTATATGTGTGCTCTTTTTTTATTTGGTTTCAAATAACGATTTTGTTTAATTTTCCGCCTTCCTCTTTTTCCTTTTTTCTTTGATGACAGGCTCCATAATTCCAAGTAAGGCATACAATATAAAAAAATTACTCGTAAAAAATCTGATTACGATTTTTTGAATTTTTTATATTTCATGAGACGTTCACCAGATTTACTAAGAGTGCATATAAAAATGCACTCTTTTTATTTGTTGTTAAATAAGGATTTTATTAAATTACTTTCCTTTGTTTCCGTACGCTAGCTTGTCATAACATGTTTTACAATAATGATCTCCGAATTCCGTTTTTACACCGATGATGATTACCTTATCGCACTCTTCACACAATACATCCCAATTTTCACGTTCTCTCATAACTCCCGTCTCCTTTTTAAATAAATATTTTATTAAAATTTGATTCACTCTTTATTTTCAACTTCCATATACTTATACGGACTATAAAAAATACACAATATAGTTCTTGGTCAAAGAGCGCCTTACGCCCTAAGGATGCTCTTCTCTATTCCTATAAGGATTTTCTTTAAAATTTATTAACCTTATTGATTCCTTTGCATACAGTATTACCACAAGGAATTCTACAGGTTTCCTTAGGCCAGTTACCTTGTATTCCTTGCACACCTTAAGGGAAGAATCCGTTTATAACAAACGGGTTCTTTTATCTATTCACCTTTTTACTGGACAAGCATATATTATTGTATGGAGGCATCCACTCATAGAAATCTACCTTTCTTGTCCAAGAGCACATATATTGTGCTCTTTTTTATGCCCAAATAAGAATTTTGTTTTAAATTTGCACCTACCTGAATAGCACGCATACAATATCGTGCGTATTCATATTCAAGATCACTTTTGGTAAAGAGCTCTTTAAAAAGAGCTCTTTATTTTTTGGATTAATACAAAATAACTATTTTGTTAAGTTTCATAAAACCTCTCTTTGCCAAAATAAGTTCAAATTTATCTATTTAGCATATATAATACTTTTAAACAATTTAAATTCTATACATAAGTAATGGAGGCTTTAAAATGGGTAGTGTCCCAAATTTAACACCACAACAATCAATCTCAAAAAAACAAATTAATCCTAATAAGAATCGACAAACGAATAAAAAGCTAAGACGTCGTCTTTTATTAGCACTTGCTTTTATACTACCTATGGTTATTTCCATTCAAATCTGCATTTATAAGCAAGAACAAATGATTCAAGAAAAACAAATTACACTTAATAAAGAAAAGAAAAAATTGTCTGAATTAGAACTTATAGGACGTTATTTTGAAAACGATATTAAAACTTTAACAGAGAGCGAAGAAGGTATTTTAAAGTTCGCAAGGAAATTGTATGGATTCTCTAGACCTGATGAAACTATATTTCAAATAACTGAATAACTTTTCAATACATAAGCATTTGCACATATCCTAAAAATATACATAAAATATATTGCTGCTACATTTTCACTTCATAATATGATGTGAGTATTGGTCAAAGAGTGCTTTCCCGGGCCTCTTTGTCCGATTAAATAAAGCTTTTGTTTGAATTTCTTTAACCTTATTGATTCCTTTGCATACACTATTATCCCAAGAAATTCAATAAGTGCTCCGGTCTAGTTACCTTGAATTTCTTGCAAATCTTGTGGGAAGAATCCGTTTATAACAAACGGGTTCTTTTATTATGTTTCCTAACTTATAGTAATGTCCCCCAAAAAACATTCATATATATTTATCAGATGCGCTTTAAAATTCTTAGAGTATCATACTGTTAAAAATTGAATGCCCAACAATATTGTTCTAATTTTATAAACTTATTAAAAATAATATAAATACACAAAGAACTACATTTTATATAGGATAAAAAATTATCTTACATAAAGGAGTTTGATTATTTGTGAATTACCAAAATGATAATAACTCTAACATTCACAAACCTTGTTCTTGTCCATCCCCCACGGCTAACAGTTTAAATGTTGTTCAAACTACCCCATCAATAGTTTCTGTAAATTCTGCGATTCCACTAGATACCGTGGTAAATTCTAATGGTACGGCAATCTCATTCACACCGCCAACAACTGTTTTACTTGAAGGTGGCAGAACCTATTTGGCAATCTATGAAGTGCAAGTTATCATTCAACCAGGAGGTAATTCGGCAGGTGTCACTATGTATCTTAATAATAATCCAGTCATTGGCTCAGGTACTTCTCTAGGATATACTGCAGGATTCACTTCTATATCAGCCCCCGCAATTTTCACTACACCTCCAGGTATAACAAGTACTCTTACTGTTAATGTGGGACCATATTCTAATTCATTAAATACGTTGGGCTTAACTCTCGCTGTTGTAGCATTAACATAGTAAAATCTAATACTTTCTAAAATAAATTTCTTTGTCCTTTAACTGCGATTTGGAGTTAGCCTCTAAGAACTCACTATAACTACATATAAAAAAAAGAATATTATCTAGACCATTAGTACTGGGTGACTCGGCTGACACAATTGCTGAGTCACCTATTTTTCTATTAAAATAGCATTTTTGTTTAGTTTCACTCTAAAAGTAAAATTTTCATTTTTCCATTTAACAAAGTTCATAACATATTCTTTTCCCCCGATAAAGTAATGATTAGGTGTCCCATGCACATTTTATCCACTTGAAATAATACCTTTCACGTACTTACGTATTAGAAACTTCATTTCTGCTTCTTCCGCAATAGCAATTTTGTTCACTTTTTTGATACATTTATGAAACATTCACATGTTATCTTCAATATGTTCTATTCTTTTTGAAAAACCATGTGAGAATACCAAAACAAAAAGCTCTAGAGCCCTAACTCTAGGGCTTCTTGTTTAATTTAATACGTGTTCTTTTCGATGCAGTATTCTATTACAATTAATTTTTATGTTACAATTATCTACAGCACATATTATAATGGGCACAACAAATCTCATACATATAGGAGGACCTTAATGATCCCAACTCAAGAAAAGAACATAAAATTAATTATGCATTTTCTTACCTTATTATCTTTTTTTATTCTTATTTTCTTTAGCGTCACAATTTTTTATATACCGTTGATTTTTTATTTTGTGTACAAATCACAAAACATTCGAAAAAATATCCTTGAAGCTATGTTTTACCAACTATTCATTTGGATAATTACAGTGATTTGGAATCTTTTCATAATAAGAATCTTAATGCTATCTTTATCTAATTTAGACTTAGCTTCAAATAACGCTTTGATTATTTTCGGAATAGCTCCCTTATATTTGATACTGTTTCTTTTGTTAATTTTCGGACCTATAAAAGGAATTTTATATGTGCTACAAGAAAAAGAATTTCATTATCCTATTATTTCCAAATGGATTAACAAATAAAATTACGTGTAGAAGAATTCAGAGTTTTACTGAATTCTTTTTTTATGGATCTTTCAAAGCCTTTTACATACTCCTCCGTTCCTTCTTTTAAATAAAATCCAAATTTTATACCAATTAATTGACTGACATTGAATTTTTTGGGATTATATGATAATATTTATATATAGAATCATTACCCTTATAAAAAAGAGCTATGAGCCTTTCCACTCACGGCTCTTTTTTATTACAATTTTCATTTCATATCTACACGATTTTGACTAGCTTCTCGGCTAAATCCGTCTGGGTATCTCGTTGCTAATTTAGATATATTCATTTGAGCAATATCTACTAGGGTATATCCCATTTCATGAGACATGATTGAAATGTAGTACAAGATGTCCCCTAGCTCTAAAGCGATTTTATGTGTATTTCCTTCTTCTTCTCCTGGACAATGAGCTGGATCAAATCCATGACCATGAAAAATTGCTTTTTTTACAACATCAGCAACCTCACCAGCTTCTCCCGTAAGACCTAATGCTGCATTTAAAACACGTCCACCAAAATCATTATTTGTATTCCATGTACGTAATGCCGCTTCTTGATATTGATCTAATTCACTAATATGATTAATATTCATTACAGCTTGTCCTTCCTTTAATTCACTAACTAATTTAGTTGTTTCATATACACCGTTTTCCATAACGTTCATTTTATTTTCCCCTTCCTATTTAGTAAATTCCTAATCCTAACGGACGATTTTCAATTAAATACTTATCAGCCTGATCTATTACAAGGAGTGCAACTTCCGCTTGGTGCCTTCTTAGCGCTTTTGCCATCTTTGGCAAGCTCATGCCCTGACTCCACATTTCACGAAAAAGAATTACATCTCTTTCATCCCAAATGAAGTTAGCTTCTTCTAAAGCAATGTATACCTTCAACCGTGATTCCTTCATCGCTTCATGATTTCTCGCTACACTCATAAGCGAACCTACTTTCTAGTAAAAAATTATTTTATCTTTTCAGTAAACTTAGTATCTACACGATCAACTTTACCGTTTACCCAAACCGCAACTTGCTCACCGAATCCACTCATTGGCGGATTTACTACTGTTACATTTCCGTCCTTCACTATTAAAAGTTTGTTGCTACTAACATCGATTTCTATTTTTTTCATATGTCCCTCTCCTTTTTACTACCGCATATACTCGACAACATCAGGTTTAAAACCACTTCCTAAATAAACCCGTACCGGAATTATTTCTTTTTTATCCCTTGCTGCCTTACACAATTCTTCAGCTATATCCCAATTGAAAAACTTATCTACAGCTCTATGAAATCTCCATATTGCCATTACATACTGTTCAAAAATATCATAGCGATCATCTTGTTTAGTTGTGCGTGGTAATTCATCCGTACACTTTGCATTCGTTGGAACCTGGACGCGTACATCAGCATATGTAGTGCGTCCTGTACCTCTTTTCACATTTGCCTTCATTACATCGAACTCACAAATTGCTGGCTCTACATCGAAAATGTTTAGTTGCCGTATCAACAATTTCAACACCCTTCTTATAAACAGTAATGTTACAACCCATAAAACTTTTTTCTTATATGAATTATCCTATTAAGTTATTTTTTTGGTATAATCTCCCTTGAAGGGAGGGTTACACATGCCAAAATCTTATGCTGTAATTACTTTTAGTAATGATGAAAAGCTGATCGTTCATGAAGGTGATATGTTTATTCCAATTAATCTAGTTGATTATAAAAATGAGCAATATACTTCTCAAAGCGAACCATATAAGGTATGGATACATACTCATGTTGGTTTTATACCTTCTTTAACTGAACTAATTTCTTCTTCACAATTCTTTAGCAAAGTAGAGAATGAAAACATTGTTTATAGCAGCTCTGCCGTAGTAAAAATAACCAACGTTTAGTAATATTTTATGAACAATCTATTGTAGGGATAGATTGTTCTTTTCTTTAGCAACATCTTTTTCTACAGCTTCTATTAAAAACATTTGTAATTCATCTTGATTCCATTTAGCCTCTTTTTTCTTTATAAATAGATACCTTTCTATCTCTCCATAAGTTTTACACTCATTAGTAACCACTTGTTTTAATTCCTCTTTAAATATATTCAAATTTTCATGAAGCCTTTTAATAATGCTGGAATATATCATTTCTTTTGTACCTTTCTTCATATCAACCCTATTCATTTTCTTACTTTCCCTTCTTTATCAAGGTATTGAATAATTGTATCTATTAATAATTTTGCTCCATCATTACTTAGAAAAATCCGCCCATCTAATAGCTCAAAGTTATCTTCAGAAACTTCCCCCGTTACAAAGCATGACTTTTCGTGTTTTCTTAAAACGATGTTTTCACCATCGACATGAAAATCTAGTACTGTTCCTTCGGCAATCGCTAAAGTTCTGCGTAACTCTACTGGAATTACTACACGACCTAGCTCGTCCACTTTTCTTGCAACACCTGTGTTTTTCATACCTTACTCTCCTTTTGTATTTTTATATTTATTTAGAATCTCATCCAAACGTTTCTTATTATCTTCAAGATCATTGCTTTGAGTTTGCTGTCGTTGTTGCATAGGTTCAGTTTCTTCCTGTTGATGTAACCAATCTGGTACAGCTTCAGTTCGATTAGCATAACCTTTACCAGTACGTTTTTTACTTTGTTGTCTTCGAAATGTTGCTTGTGCTGCTTCTACATCTTGAATTGTTTTAAAGCCTTGTTGATGCCAATCTTTTAGAATTCCTTTTGTATAAGACCAATTACGTTTATTGTTTTCTAAAGTGATTTTCATTGCTTCAACTACTAACGATTGATTAAGCTCATCTATCCATTGATTAATTTCTTCTCCCATGAATGGAGAGATATGTCCGAAATTTTTCATATAAAAATCGATTGCGAGATTTTCTACTACTAAAGGTCCTTCTTGTTCTTGTTCTTTTTCTTCTTGTTCTTCTTCTTCTTGTTCTTCTTGTTCTTCTTGTTCTTCTTGTTCTTCTTCTTGTCCCCGACTCGTGCCACGGTTCGTTAACTTGTCGTTATACGAGTCGTGAATAAACGTTTCAATTAGCCTTTTTATAGACTTTTGCTCTATATGTTTGCATATTGGAATCAACAAAGAGATATTTTTCACTTCTTTTAATTCTTTCTTTATTAAATCTTCAACTGGTTTTCCAGCTTTTTTCAGGTTGTATTTCCCCCAATTAAAAATGACTAATTCTCTGGTTTCATTATCGTATTTTATTATCTTGTGATAGTCTTCGAAACGTTGCATCAAAGCCTTTATAGTTTCATGTGAATAACCTGTTTCAAAAGCCATTTGTTTTTTTGTTATTTGATACACACCAATTTGTTTCGTTTGTGGATTAGTTAATAAATATAAGAAAAAATACTTATCTTCTGGTGTAAAATCTTCTTGTACTTTCACATCATTCCAAAATGAAGTGTGTACTTGTCTAAATATCGCCATCTTTTAACCTCCTAGTACAAATTGCAATACATGCTTGTCCGCTTTTGATAATTCCTTGAATTCTATAATGTGGATAACAAACACTGAAATATTGCTTTATCATCTGTTTTAATTCATCTTTGCTTTTTGCTAAGTCCCAAAACTTATTAGGTAATAACACTTGATATTCAATTAAATCCATGTACTATTTCCCTACTTTCCGTGGTATACTTAGAACAACTTATTTTTTGAAAAGGACCCATTGCCGTGGGTCTTTTTATTTTTTTCTACATCACTCCAAGCCCATTGTTTTATTGGTTCGTAAGTAATATAAAGCAACCATGCACTACATACGATAAACATTGCGAATATAACTAACGATGTTGTATCTTCCACTAAATCACCTCCTTTTGTGCTTCAAGCCAAGCTTCTAAATCCTTTTGCAGGAAAAGTAGTTTACGCCCTTCTCTTATTACTGGAAACCTAGGGTGATTTGCTAATTCATACATTCTGCAAACCGCAATGTTGAGATAAGCTGCGGCTTCTTTCACTCGCATAACCTTATTTGGTTGTGATTGTTGTTGTAAGTCAGCTATTGCTGATCTGATTTCCTCTCTTACAATTTCACGAATAGATTCTTTAATAAATTGTTCTAAACCCATTTTCTTTCACTCCTTCCAAATAAGTTTCATACAATGAAACTTATTGTTTAAAATTTTTTTCTTGTTCCTTAAATAATATAGTTGTTTCCTTTCCCAATACTTTAGATATATTAACTGCCACATCATAGTAAACCCTTAGATTCCAATTAATTATTTTATAGCAGTATGACTTCGATATCCCTAACTTTTTTGCTAGTTCATGATATTTAAGTCCAGATTCTTCAAATGCTTTTTGAAGTTCTGTTTTAGGTGTATCGGTTTGCATCTGATCACTCCCTTCTGATGCTTACAAATCCATTATATGTTTCATTGTATGAAACTTCAAGTGTTTTTTATAAAAAATTTCAGAATAGGAAACTTTTTTGTCCTTTACGTTTCTCGTCAGGAAACTTTATAATAAACTTAATAGGATTTAGGATTATTGAAAAGTCTTAATAAGGGGAGTTTTTTTATGGATATGAAAGATAGAATAAAACAAATTCGTTTAGAACATAAAATGAACCAAGAACAATTTGGTAAAGAAGTAGATCTTACTAAGGGTACTGTTTCAAAATTCGAAAATGGAAAAGCCTTCCCGAGTCGTGAGACAATAGAAAAAATAGCGAAAAGATTTGCCGTTCCTGTGAACTACTTATATGGAGAAAATAACGAAACAAACCAGGATGATAATAAATACGAGAAATTTAAAGAAATTATGGCATGGTTAGAACCTCTTCCAAAAGATAAAGAAGATATGGCATTAGACCAGATGTTAGCTATCGCTCAAGCCCTGAATAAACATCATAAGAAAATGGAAAAATAGCCTCTCGAATTAGGATAGGCTATTTTTTTTAATCTCTGCAATATATTCCTCTAATTTTTCAGGAGCGAATTCCTTTACTGTATCTAAGAACAGTATTACAATTTCTTCTTTTGTCACTACTAGTTCCCCCTTGCATCCTGTTATTTATACGTGGACTTTATAAAAGTGGAAAGTTTTTGTCGTTCCAGTCAAAATGTTTCCATTCCCTTTAAAGCAGAAATGACACTATCTAATAGATAGTGTCATTTCTTATATTTATATAATTATCCGCCTCCGGGACCTGGATCAATCATGTATAGAATTGTTTTTTGTTCTTTAGCGCTTTGTACTTTATCCTTTCCTGTCACTTGAAAAGTTGTGATAGAAAGACAAGCTACAACTACAATTGATAACACTACTTTTACAAACTTATTTTTCAAGTGCTTCACCACCTTTTATGTATAGTTTAATTATAACATTTCAATGCTTCTTTTGGTAGAAACACATAGAAGAAATCACCTGATTTAGAAAAACTTTCAAGGGATAGTTCTAAGTATTTTTTCCCTGCTTTGCCTCCAACTGCGAGCCCCATATAGTACAATTGAAAGCTACTAAGATATCCGTTGTTATTTTTTAAGGTCTGTAAAATTCTAATTGCTTTTTCATTCTCACCTAATCTTACATATAAAAAAGCTCTCTCAGCTTCATCTAAATCATCAATGTTAATAGTATGTAAATCTCTCTTATGGTATATTCTTAAAAACAAAAGTGTATTAAGTACTTTTTCTTTCCTTAATTCTAGTTTCTTATTAGGTGGATCACCAATAACTTTTAGTGACTTTTCCATGTACTCTTTAGCTTTCTGATAATCAGAGAAAACATAACTTTCTCCAATTTTACAATACGCTACTGCCTTAGTACTGACATAACAATTTGTCTCGTCGCTTATTATATCAAAACATTTTTGGCGAGATTCTCTTAACTTATTTTCATGAAGGTTCACAAAAATCTCCATTTCTTTTATTCTTAACAAAAATGAATCTCTTAAAGAGCGACATTTAATTTTTATAATATCAGGTAATAATTGTTGAATATATTCATTCACCATCTTGTAATTACCTAAATCAAAAAAAGAATATATTGTATTTAGAATCAATATTATTACAAGTTCATTATCAATATATTTTTGATTTTTTCTCATTTTATCAACTTTCTCAAAGAACACCTTAGGTGTAATCGTATTTTCACTTCTTTCTCGCAATGTTTGGTATAAAGGAACCAAGTTTAAGTTTATTCGTACTGTTTTTGAAATACCTTTTTTCATTTCTTTTTCGGTCCCTGTATGGTTACTCTTAAATTTATTTATCTGCTGCATAATCATATCTTGAAGTTCATATTCTCCAAACATATCTAATACTTCTAATGCCAATTTTAAATTTTTGTGTGAAAGTGTTGGTATGCACTCTTTGATGCAGTTTCTTCTAAACTTAATATCTTTAGGCTTATATAACCTAAGTGCATCCACAAAGTGCATAAAATCAAATTTACCTCTTTTATTAAAATAACTATTTACAGTTGTATGTGTTACTTTAAAACGCATCGCTAACTTCCTATTTGTATAACCGGATGATTTTAGACTTTCTTGCATATCGTTAAGATCCAATAAAACTTGCACAATCTTTGTCCTCCTTATGGACAAAAGACACGTCATCCCTAGTTTTTACATTTACAGAGAAACGTGTCATTACATCTAAGTTGTGTGTTATACTAATGTACGAAGACTTATGACAGTTGTTTTCCCTACTGTGGTTAGGGAGACGGTGTAGGGGTGTTGCAGCACCACTTACACAGTCATGGGTCTTTTTTATGTCCGTTTTTTAGTTATTTTCATAATATCACAAAAAATCAAAATTTTATTCATGTGATAATCTGAAAATTATTGAGAAAGTTTAGTAATTAATATAACACAGTATTCTCTTATATTGAAAAACAATAACATTTTCATTTATTAAACGTAATATAATACTGTTTTTATAAAAAAAAAGATTATAAGGAGAACATTAAATGCATCAAATTGACTTTAGTTTTATACAATTATCCGTTAATCACCTAGCTATGTAAGCAACTGTTATGTTTCTTGCCATGATAGTTATTGGCAATATACTGTTAAAAATTCATGTGCCAAAACAGTTAGCTATCGTGATCGCAACAGTAGGTACTATGGCTACTGCCTATGAAATACTTTTAAATTGGTTTACATGAATAAAAAAAGAAAGCCAGAGATAGCTCTCTTTTTTTTACAGGGCATAATTCCATTAAATATAAACTGTACCTAATTCCTTAGCTTCTAATACATTCCTACACCAATCCCAAAACGTAGATCTCTATCGCCTCTATCCATTTTAAAAGCCTCTAATCCTCTATACGGAATACCTTTTCTTTGATCACCTTTATAATTCACACCATAAGTAGTAAAATTGAACATTTCATCTGGACCAGAAGTAATTAATAGCAAGCCTTCTTCTAATCGAAAATCAGATAATAAATATCTTCTAACTTGATCACATACAAAGTTTGCTGCTCGTGTAAGTTCAAGAGTTAAGTCCATTACTAAATCCACATGATAATCATACTCTTTTAATAATTTATCTCCTAATTCGTCATTCCAACCTCTACTTCTATAAAATTTTTCAGTGTCATAAATATCATAACTTTTAACTGCATGCTTTTTAAATGTATTAATTAAATCAACTAATACTAATCTGAAATTTTCAAAAGCCATTTCTAGTTCTAGGTACCTATTTGGCATAATTCTTGAAAACATCCAGATTCTAAGCTCCTCTAATTCTTTTAATTTATCTATATATATACTCGGTTGACCAGAACTTAATAATCTTGAAGTCCAGCTTTGCCAATTGTCTAAATCTACTCTTTCTACCCATTTATCTATGTACGATGAATAGATTAAATCATCTTTAAATTTAAAATCATCAATCTTTAAAGATTCACTGACCCATGCTTCATGGTTATTTTTAAAATTTTTTAAGATTTCAACTGTATATGTATGCTCTTGATCGTCTATTAATTTATGATGTACATTACACATTAAAATTAAATTAGCATATTTATCTCTCTCCTTCTTTGAAATATCTGAAATTCCTCTTGGTCCATCATCTTCCCTGGCAATTATATGGCATTCTTCTCCTACAATTGATGCATCATCTGTCTCTGTTTCATCCATGACTAGTTCCATTTTACATTCTGGGAAAGAGCATCTACTTGCAGATTTCCCCCATAAAAGTTTCCTTGTTTTCACTGAGATTGCCATAAGAATTCCCACCTCTAAAATTTTTATAATTTTAATATTAATACCATTAAATTATACACATTCAAAACCTTGTAAAGCAATAAAGGTAAGGTACACTCTAATCAATTTCTCGACCTAATTATTTAATAACTACGCTCTAACGTATCTTTCTTACATATGGTAAAATGTATCCATCGCTGATATGTCCAACTATGTAATTTTCATAGCAGCAAAATTACAACTAGACTTATACAACATGATTCAAAACAAATGAAGGAGTGTTTTAAGTGAAAGGACATATTCGAAAAAGAGGAAATAAGTATTGTATTGTTATTGATATCGGGCCTGATCCAGAGACAGGAAAAAGAAGACAGAAGTGGTTTTCTGGGTATAAGACAAAAAAAGAAGCACAGGCTGATGTTGCAAAGAAAATTACAGAGTTGAATGAAGGAACTTTTATAGAGCCATCTAAAGTTACACTAAAAGATTACCTAAATCATTGGCTAGAAATTAAAAGTATGAGCATAGAAAAGAGTACCTTTGCTGGCTATAGGGCATTTATCAACCAACATGTTATACCTAGTATAGGAATGGTCGCGCTCCATAAATTAAATGTTATGCACATTCAAAAATGCTATAAGAATGCGATAGATAAAGGGATTGCAAACAATTCTATTCTGCTTATGCATAGAATTTTAAAGAGCGCTTTAAACCTAGCCGTAAAACAAAATATTATTTCTCGAAATCCAGCAGAGTTTGCTGAGATACCTAAAAAAGAAAAAACCCCTATCCAAACTTGGACAGAGGAAGAAGTAAAAAAGTTTTTAGCTCATTCACAAGAATCACGATATCACATTGGGTATCTACTTGCAATAACTACAGGTATGCGTCTGGGAGAAGTTCTAGGTTTACGATGGCAGGACATTGATTTTGAAAAACATACTGTTACAATAAATCAAACATCTGGTCATGATAATAAAATCAAAAAAACTGCAAAAACAAATTCATCAAAACGCACAATTCCTGTACCTAATGAAACAATAGCAGCCTTAAAAAAACATAAAATTTTAATCAATAAAGAGAAATTAAGGTTTGGTTCTGCTTATCTAGATCAAGATTTAATAAATTGTAATGAGTTTGGAAGAATCATAAAAAGAGCACATTTCAGAAAAAGTTTCATTAGGATGACAAACAAAGTAGGTATAAAAGAAATTAAATTCCATGATTTAAGACATACACACGCAACTCTACTATTGAAACAAGGAGTTAACCCTAAAATCATCAGTGAGCGATTAGGTCATACAGATATTTCAATGACATTAAGTGTCTATTCTCATGTTTTACCGAATATGCAGGAAGAAGCAGTTAAAAACTTCGGTAAAAGTATCTTTGGATAACCTATGTTTGCAAAATGTTTGCATTTCATCCAAAAAAGTCAAACAAACGTTGTCATATCAAGGTTTGTTTGACCTATCATCTTATATTCTTGATAAAATCTCCGAATTCCTATTGAAATATTTAATAATGGAGCGTTCTCACCACCGCGGGTTATGCATTCGAATCGATATACATAGGAGAAAAAATCTTGTGTTTTTTCATCTTTTATCGGCCCTGACATCGCCTCACAAATATTTTGTGATCTAAGAGGGGAAAAATAGATTTCTTCTTCATTTGTATTTTCTAAATATATAGGACGCTCACAAAAAATATGTGAGATTAAAGCGGGCACCCACTTAGAATACGTTTCATTATCATGTAGTACTGGCAAATTAGAAATCAAATCGGATTGCCATTCATATTTTGGTGGTTCTACTAATCTATTTGGTTTCCAATCATGAATAATCTCATACCAACTTTGAAAAATATAATCGAGCTGCTCTTGTCTAATAGGTTCTTTCGATACAATCCATGGTGTATTTTCATTTAATACGTACGGGTTATGCTGAATAAACAATATATCCGAAAACATATCATACAATCTTTCATTCAAACGTTTCAACTTACTCGTTAATAAAAATGTCTTATAATGTATCTCTACGATGTCCAGCCATTCAATAGGAAAGTATATAAATGATACCTTTTCATTTAAAAGGGGTTCTACTATATTTTCAAATGTTAGCAGCCTTAATTTTTTCATAAAATGATTCCTTCCTTTCTTCAGTTGTCTTGATTATCAAAAAGCTAGAACAATAGTTACTTAATCTAATCCATTTAAACCAAGTATTTAAAAGAAACGTAAAAACTGTTTATCTACATAAATTATTATCAAACCGACTCTTTTAAAAATTCAAAGTAATTATCATGTATAACACCTCTATTATATTTGAATTTCGATACATTCGAATTATACATTACACTTAATGCATTGTACTTATCATTTACAATATCTTTACAAAAAAACCAAAAAAGAACACCTTAATTCGGTGCCCTTTTTACAAATATCAACCTTTATGTCATTGAACATATAGATAACAGTAATCCCCCAAATGAAATTGCTCCTAGTAAACCTACTACAACTCCTGTTAAACAAATACAATCAGCAAGACAAATAGAAGACTGCGATAATGGAACAAATGACCTACTTGTACTCGAACCATATTGTTTTATTTTCTCATAATTCACATCTAACATTAGATGTAAACATGTTACACCATCCTCAATAGTATGTAGAGGTTCTTTTTCTAATCGCTCCAATAATTTACTATCAAAAGCAACTGATAGAGGATACTGCTTATCTAATTTCATATTTTGATAAATTAGTTGCAAACGAGATAATATATTGTTTTTCTTCTTTTCAGATGTTACTGTACATTTCATTTTATTAAATTCATTTAATAACAGTGTCAATTCATCTCTTTTTCCGTATAAATCTTTAGCTATTTTTCTCTTTAGTTTATACGAATGGATAATAGATTTTAGTTCAATCATATTCATACACTTCCTAATTACATATTATTTACCCAATTATTTTATAGATAAACAGTACTTTTTAATCTTATTTAAATTACACTCAAGCATCTTCACTTACTATCGATTAACATTACATTAACCTTACAAAGTTGTAATGAATTCATTAGCTAGAAGGAATCAATCCCTAAACCAGACAGATATTTGATGATAAAACCATAAGAAAAAAGCAATGATTAGATTTTAAATCTAGTCATTGCTTTATCCATCACCTCTTGATTACACCTATATATCTTATTGTTACTCTTTCACTTGAATGATTGAATATATCAATTATAATAATGGCTATATTCTTTGTCGGCACGTACAAATATAAAACTAATGTTTTTTAATTGATAAGGTGAAACTTTAATTAGCCCTCACCAATTGGGCTTTTATGGGTAGTCCGCCACCTAACTTCTCTTTGCTCCCGCTGAATTTTTTAGGGTCTTACTGCCCTGCAAATAGCAGGATAAATGCAATCAATATTCATACGTTATAATAGTACCAGTAGTATCAGTAGTACCACTAAAACCATCAAAACAGTTAGAGCAACCACCACAACCTCCACAACCTCCACAACCTCCGCAACCAAAACAACCGAAGCAACCAATACAACGGAATCCACCACAACGGAATCCGCCACAACGACCTCCACCACAACCACCACAACGACCACAACCGCCACAGCGACGAGCAGCATCTTCAATATAGTAATATGGATATTGGTTTTGCTGGTCCCAATAGACAATATTTCCAGACCGGTAATCATTAAGACTTAACGCTTGTAGTTCTTGTTGAAACTGATTCATTTTCATAACCTCCGTTTATAAAATACAACCTCATTGATGCTTCCCTATATTTCTGTTCGTTACATCTAAGTAAAAATAGCGCTATAAACTAAGTTCAATACGTACACCAACAAAGTATGACTTATCACTAAATGATGCACCTTGTTCATATACCTATTTTTGCTATGGGCTCATTTTTATAAAGTGAAACTTTAATCAGTGGGGGGAAGTTCATCCCCCGCTGATTATTAGCCCTCACCAATCAGGCTTTTACGAACAGCCCGTTAATGCGGAATAAATAAAAATTAAAAAATATGAATTCTAGCGTCATATCTTCATACCTACTAAATTCAATTAATTTCTCAATAATTATGTTGCCATATCCTATATATTTTCGTCTGCCGCTTAGATTTTTCTGTACTGTAAATGCCTTTCGCTATAACACCTCCAAGTAACCGGTTTCTATGACGGATAAGAAATTCCTACAAAGAAAAAAGCCCTTATTAGGGCTTTTCATTCTATTTCTCCAGCAAAACTCTCTATGAAATTCCTAATAGAAAAAAGACACACTTAGATTGATGCGTCTTTTTGTGATGCCTCTTTTGTGAAATCATATAAAGCAATTGCGCCTAAAAGAACAAGTATACCTTGAGGAACATCTAGCAAAATAGTTTTCCAAATTTCTGGAATTACCCATTTAATATCTGCTGCTGTTTCAAGATATGTTTGGAAATAGCTGATTGTAAAATTAATTATCCCTAAAAATACAAACAACGATAAACCAAATCGAATTAATTTCTTATTTGTAAACATATAACACCTCTCAAAATTCATTGGATATTCCTGCTTTTGCTTCTTTATATTTCCATATCTTTATATCTAATTTTAACACATAAAGAACTCAAAAAAATACGATATGCATATTTGCATATCGCATTAACAACACTCCATGATAATTTAGAAATTCCTGCAAAGAAAAAACAACTCGGTTACAGCTAACAGCTCGGGTTTCTTTTCTTATTTAACTTCATACCACCAACATTTACGTTCTTTGATTGTAAAATAAATGTGACAGAAGTTTATCCAGTTAATACGTAGACAAGTAAATGAGCTAAATTATCGATATTCTATTTCGCCATTTCCGTAGCACTAATGACTTTACGCAAATTTGACAAGAAAAAATATATAGATAGGTATGATCCATACCTATCTATAACATTACTTCTATTCTTTATCCAATTACGTCTTTTACGTCTGTATCCACTGGCCACTTTTCTAATGTATAAGCCATTTCCCAAAATGAATATTCATATTGACTGCTAATAATAAAATGCTGTTTCATACGTTTGCGGTCTGCCTCTGTTACTTTTTCAGCGATAGTATCTAAACGTGTAATTTGTTCTTCAACTAGCGTACGGAACCAATCAGATCCATAAGCAGAAATCCATTCGTTATAAATTGGCTCTTCCGGCTGGCACTCTTTTAAGTGTTCGCCAATTTCATAATACAACCAATAGCAAGGTAAAATTGCTGCAATGATATCTCCTAAATGCCCTTCATACGCAGCACGATACATATGTGAAGTATACGCATATGCAGTTGGCGCAGGAATAAAATTATCTTTTTCTTCTTTTGTTATCCCTAGCTTTTTAGCAAAATTCTCATGTAAAGATAACTCGGCCTCATATGTATTTTGAGCATGATGTGCCATACGAGCTGTCGTCTCTAATTCAAGAGCTTTTGCAGCTCCTAAAGTTTGTACTCTAGCAAAATGACTCAAATAATATGAATCTTGAAGCACATAATAGCGAAAACTAGCTAAATCTAATGTTCCTTCACCAAGTTTTTTTACAAAAGGATGGTTAAAACTCGCTTCCCAAATTGAATCTACTTCTTTACGTAATGATTGTGAAAAAGTCATTTAAATCCCTCCAATAATGTATAAAATATAAGTATTTATCCACAATTATTAAAGCTGTAAAATAAAAAAACTTTCTTTACAGGCGTAAAGAAAGTGAAATTGACAGTATTTATTTACTCATTAAATAGCAACGTCTTTCCCACTTCCCTACGCTGGCATTAACCAGATCAGGTACTAAGAGTCTCAAAATCACATTTGATCTCAGCCTATAAAAAGCTCCCCTAGTGGATAAATATTTTGTTTTTATAATGTATTCATCATAGCATACTTCGTGAAACTGTCAAAAGAATTAGTTATATAATCTCCTTAAAACCCTTCTTCATTTCTAACTTTTAATGATGTTTCAATAATCATATCTAATAGTTTGCTATAACTAATTCCCGCTGCTTCTGCACTTTTGGGCAATAGGCTTGATTGTGTCATCCCTGGTAATGTATTAATTTCCATTACATATGGAATGCCGTCCTTCACCATCATATCAACTCTTGCATAAACACTACATTTTAATGCTTTATAACAAGCCAGTGAAGCTTTATTTACACGTTCATTAATTTCTGCTGGAAGTTCGATAACTTCCTCAACTGTACTAGTATCATCATATTTTGCATTGTAATCAAAAAACTCGGCTGCATGTCGAATTGAAACTATAGGTAACTGTTTTCCATCCAGAATAGAACATGTAATTTCATCACCTTTTATATACTTCTCAATTACTACTTCAGAATCCCATTCGAATACAGTTTCTAGCATTGAGATCAATTCATTTTTATTGTAAACGATTTTCACCCCGACACTCGATCCGCCGGAGTTTGGTTTTACCACTAATGGAAATCCTAACTTATCTAACTCATCAAGATTTAGATCCTCCATTTTTGTAAGTTCAATCCAATCTGGTGTTTCTACACCTTCATAACGTAAAATCTTTTTCGAAATATTTTTATCCATACATATACTACTAGATAACATATTACTTCCGCTATAAGGAATCCCTAAACTCTCCAGTGTTCCTTGAACTGTCCCATCTTCTCCGTATTTTCCGTGTAATGCGAGCAATGCAAAGTCAATGTCTTTCGCTTTTTCAATTAAATCCATTTTTTCATTTAATGTAATTGGGACTATTTCATACTTATTTTTATCTAAATGAGCAATCATTTCATTCCCGGTCATAATTGAAACTTGTTTTTCAGACGATACCCCGCCCATAATAACACCGATTTTCATTTTCTCAACTCCAATTTTCATTTTTTAATGTATCACCAATTATTTTAATTCCCCGAACTATTTCTTCTTCTTTCAAGCGCGAAAACCCTAATCGGAAAGTGTTCGCTCCTTCTCCATCAGAGTAAAAAACATCTCCAGGTGAAAACGTAACGCCTTTCTCATAACACTTTTGTAAAAGTGTGCGGGCGTTCATATGCTCTTCTAGCTCTATAAATAAATGCAGTCCACCATCTCCAGTCATTCTTTTGAAAGGAATGTACTGGTTACATGCCCCGACAGCTAACTCATATTTTTTCTTATAAACAGATCTTGCCTTTTTTAAATATTTTTCAAAATATCCCTCATGTAAATATTGAAACAGAACAGCTTGATCTAGCGTAGATGTGTGAATCGTTCTTGCTCTTTTTACGCTTTCTAAATAATGAATCAGCTCTTTATCTGCAATAATCCAGCCTACACGTAAACCAGGGAAAAGTACCTTTGAAAAGCTACTAATATAAATCACATTATTGCCAGCTCCCGCAAAAGTTAATAATGGAGCTAAATGTGAACCTGAATAACGTAATTCTTCATTAAATCCGTCCTCTATAATAGGAACCTTGTATTTTGAGAATAACCTCATCAATTCCGTTCTTTTCTCTGAACTCGTAACAATACCGGTTGGATTATGATAAGAAGGAATTAAATAAGCAAAATCAAAATCTTTTTCACGCAAACTTTTTTCAACTTCATTCGTATCAATACCATCCTCATGCATATCAATCCCATGAACTTCAAGTCCATGTAAACGGAAAAGCTTACGTGCAGCGTGGTGAGTTGGATTCTCACAAATGACACGCCCGGATTTTTTTGATAAAGAAGAGAGTACAATATCCAACCCTTCTGTAAATCCATTTGTAATTAGAATATCTTTATTCGAAATGTCTACACCTTTCATTTCCATGTAATGAAGTAAATAATTCATTAACGGTCTATATCCCTTTGCATATCCGTAGTTCAATACGATGTCCCCTTCAATGGACATACGAGTAAGAAAAGCTCTTTTGAAATTTTCAACATCAAATAGCTTCTCATCCGGGGCTATACTATTAAAAACAATCATTCCCTTTTCCCAACGAACACCATGTTTCATTAAATCTAATTCGTCCGCTAATGCGGTCACTGTATTAAGTTTATTTTTCCAATCTATTTCAACAGACGAAGTGTTAGATATATCCACCTTCGCAACAAAGTTCCCTTTTCCTTTAACTGCATAAATGAGTCCTTCTTGCTCTAAATCTGCATAAGCAGCGAGTACAGTGTTTCTACTCACACTTAGTAATTCACTTAGTTCCCTTGTTGATGGGATTTTTTGATCCCCGAGCAAATGCCCTTTCATAATCATCTTTTTCAAATAGTCTTTTAATTGAATATAAACGGGACGATCTTTAACAACTTTAAAATCCTTAAACAATTCCTTACCCCCTGCAATCATTTTTGCATATTTATTTCATTCTCAAAAGGTCCACGACATATGTATTTTTTATAAAGGGCGGTACGGTCTTACAAATCTTTTCGATATAAGTTAATTACATCTTTTAAAGCTGCAGCTGCAGCGCCTCGTGGATTAGAAGCCCCACCAATTGTAGTAACTTGTCCCATCGTATCTGTAAAGAATGTAATTCCTTTTTCGGTCCCATTTACATTTGCTAACGGATGATCTTTTTCTATTTCGCACGGTTCAACATTTAAATTCACATTGCCACGCTCATCCTTATATATTGATGCTATTAATTTAATAATTTTATGTTGTTCCTTAGCGTTTTGTATTTGCTGTTTTGTAACGTGCTCAATTCCTTTTATATGTATATCAGTAAGTGTTTTCTCTGTTTCCATTAAGCTGTTAGTCAAAAGTAACAATTTACACGCACTATCTGAACCACTTATATCTAATATAGGGTTTGTCTCAGCAATCCCTTTATTTTGTGCTTCTTTCAGCGCTTCTTCAAATGTCATATCTTCCTCATACATTTTCGTAAGAATATAATTAGTTGTTCCATTTAATATTCCTTCTATTTTATCAATACTGCAACCGGCTAAACTAAATTGTCCGATATCTAGTGTCGGCAGTGCAGCGGCTGTTGCACCGCTATATCGAATTCGTACATTTGCGCCTCTTGCTGCTTCATTTATTTCTCTCCAGTTTGTAACGAGCGCACCTTTAGAAATTGCTACTATATCCATCTGTTTCTCAATCGCTTGTTTCATATATTGTTTCCCTGGATTTCCATCTTTAAGATTTGTAACCGTTGATTCTACCAATACAGTACCACTTATGCTAGTTATTGCACGTTCCTTCGGATGATACTCTAAATATTTTTCAATTGCAGCGGTACCGCCACCATACATCAATAAATGATGAAGAGATAAGCCTTCTTCATTATGTATTGCAATATTTCTCCCTAATACGCCACTTACAACTAATTGAATCCCATATGTTTCATATATATATGAATATTTTTCATTTAATAATTTTATAAACTCTCTGCCTACTGTTCCGTATCCTGATAATACAACTTGAATTTTCATAATATCCCCCCATATTTTTCTACCAAATCCCTCTTTCAATATAATATAAAGCGCTCTCGAATTCCATCGAGAGCGCTTTATTATTACCTATTTCGGTAAACGTGATAGCTTTTCAGCAATTGTTCTATAAAACTCTTGAATGCTAGAAAAACCTAACGAGTCTGAAACACTTAACCCTACCATGTCGAGATGGTCCCAATTCGCTTTCGTTTCGATATGATTCCATTTTCCAACCTGTAATGACTCATTATTATTTACAGCAACATTAGAAGATGGTGCAATCATGGAATTTGTATTTACTACACCATCATTTTGCCACCAAGAAGTATCAACTAGCGGACGGTTTTCTTCATATCTCGCATAAGAACCTAAGAAAAATGCATTTCCCATTAACACTTTATTCATCGTTATATGAGGCAAATGTAAACCTGTTATAGGTGCTGCTTGTGATGCATGTCCACTATAGGATAAATAATACACATCTGGTTGCGTCTTTACCCAATTATTTAACTCCTTTGCACCATCTGTACTTAAATCCCACTGACTTATATCTTTTGTATTTTTCCAAAGTGAACTATTTAGAATACGATTACTATATTGGAAAAAGGACTCTCCAGCATTCTTCTTTATACCCCATTGATCCAATTTAAAATCATATAACGATAAATTATTGTTTCCTCCAAAGCTTGCAGCTGTAATGAGTAAATCTTTAACGAACGGTAGCAGAAGACTCCCATCCGCAAGTGTTGTACCGTTGTGAGGGGTTGCTAATGTTGTAACACTATGAACATATGATTTTCCGCTTTCAAATAGTGGTGATATTTTGGTGTTTGGGTGATTTTTCACATAATTCTTTTCTTCAAAACTACCTTCTTTTAATAGCTGTACTAATGTTCTAATCGTTTGTCCACCCATGCTATGTCCAACTAAATGAACTTTATTTGTTTCAGTCCAATTCGGTGCAAAACCACTATAAGTTCTGCCAAAACGATTATGTCCATGTTTCTCAGCATGTACGGCACCATAGTCTACTGTCCCACCGTTAATTTGTGCATACAATTCACATGCACGATCCCAGTTACTAGAAACAGGTCCAACAGCTGCGGTATGTACCATATAACCATTTCGTTTCAAATCTTCCTGTATATCATGAACACCACCCCAATATTTTACGCCCAGCATTTCTTCCCTACCCCATCCAGCAAATCCATTCACCAATATGATAGGATAATTATTTTGTTGCCTTTCTTCAGCGTATGATATTTTCGCTGCGAATGAACATACGGTCACTAATGCGAAAAAACATATTTTTAAAAATAACTTCCCCATACTTTCTCCCCCTAATAAAACGTTTACATTTTTCTTTTTTAAAAATTTAACAGAATACTTTAACAACTTAAACATAATGTAAAGTATTTTATATACGTTGTATATATAGAAAACATATACAAATGTTGATAAATATTAATTCAAGTGAACATTTACTTTTTACAATATAACTTGTAAATCTGTTTATTTGAATTTATAATTAGATATAGTTTCCTCATGTTAAAAAAATTTAAAAACCATAAGAAAACTAATCTCATTGCTTCAAAAAGGAGGAAAAAGCATGCAAATCGGATCAAATATTCATACATTATCTCAACCTACTAAAATAACTCCATCTACTCTTGAGCATAATACTATCTCTTCTACTAAACTTGAAAGTACGAAAGTAAATGATCCTATCAAGTTTGATATTCGTTCATCTGAAAAAGAAATGAAACAGCCTGAGCATAAATTTAATGAATTAGATTTATGGAAGATGTTAAAGGATAAAGGCGTTCCTTTATGGATCATCCTTGAAATGCTACAAAAGGCTCGTAAAGAAAAAGAAGCCCAAAATAATTCAGTTCAAAATTCAAATGGGATTGAGGAAACGAGTGAGACTCGATTAAATGAAGTAATGTAATCTTGTTATATGAATGTTTTATAAGACAAGCACCACTCCTCACAAATAGTGGGATAAACTAAAAAGAGTTCAAAGTTGATAGAACCATTATCAACTTTGAACTCTTTTTTAAGATTTGCCTCCAATCGTTACAAACTGAACTGATCCTTCCCCTTTAAAACCTTCAATTAACTTTCTTACTTTTACTTTTTCATTAATCAACGTATTATCTGTCGATATTTTAGGGTTTTCATCACCTAATGACTTTTTCAAGTGTAGAAGTTGCATATTCGTTTCAGTTGCCCTTATTTCTTTATACACACTATTTCTCGCCACAATAATATACCATAGTGCTCCATAGTCACGTTTATTGCCAAGCCAAGCATCATTACCATATGTAACAGGTATCTTGCTTCCTTCTATTTCAATACTTTTTATATTCTTTTCTTCTTCATTTATAAATAATAGGGAACTTTCTTTTGGAAAATCCGGCAACGTATCTAACGTTTTAGAAAGGGATGATTGATCACGTTTACGAAAAATCTTTGCATTCATCATCTCTTGTGCAGTAGATTCATTTATTATCAGAACCCTTTTTTGGTCGAATCTACCTGTTTTCACTGCAAAAGCTTCCTGTTCTTTCGTGTTTTCCTTATAACGATTCATAATTGCTCCAGTATGATTCTCATCTCCAATGATTAATACACCGTTAGCTGGAAATCTGTTTTCATTTTTAGAGCATGCACCTACACTTAATAACAATAATATACTTAATATGAAAATAGATAATTGTTTTTTCATCACAGTTCCTTTCATAACTCAAATTGGTTTTTACATGCTTTTCTGCAAGCATACTTACTCATATTCTCTACTGTTCCATCGTTTTATAAAGCTTTTGTAAATAACGCCAACGAGTTATAAAGAAATATAAAACTTGTATACACATAAATGAAATTAAAATGACGATAGAGCTATTTAGAATAGAAAAATCGACTAATTGTTGTAATGCCATATAAGCGACTACAGTATGTATTACTGCAACGACAATCGGTAAGAAAAACATTAATAATAACTGTCTCGTTACGACTTTCTTTAACTCCCGTTTACTTAACCCCATTTTCGAAATCATTTTATACTGCTGTTGATCGCGGTCCAAATCAGTATATAATCGAAAATAAATAAAACTAGCAGCAAATGTGAAGAAAACAATTCCGACTAAAACACTAGCCATAAGTAATAATCCATTCGTTTGTTTTGCACTTAACAACTCTATAGTTAGAGCTCTAAATTCAAAATGTATATCTCTAGGATCTTGATTAAATATATTATTTAATTGGTTTGAAACCTCTTTCGTTTTTATCCAATCATCTACAACAAATCCGTAAGTACGATATTGAATAATATCTTCATTATCTGGACCACTATTCAGTGGAATTCCATCATATACATAATCTTGAATAGCAATATATATTCCTTCCGTATCATGAGGTAAAACTAAATTATCGACAGTTTTTTTTACATGAAATGTCTTTGTCCAATCGCCTTGAATGACTTCAATATTCTTCTTATAATCACCATTTTTAAATTCTTGTTTTTGTGATACCATTCCAGGAATTAATAACATTTCATCTTCTTTTTCAATCGTTTCTTGTTGATACCCTAGCGCTCTCGCAAGTTCGTTATATTCACTTAATTTCATTACATATACATTACTTTCTGTATATATATATGAAGATGAAGCCATTCGATACGGAATATTAGCATCAGCCAGATGGTTTTTTATAATAGAGAGATGTTTATCCGCTATTTTGTTGTTTTCAGGAGCCATGTATAGTAATGTATACGGATTCGTCATCCTTACTAAATCTTTATTTCCAAGAGCAGCTGTCGTGCCAATTGCTGTAAAAGCAACTGCTGAAATAATAGATACTATAAAAAACATCGTTGCATTATCTTTCATACGATAAATTAATTCTGAAAATGTTAGTATATTTGTTCTCTTTAAAAAGAAAGTTTCTCTCCTTTTAGCAAGATGCAATATATAAACGCTACACTGTGTATATAAAAAGTACGTTCCAATAATCACCAGGAATACTCCTATTCCTAGCACAATAAAACTATGATTTGGGATAAAGCGAAATACTAAAATATAGCCATACCCTATACTAAATAAAGAAAAAATTGATAATAAAATTGACGATTTTGGTTCAGGTTTTGGCTTTTCTCCTGCTTGAATCAGTTCCACAAGCTCTGTAACTTTTATCATTTTAAATGTTACTAGCGAAACAATTAAAAATAAGAACAGAAATGTAATGATTGTTAATAATACAGCCTGTACTGGTATATAAAAAGGCAAGCCGTTACTAATCATTAATACACTTGCGCTTATTAATAAAACTAGTTTAGAAAATATGAGTCCAATAAGAATACCTATACATATTGAACCAAAACCAATTAACATATTTTCAATTAACAATAACTTTTTAAGCTGTCTCATTGACATACCTTGCATCATTAAAATGCCAAATTCTTTCTTACGCATTTTTAAAAATGAACTAACTGAATATAAAATGAAGAAAAATGAAAATACAAATATCAACCCTTGTGAAACTTTAAATCCTAATGTACCAAATGCACTGATTGTTGTACTTGTCGATTTCAACTCCCCTTGTAGATCAGGATGAAATAATAAAAGTGCATACGTAAAGAAAATCATAATTGAAAATGCACTACTTAAAAAATGACCTGCATATGTACGCTTATTACGAAAAATATTATTAAATGCGAACTGACGAAAAGTCATGCCTTTTCCCTCCTAACAAAGAAAGAACATCCATAATCTTTTGATAAAAGGCTTGTCTGCTTTCACCACAATAAATTTCGTTATATAGTTGACCATCTTTAATAAAGATTACTCGGCTGCAAAAGCTCGCTGCATACGGATCATGTGTAACTAACATCATCGTAGCTTTTTCTTCTTTATTTAGAGTATCAAGCATCTCCATTACATCATTTGAAGATTTAGAGTCTAAATTCCCTGTAGGTTCATCTGCAAGTAATAATTGCGGCTTATGAACGATTGCGCGAGCGATTGCTGTTCTTTGAGCTTGTCCCCCTGATATTTCAAACGTTCTTTTACTCAATATATCAGTAATGTTTAACTTCTCTGCAATCTCTTCCACTCGTTTATTCATTTCTCGGACGGAAACACCATCTAAAGTCATCGGCAATACGATGTTTTCTTTTACAGTAAGTGTGCTAAGAAGATTAAATGATTGAAATACAAATCCTAATTGTTTTCTGCGGAATAACGCTAATTCTTCTGATGATAATTGAAAAGGATTTGTGCCATTAATAAATATTTCTCCCGATGATGGAGAATCAATAGTAGATACCATATTTAATAACGTTGTTTTCCCACTACCTGACGGGCCCATAATTCCTACAAATTCACCTTCTTGAATTGATAAATCAATATCTACTAATGCTTTATAAGGTACTTTCCCTTTATATACTTTACTAATACTATTTGCCTGCAAAATTTCCATTTATATTCTCCCTTCATTTCCACTGCTCACTATAGAGTGTAAATGAATTGTCTTACAGCTCATATTGATTCATCTTTCATTTATCTTACACGCTTGTAAGATTTCTAAAAAAACTGATAACAAACCTATTTTCAATCTATAAACAAAGTATATCTATCTTATAATATTTGCATATTGGTTTGAATTACAATGCTATTTTCTAATCTTTATTTTATTAATATGAAAAGACCGATTTTTTTATCGGTCTTTTTACTTTCAAATATTATATTTTAACTGTTGTATGTAGTTGAAGCATATTTGAGTTACCTATTAAATACTATTTCACTTTATAATAACCTCTGCAAAAAAATGAGCGCTTCGGTTTCATTGCAATCAAAAACGAATTGTAAATATCTGAGGCGGAAATGAATGTGTTTATCCAACATATAAATAATAAAATTGATTTAATATTTCCTGATACAAAGAATGAGATCATGGCAGGAACTACTGATAATACAATAATAGGCAAGCTCATAAAGACCCAAAATCTCGTTTTAGATAAGACTGCATTTGTATTTAACCAAAAAAATCTTTTACTAAATGTTAAGCTAATATCCCCTTTTTTACTTATTACTAAAATGTGTAGACATTCGTGAATGATGAAGACTAAGATACCTATTATGATAAGATAAAATATATTAATATGAGTGAAACCTGTTTCAAAAAAATAAGGTATTATAAAAATGATTATCTGAAGTAAATATACAAACTTCATATAATGTTTTCGGTACCAATTATTCTGTATAAAAGGAGTCCATTCTGAAAAATCCATACTTATTTGTGGCAAGTGACGAAACCAAATTATAATATGTGTTCCCCTCCCTCATTTAAACTAATTCCTGGCTTAAAGATTTAATCTACTAGCACTCAACCGTAAGTTTTATATGTAGCTCTTTAATAGACTTACCAGCAATTTTTGTTGACTAAGACTAAATGCTTCTTTATACCGCCCACTTTTCTTTTCCCTTCCATTTTTTAAGTAATTGATTTGTAGAATGATTTGAGTAAGAAATTTGTATTATCATTGATACATAAATTCGACAAAATATTCCAATCACCTTTTCATAAATGATTTTCAACTGGATATCCCATGTACAGCTTGATTTCCCTATTTTGTTGAAAAGCAATTCCTTCAAGAAGTCATTACAATTGTGCCTTTCTTATGTCAGCAGGTATAAAGTGAAACTTTAATCAGTGGGGGTTTTACTGCCCGTTAATGCGGGATAAAATGAATATAAAAAAGCTTAGAGTTTTAGCTCTAAGCTTTTTTATGATTTCGTATTAATTCCTTTTACAGAGCAATATTTTTTATCCATTCAGATTTATTCAATACATAATGATTATATAGTTGATTTTCTATCTTCTGTTCACTCAAATAAATAAACCCGCATTTTTTAATAACTTTATTTGATGGTACATTGTTAATTAAAGCAATTGCGTTGAGGACATTTAAATTTGTTTCTTTAAACAAATAGTCAATTAAACCTTTAGTCGCTTTTGTAGCATAGCCATGATTTTGATGTTCATTTGAGATAGCATACATTATCTCTCTGTTTGGTGAAGGAAGTTCTTCTTTCATGCCTGTGCAGCACCATCCAATGCATTCATTTGTAGCTTTCTTAAATATTCCTAGCTTTAACATATGATTATCTATGTTGTTCGTAGTTTTCACTGCCTCAAGAAATGCTTGGTTTGCTGGTATTTCGTAATTTGCAATCCAATCCATCCTTTGTTCTTTTGTTGATTTCCAGTCTGGTAAAAACTTTTCTATTTCTGGTTGATTTGCTATTTTATAAATACTCTCTGCATCTTTGACCATAAACTCTTGCAAGTATATATCTCCACAATCTATTCTAAATAACTTAGTCAAACTCTCTTCTCCCATATTAATCCCCCTTACTTACGTTATAGCGCCTTAATCTGCTTCGTAAGTTCTATAAATCGTTCATCAAGTTCTTTATATTCTTTGTCGTTAGAAGTTAAAAAGCTTAATTTTCCTAATACTTCTTGTCTCTCTGTTTCTAACGTTAAACGTAGCTCTTCAATATCATCTCTTGTTTTAGTAGGTTCTTCTAGCTGCTTTTGTATCGTATTGTTTGAAAACACGAGTTTTGTGTTAGTTGTTTTCTCCAGAAAATATCGATCGTGAGATACAATTACTAATGTTCCGTTATACTCAGCTAATGTATTTTCAAGTTGTTCACGTGAAGGTAGATCCAAGTGATTCGTCGGTTCGTCTAAAATGAGTACATCTTTTTCATCTAAAATATAAGCCATTAGCTTACATTTTACTCTTTCTCCCATACTCATATGCTCAATCGGCTCTTTCCATTGAGACGCTTGGAATCCTAAATGTTTCATTAAATTTTGGACTTTTCCTCTTTCTTCAAACGTCTCTTTAAAAAATAAATTTTCTGGTGTTTTATCAAGCGGTAAATCAAAAACTTCTTGTGTTAAATAGCCGATGTTTGCAGATGGTGAAATCCATATTTCTCCTTCAGCAGTTTCGTTTCCCATAATCATCTTCAGTAATGTTGTTTTCCCACTACCGTTTGGTCCAACAATCGCAACTTTCTCACCGTGCTGAATTGTAAAATTAACGTTTTCAAATAATACTTTCCCATGAAAGTCTTTTTTTAATTGCTTCACTTCTAAAAAGCGTTTTCCTACTTTTTTGTTCGCTTGAATAGAAAACTCAACTGAATATTCTTCTTTCACACGTTCTACTTTCGTTTTCTCCAGCTCTTTTTCGAGTCGTTTTCGTTTTGACTTCACTTGCGCATCCATTCGCTTCGCTTTTACACGATAGAATTCTTTCACACCTTCTTGTTTTGTAGACTGCGCATGTGCCTTTTGTGACCATGAACTCAATTCTTTTATATGTGTTTCTACTTGTTCTATCTTTTTTTGCTGCTTTTCATATTCACGCTGCTGCGACTTCCTTCTTTGCTCACGTACTTTCATGTAGCTCGTATAATTACCACTATGCTCAATTAATTTTTTTTCCTCAATTGACCATATTTTTGTTGCGACAACATCTAAAAAATATCGGTCATGCGATACAACAATAACAGTACCTTTCATCTTTTTTATTTGTTTAATGAGAAATCCCGTACTGATCTCATCTAAATGATTTGTCGGTTCGTCTAATATTAAGACATTAGGATTTTCGGCAAATCCTTTTGCTAATCGAATTTTCAGCTTTTCACCACCACTTAAAGTATGAAAATCGTTCGTTGGCACGCCCCATTTCGCAAGAAGTTCTGCTTCTTGCGAAATCACATTATTACTAATAAAAGATTCTATTTCTTGCTCAACATATGCGGTTTTCATATTCATTTGCTGCCATTCAACAATCCCTTTTGAAGGCTCAATCTTTCCATTTATTAATTGAAGTAACGTTGATTTACCAGCACCATTTTTACCAATTAATCCGATAACATCCCCTTGTTTCACTGCTACATTCATTTTTTCTAACAAAGTATTTTCCATTATTTCAACGTAAACATCATTTAATTTTAAAATTTCTTTCATATTACCGATCCCTTTCATTAAGGGAGAACAAAAAAATCCTCCCAAAGTAATTTTGGCAGGATTAGTCGTTACATTATTTATACCCAAATAAGCTATTACGCAAATCAAATAGCAATACCGTTGTTTGGAATTGGGCAGACTAATCCTAATTTTTATAAATTGAAATTTATTTCATTTCAACATTTAAAAATAAGATTAGTTAATCATCGTCCACCCATCATTCCTTTCCGTCATTAATAACCATATTGTACCATACTAGTACTGTATGAGTAAATGCAATTATTTGTGCTGTTAAAAAGATCGCTTTCTTTTAGGCTTATTTATCATTTCTTAGCTTCATATTGAACAAGCACAAATTACATTGATTGTAATACGTCCTTTAGATTTCCCCAGTAGTAAACTTCTAAGCACTCTCTCTTATATAAATTTTATATAAAAACAAAATGTTATTCGTTACCCAATAACCACTTATTGTTTTTCGATAAATTTTTATTGATTATTCCCTTGTGATAAGCTATTATATCTTTACAGAAAATAATAATGTAAGGATTGAATTTATGGACAGGACATTAAAAATCACAAAGTTAAATATGTTTTTAAGGATTTTTCTCATCCCGATTATAGTAGGGATTATTGTTGGTATACTAACTAAATTGGGGCAAAGTATACTTCCTGGACACTGGAATTCATTAGCTAATCTAGGAAGCGTTTGGTTAGTTCCATCCTTTTTTGTGGCTAGCTTTAGTTATTCTAAGCGTTCAGCTATACTTTCTGGTATCCTTGCACTACTCGGTATGGTATTAGGCTACTATGGTTATGCAATAGTTATTAAAAATGTAGCTCACTCTATTTATTTTATATCTGTATGGATTGTATGTGCATGTATAGGAGGAACTATCTTTGGAATTGCAGGTTTTCTATGGAAAGATACTACAAATCCACTTCATAAATTCGGAAGCGCACTTTTAAGTGGAGTTTTTGTAACGGATGGACTTCACATTCTTTTAAATTTTGAACACTATAGTCACATGTTACCTGTTGGATATACCGAAGTCATAGTCGGGATTATCTTGATTCTTGTATTAGAACGCTCTAATGCTAATCGAATTTCTTCTTTCTTAATGATGGTTCCTATCACTATTTTAGGGTTAATTGGATATAAATTATTAAGTTTGTTTGTTTAATTACAATACTGTATCATGAAAAAATAAAAGACTAATTCTATTATAATCCACAAAAAATATCACGAATTTGAACATTATACTTATTCATATTAATACACTTATTCATAGGATGGATACATAAAGCTACCTCTTTCAAAGGGGTAGCTTTTTTCTTACAAAATCTATTTATCAATTTATTATTAAATCCTTCTAATTTAACACCCGTATTTATTAACGTGTCATTATACATACTAAGATGACCTTTTACTATTTCATATAATTGCTATAAAATAAGGCTAAAAAAACTTATCTCCAAAGTTCTTTAGCCTAGATCAATTATCTACACATTAAAAAATTTAATTCGTACAACGGTACCTTTACCAACTTCTGAATGAATCTCTACACTATGCCCTAATTGTTTTGTAATTTCATATACAAGATATAGCCCCATTCCTGTTGATTCTTTAAAATCTCTACCGTTTTCTCCTGTAAAGAAAGGTTTGAATACTCTTGGTAAATCTTGCTTCGGTATACCTACGCCATTATCAGCAATTTCAAGTATAACGGTATTATCTTCCTTACAAGCTTTCACTTTAATCTTTTCTCTACTACCTGATGAATACTTAATCGCATTCGATAGTATTTGTCCGATTAAAAATTGTAACCATTTCACATCACTTTCTACAGTAATGTCCTTATCAATTTCAAGCTCTGGATATACAAAATTCCGGATAAAGAATCGTTTATGTTCATGTACCGAATCATTCACTATTTTATGTAGTTGTACCCTTTCTACATAAAAGTCTTGTGTAAACGCTTCTAAACGTGCGACATACAGAGCCATTTCTAATCCCTTTTTTAATCGATCAGTTTCCTCATTTATACTTTCAAAACGTGAATCTACTTCATCCTGTGTAATTAATTCTATTACAGATAAAGGTGTTTTCATTTGATGGATCCACTGATTCATAAAGGTTAAATGGTCATTATTTTTTCTCTCTTGCATTTGCAGCTGATTTTGATAATGTCTATATTGCACCTCAAGTAGTTCTTGAAGAGCAGCCGATACAGCTGCAAAATCAGATTTTTGAACAGATTCATCCAAAGATTGCATCGGGTTTGCTAGGCGCTCATAAAAAGAACGATGTGTAAAATAACGAAACACTAAATAACTTCCCATAAAGAAAACACCTAGAAACATTGCATATAACGCCGTTGTAATATGATTATGCCCATCAAACCAATATACGAGAAATATAGCTAGTAGTTGAATTATGGTAAAGCAAATAAGTGGTATATGATCACGTATAAACAACCTTATCATTTTTCTATACCAGTATCCCAAGTAATATGCAATCTATATCCAACACTACGAATCGTTTCAATCGCACCTTCTATATGTAACGTTTGTAACTTTTTACGCACACGTGTTGTATTTACACTTAATGTATTATCATCAACATAAGATTCACTATCCCATAATTTATTAAGTAACACTTCTCTACTCACAACACGCGGATAATTTTTCATTAATGTCTCTAATAAAATAGCTTCGTTTCTCGTTATATCAATCTCGTCATTTCTAAGTTTCAATACAAGTCTTTCAGGATATAAACAAAGACCTTGTTGCTCAATCATTCGCTCTTCTAGTTTCGGTGCATAATCTCCATATGCACGTCTTAAATGACTACGAATTTTCGCTACTACAACTTCATAATGAAAAGGCTTCGGAATAAAATCATCGCCACCGTTTTCTAACGCCATAACTTGATCCATCGTGCCTTCACGGGCCGAAATGAATAGTATCGGACATGTTGAAACTCCGCGAATTTGACGACACCAAAAGTAACCATCAAAACTCGGTAAATTAATATCTAATAAAACTAACTCTGGTTGTTCTTCTAAAAAAATGTTTAATACATTTTGAAAGTCCGATACAATAACTCCTTGATAACCATATTTCGCAACATGTGTCGATAATAGTTCTGCAATTTTCATATCGTCTTCTACAATCATAATTTTGACCATTATTGAACTCCTTTTTAATCCACAATCTCAAATATACTTATATAAAATAAATACTACCTCTTTTCACAAAATCCGTAAATTAAAAAAAGGATGCTTTTATACAAAAGCATCCTTTTTCGTCCCTTATCTATTTAATATGAAATTTACTAAAAGTAAATCCTAGTTTCTCCACATAATCCATTCCTAGTTCCATACGCGCTGTTTTCAGCGGATCCACAACTTGGCAAACTTTTAAATTACCTGCTGCCGATAATAAAAGCGTTGCATCAGCTTTAGACATTGCTAATTCTTCATGTAAAAATGTCACCATATTACGTACAGCACGATTTGCTGCATCATCTAACAATTTCTCTGAAGCAATCGTCATCATTTTTTCTTTTTGAATAGCCATTGGTAATGGCCATTGTTTTCCTTTTATAATTTGAACTGTTACAGTTACCTCACCAGCAACCTCTACACCACTAACACCAATTTCACCATCACCCATTGCTGCGTGTAAATCACCTAATGCTAATAGTGCTCCTGGGACATTAACTGGTAGTAGTAATGTTGTTCCTTCTTTAATTTCTTTACAGTCCATATTCCCGCCGTGATCATGCGGTGTGCCACATGAAATGCTCTCTTCTTTCGGTGCAGTACCAATTACCCCAATCATTGGATTAATCAGGATTTGTAGTTCACTTGAAAACAAAACATATTCATTATGTATTGGGACAATTTTCACTGTATTTTCATTTAACTCATCACCCATTACACCAAGGTTTGCACCTGTAGTTAAAACGCCCTGCTCTGCAATTTCAATTTTTTCAATCGTTACGACTAATATATCGCCAGGTTCTGCTCCTTTAACATATACAGGTCCAGTCGCTGGATTAATTCGGTTCCAATCTAATTCTTGTAACACAACATCTTCAGAATCGATTTGATTTTCAAAGCAATCATATGTTTCAAATACAAGACTGCTCCCAATTTCTACTTCCATACACGGCTTATTTTCTGGTGACATTGAGTAAATGATATGGTCTTTATGAATTCGATACATAATACCTCTCCCTTTTATATTTATCTACTATTACTAATTAGCTTTTTTTATACAAGCTCCTCTTAAAATTAAATGTTATTTTTATGTAAAAAAGCACGCAGATTGTTTTATAACATACACTCTTTACTATAACAGAAAGGTGGTATCACTATGCCCCTTATTCCATACAACGAAAGTGATGTTGATTTACTAGCTCGATTAATTCGTGCTGAAGCTGAAGGCGAAGGTCGCCAAGGTGAGGAGTTAGTTGGATGCGTTGTAGTAAACCGTGTATTTTGTGATTGCTTAGATTTTAAACAACTCCGTACCGTACGAGACGCTGTATATCAAAGCCCCGGCGGATTTGAAGCAGTACAATATGGATATTTTTATCAACGCGCTCGTGAATCAGAAAAAGAAATCGCACGAAAAGTTTTACAAGGTCAATGGCGCTGGCCTGCACGATGGGCTCTTTGGTATTTCCGTCCAGTTGGAGCTTGTCCGCCTGAATGGTATAATCAGCCATTTGTAGGACAGTTTAAAAGCCATTGTTTTTATGAACCAAGTGGTGATGAATGTCCGAAAATGTATTCACGATAGTAAAATTTGCAACGCAAGTACTTAGAAATTTTGGTACTTGCGTTGCTTTTAACTGTGTTTTAGAAATCTAATAGTGTGATGAAATTTTCTATGCCTACTACATGTATTAATAATGGTATACGAGGACCATTTGATTGATTCATAATGAGCTTATATATAATAGTGAATAATTGTTTTTGATTTTCTTTCATTATTTTTTTATTTTCATGATGACAAATCGCATATAATTGCTCCATTAAGTTAGAGTAATCTTTATTAGAACGAAGTATTTTACAAACTTCTACTAGCCATTCTTTCTGCCTTTCATCTAATGTGTAGTAAAACTCTGCATTTTTCTCCTCATTTACCGCGATTAATTTTTCAGATTGAAAGTTTCTTATCCAATACTCTGCGCGATTACTTATCGCTCTCATTTCATCTAATGCATAGCTCCTATCTATTTTCTTTAATATCCCCTGTAAAATAGTTGAATCAAAATTTAATAATGGTAACGTTCCTGCTACTTGATTAAATTTCGGATATTCTTTAATCTCACTATCAACTCTAGAGATTTTAATTGCATCAAATAAATCTTCATTTTTGAGCGTTTTATTTTCAGAACTATCTTTCAATCGCTCATACTCTGTATAATTACGAATCACATCTTCATCCAACCCAATATGAAAAGCAGCGCCTGGTTTGTATTTTGCAAACATAAAGAGAATTACTTCTGGTATATACACTTTCAATAAATTGCTTGGTGTAATACTATTCCCTGAAGAACTAGACATTTTTTCATGATTCCCTTTAATACCAATAAAATCGTAAGCAACGTAATGAGGCGCTTCTCGATTGAATATTTTCCTTGCAATTTCTTTTGATACATTATAACTACCCGTTTCTGATGAATGATCTCTACCGCCCGGTTCAAAAATAACATCCTCTATCATCCATCTCATCGGCCAATCGATTTTCCAGTTTAGTTTCATTTTATTTGTATTTAATACGGATAACTCTTTTTCATTTCCGCATTCACATTCATACCGGACTGTTTTTAATACTTCATCAAAATGTGTAATAGTTGTTGTATCTTTTCCGCATCTCTCACAATATAATGTAGCTGGATAAAAGCTCTCTCGCTTTTCTTCACTACACTCTCCAGTTTTAAAATCCATTAAAATATCATATATTTCTTTTCGTTTATACAAAGCCTCTAAAATATTTTCATTATACCTTCCACTTCTATATTCATCATGTTGATAAATAAATTCTACTTCAATTCCAAATGCTTGAAGCGATTTTTCAAACTCTTTTTCAAAATGCTCCGCATACGAGTTATGACATCCATACGGATCTGGAATATCACAGTATGGCATACCAATATACTTTGCAAAAGATGGATCAATATTTTTTGGAACTTTTCTAAACCTATCATAATCATCCCACGAAAATATAAAACGAGTCTTTTTCCCTAAATCTTGAAGTGCTCTTACTACGAAATAAGTCGTTACGATTTCACGAAAGTTCCCAATATGAACAGAACCTGACGGACTAATTCCAGATGCACAAACAAACATTTCTTTATTTGGATGTTTCCTAATTAATTCATGTGCTACTTCATACGCCCAATGCATATATTACTCACCTCAATTATTTTTTGTTTCTCATTTCCAGTTTTATGCAACAAAAAAACTCCCACCCCCAAGATTATTCATCTTGAGGACGAGAGTTGTTAGCTTCGCGGTACCACCTCAGTTTGTTAATATGTCACCATATTAACCTCTTCAGGTACGGCAAAATATGCTTATACCCTATCTCTATAACGGGAGAACCCGTCGCACCATCCCTAAATAAATTAGTTCCTTGCGCAGCTCCAAGTCTTTTTTCATTAAGATGTATACCGCTCTTTCTCAGCTACCAGAGCTCTCTGTACGTATTCTTTCTTAACTACTCTTCTCTTCTATGCCTTAAATATTAGTTTTTTAATATGATAATTTATAACACTTTTATTGTCAAACTTTTCCGAATCGAAATCGTAAAATTATCTAAAAAAATTCTTTATCGCTTCTAATTGAATTTTGTGGCTACACTCATCACAACAATATGCCCCTTTTGGTTTCTCTTTAAATCGCTTATATTTTTCACTACCTTCGTAAACACGAAATATATTCTTACAAGAAAAGCAAACAATCTCATAAAACATCATATGCATTTTCCTCTCCGTGTTTATAAACCTTTTAATCACTTGAGAAGATTAGTTTTCTAGAGCACAAATCATAATATCCTCTGACTAAAAGGTTTACCTCTATTCTTATCGAATTATATTAATATCTTATAACGCGAGGTGAACATCTTGTTCAGTAATATAGACTTAGTTTTAAATGTTAAAGCAAGTTTAGCTGAAGGACCATGTTGGAATGAAAAAAAGCAACTTTTATATTGGGTTGATATTATGGAGAGAAAATTATGCATATATAATCCTACTACCAATACGAACCGAGTAATCGCTCTCAATCAACAAATCGGCTGTGTTGTTCCATATTTAGAGGATGTACTACTCTTAGCTATGGAAAACGGCTTTTATTCTATTAATGTAAATACAGAAAAACTGACACATATTTTTGACCCCGAACCTCATTTAATAGAAAATCGTTTCAATGATGGAAAATGTGATCCAGCTGGTCGTTTCTGGGCAGGTACTACAGATACATACGGTATGAATGCTGCAGGTTCCTTATATTGTTTACATAATAATTTGAGTGTAGAGAAAAAAGTTTCACACGTAAATACTTCAAACGGAATCGCTTGGTCACCTGATCATACATACTTTTACTTTATAGATACACCTACTAAAAAAGTGGTTCGCTATCAATATAATATACGTACTGGAGACATTCATAATCCAAGTGATGTAATCATTTTCTCTGAAAATGATGGTCTACCTGATGGTATGACAATTGACGAAGAAGGTTGTTTATGGATTGCACATTGGGGAGGTTCAAAAATAACTAGATGGAATCCCTCTACTGGAGAACAAATATTAAGTATTCCAATTCCTGCGTTATATGTAACATCATGTACATTTGGTGGGCCTAACTTAACTGATTTATATGTTACAACAGCCAGAACAAGAATGACGGATGACGAATTAAAAGAGTATCCACATGCTGGTGGTATTTTTCGAATTCAAACAAATGTTAAAGGCTGCCCCACCTATTCATTTTGCAATAAAAATATTGGAGCTGAAACAAGATGAACCGTATCGATTACATAAGACAAGAAGAAAAGAACTATCACGATCTTTGCTATGAACAATATAAACTGTTTGAAGCTGGCTCTTGGCTTTTCAAACCAGTTAAAACGGTTATGGACTTGATGAACCACTTTGACGGACAAAACAACTTGCAAGTACTTGACCTTGGCTCTGGCGTCGGTAGAAATAGCATTCCAATTGCACAAAAAATAAAAAATGCTAGCGGCACGGTTACATGTGTTGATTTACTTGATTCCGCTTTAACAAAGCTACAAATTTATAGCAAAGAACATGATGTATTCGAGGTTATAAAAACAGAAGAAGCAGCAATTGAAAACTATCATATTAGACCTAATACTTATGACTATATCGTTGCAGTATCAAGTTTAGAGCATGTCAGATCAGAAGAAGATTTAACAAACGTGCTCCATTCTATGAAAAAAGGTACAAAAAACGGCGGTATTAATTGTTTAATTATTAACTCTAACATACAAGAAATTGATTCAATAACGCATGAAGAATTAGATGCTTTAATTGAAATTAATCTCTCCACTGAAGAAATGATACGCCTATTAAAAAGTATTTATAAAGGATGGAAAGAAGTAAAAGTTGAAATAAAAGAATTAGCTTATGATATTGTTCGAAATGAAAGACACATTCAATTAAAAACAAATGCCATTACATTTGTCGTTCAGAAATAATACTATAAAAAGTAAGGATATTTCCTCATATATTCATAGGAATACCCTTACCTTTTATTTTCATAAAATTATTTTGTTATTAGTTTTCGCATCATCTAAAATATACTTTTCATTCGAAATACTACTCAGCTATTAATTGAATTCATTAACTGGAAGAAATATTCTGCTTCATGAGTCTCATTCAATTTATACCATGAATGAAGTGTATCCGGCGCAAATACATCTAATTTTTTCAGTACTTCCATTGCAAATTCTAGAGGCGCTACACCCGATGCAGTAATAAGGTTTCTATTAGACGCTACAGGTCCCACTTCATAAAAATTTTCTCCTTTATAAGTAGGACAAACCATTTTCATATACTCTAAACTATTACTTGTGTGATTTATAGAATCCAAGTAACCGTAATTTGCAAGACCTATAGTTGCACCGCAAATTGCCGCTACAATTGTACCAAGTTTTAAAGCTTCACCAACTGTTTTCAAAATAGGTTTATGTATTTCTTCACTCCAAGTATTCCCTCCAGGTAAAATTAATAAATCGTTACTTTCAAGGATACATTCATCTAGGGAAATATCCGGCTTTATATTCAAGCCTCCCATTGAAATAATCGTTTCTCTATTTATTCCAACTGTGACTACTTTAAAAGACGCTACATCTTTTTTGAAATATCTTCCTGTATTAAGTTCAGCAATTAAATGTCCGTACTCCCAATCAGACATCGTGTCAAATACATATAGATAGGCTTTTCTTGTTTGCATTCAATAACACTCCATTCATATGCTACACTCTTAATTAAAACGAGTGTTCTTTTCAGTTTAACATTTTATGCAATATTTATGGTGTAAAATTCCAAATAAAAGAGCACTTGTTTCCGCAAGTGCTCTTTTCGGGGATTTTGAGATACCCTATTAACGAAAGTTAAGGTTACTTAAAGTTAAGAGGTATTTATACTATATGCTTGTCCTTTTTATTTGTGCATGATCAATATATAAACATCTTTAGAAATATTTAAAAACTTTTATTTATAGTTCCTTCTGGCATTTTATCATTAAGAAATTGATTGAAGGCTTATTTTCCATGTGCTTATTTGGTTCATCAATTTCGGAAACTTGTACTAGTCCATATTTATTAAAATCTCGTTTTATAGATTCAGAATTATAGAAGAACATTTTTACTCCTTCCATTATTTCGAAATAGTCTTTATCCAACTGTTTTCCCTTTCCAAACATTGGAGCTTTTTGAGAAACAGTTGTGAAAACTATATATCCACCTGGTTTTAGCTGATTATAACAATCTTTAATAAATTGCTCTCTCTCCTGCTTATTCAACAAATGTAGAAGTGCATGACTATATATACCATCATATGATTTGTTATCAAAAGGCATCTCATTTACCGAACCGTGATAGATACTAATATCTTCTAGTCCATGTTGCTTTGCTAAATCAATGGCTGTTTTTGAAATTTCAATACCTGTTACATTTATACCATTATCGATAAAAACCTTTGCATTTCTTCCATATCCAATACCCGGAACTAATATATTCTTAACGTTCTTTTCAAGGAAAAAATCTTTTGTAAAAATTGCAGATTCTGTAGGTTCAAATCCCCACATCGTTTGTTTTTCGATAAAACTTGATTCCCAAAATTCCATTATGTATCTATCTCCTTATTTTCAATCCATTTTTAGTATCACATTAAAAACTTATAAATTTTAACGCTGCGTCTACCTATGCCAAATTAGTTTTTTACCACATTCACTATAAGTCCATTGAATATAGCACAATTATAAGCCTATATCTATTATAATGATTGGTTTAAAATCTACCCTATTTTATTAATCCTTACGTTTGTAGAAAAATAAAAAAGCCAATACTTCCGTTATAGTATTGGCTTTTTCTCACGAGAAATTATCTTTTTATATTGTACCGATCTAATACTTTTTCTAACATTTCTAAAGTTATTGGTTGTGCTTCTTTTATTAATTGATAACCAATACGACCATTCGGTTCCGCTGTAACTTGCTGTAAACTCTTTACGTCATGAATCCCTTTTTCTCTTAATTGCATATAAAGTTGTTGTTCCGACATTTTTGCCTGCATCAAATTCTCTTTTACAATCTCTCCGTTTTCAACAATTATAATGCTACTTCCATTTAAAAATTGTTCCACCTTCCTTGATTTCAATTCAAAGAAATGAATGATAAGTAATATGCTTGCAAATATGATAGCCGCGAATATAGATGGGACTACTTTTCTACTTAATACAGGTTCTACAATAATACGGCCAATTGATACAACTATAATGATTTCAGCTCTTGTCATTTGGCTCACAGATGTACTACCTGTCATTTTCAAAACAATTATTCCAGTAAAAGTTAATATAATACTTTCCAAAATTATATTCATAACTACCCAATCCTTTAATGGTGTATTTTACTATCATTCCCATCAAAGGTGTGTTTTACTTACCTATTAAGTTGTTAAATCCTTCAGACCATGATGGAAATAAAGGTGTCCATCCATACTCTTTACGTGCCTTATTATTGGAAGCTCCTCTTTCCCAACTATTTTTCCCATCTTGAACTTTAGGCTGAGGTGCACCTATCGCTGCTGCATATATTGGTAACCATTCTTTACTAGTTGCTGGATAATTATCTACAATATTTACGATTCCTGAAGGCCAATTAAGAGCTAGCATAGTAGCTCTTGCAGCATCTTCAACATGTATAAACGAGCTTATCCCGTCTGATGCGATAATTTCATTATTACGAACTTGATTTGCTATTAATCCGTTTTCCGCATACCATGTTCCTGGTCCGTATAATGTGCCGTAACGAAGTATAACCGATTCAGGTAACTCAGTAACAGCTTTTTCTAATTTCAATATGCCATTAACAGTGACTTGCCGAGGCATAGAAGCAGTAATATGTAGTGAGTCTTTTTCAGTCGCAAATGTATCCCCTGGTTCATACGCCCATGAAATACTTTGAGCGATTATTTTCTGTACCCCTACATTTTTAGCGGCATCGACAAGGTTACGAGTGCCTTTTGTTCTAATTTTTACATTATTCTCAAAATCCCATGAAGATAATGACGTTAATTGATGAATAACTACATCGGGATTTGTTTCTTCTAATACAGAAAATACAGCCTTTCTATTAAATACATCAGCTATTACTGGTATAGCACCAACCTTTTTCATTACTTCTACTTGCGAAGTATTGCGGATCATCGCAAAAACTATATGCCCATTTTTTATTAACATTGGCAATAAAGAACGTCCTATTACACCAGTTGCACCTGCTACAAATATTTTCATATATGTTCCTCCTCATTTAGTAATCATAAATGTGACGAAACATTTGTAAGGTATGTGACAAATATTTGCTTATTTTTTTCGTTATTCATATGAAACATATACTTTTAATGGTTTAATTATCCCTAAACTCAATTCATCAAAGCATTCTATGAGTGAAGTATAATGTATTTCATGTTGAAAGATCTCTTCTATAAATGGTGTTTTTCCTATTTCTTTAAAAAACCAATCTGCATGCTTTTGATAATCGTATCCGTCACTTGATCCAATGATTTGCAATTCTTTCTGATAAAAGTTACCAATTAATGTTAGTTCTTCTATATTACCATCAGACAGTATACATATTTCACCATTAGTTTTAAGAGCTTTTTGCAAAGTATGGAACCCACTATTTGTAGCAGAACATTCGAAACCATAATTATAAGTTTCTATTATTTTCTCTTCTGAATCATATATGTTTTTCACACCAAAATTCTTTGCAAAATCTTTTCTATTTTTATTCGGCTCAACAACATCCACGTGCTCAACGCCTACATAGTATTTTAAGAAATAACAAGCGAGTAAACCAATAACTCCCATTCCAGTTATAAGTACTTTTTCATCCTGTCGCGGGTTTAGTTTCAATACTCCTTTAGCGGCATCACACGAAAGAATAGATAATAAAGCAACTTTAGGTTGTATAGAACTAGGCACTCGAATTACTTTATAACCCTTAACTATCCCTATCGTTTCATGTCCATAAAAAGAAACTACTTTATCGCCTACGTTTACATGTGTTACTTTATTACCAACTTGAATCACTTCACCATAACTTTCATATCCAGTTTTTCTTGGATAAAAAGGATTCGTATCTGTAACATCGGATCCATTATACTGTGGTAACTCGGCCCCAATGCTTATCGCTCCTGCGATTGTTTTAACGATAATTTCATCGTCCTGTATGTCCTTAATTTCATTTGTTTCCCACTCAAGTTGTTTAGGCCCTTTTACAATTAACTTATATTGTTCCATTTATATCCTCTCTTTTTATAAAGATGTTATAAGTAATATTGTTATCCATCTATATTTCGACTAAATTTATTTACCTAATAGATAATAAATTACCCTTGCCCACGTTTATACCTTTAATGCTCCTGTACATTTCTGTTCAGCGTCTAATACTTTAAAATTACTATTCTGATAACATTTTAAGAAAAGTTGTTGCCGCCCAAATGAAATACGCAAGTTGTGTCACGATATACATCGTAATTTCAAAACCTGTAAGCTTTCTTTCCCTTTTTATTTTCTTTAAATATCTATAAAAACAAAATGAACATAAAATCAGTAAAACAATAGACATTTGATATAGATTTTCCACTAAAAGAACTGCCATTTATTTCATCACCTTTCCAATAAAGTGAAACTTTAATCAGTGGGGGTTTTGTTCATCCTTCACTGATTATCAGCCCTCACCAGTCGGGATTTAACGGGATAAAAAATATATAGTTCAAGCATATCATTTTAACGGAACGAATTACCACAATTTTCAAATTGAATAAACTTCCTAAGTAAAAGAAGTAACTTTTTGGAAATGTTTCAATACAATATTATGTAATTCAATACTCACTATATAATATTAGATTAGGTTTTCTTTTACTGTACATGCTTAGGAGGAAGTTTTACATGCAATTGATTCATAACATACAAAAAACGTTTAATAACCTATGTAACTACGATACGGTCAATTTAATACACGCTATTCAATCATTAAATATTTCACTTCATAAAATATCTCCTTTTATTACTTCACCAGTTAATCTTGAATACGGAAGGAACGTTATCTATCAGTCTGAATTTGTAGAGATTTTAGTATTAAAATTCCCCAGCAAAGCAAAGACTTTTGTGCACGATCACGGAATATCTGTAGGATGTATACTAATAGTCAATGGTACGCTACAAAATATAACGTACGAAAATAATAGCGAGCGGATTGAAGAGTTTACAGAGGGAAATATTTTCACAGTAAAAAAAGATACTGTGCATAAAATGTATAACGCTACAGATTCAACAGCAATAACATTTCACGTATATTCCCCACCATTAAAAGATGTACAAATATATGAGTAGCCTTTAAAAGGAGGAAATATGCAAAATTTGAAGGATTACTATATAAAGAGCTTACAAGATGGTCGTAACGTTTGGCTCTATGGACAAAAAGTAGATGTAACTACAGACAAACATTTTGCAGGTACATTAAGTACCATTTCTAATTTATTTACATTGTTTGATGACCCCATACGAAGAGATTCTATTGGATATGTGAGCCCAAAAACGAAAGGATTTGTTCATACTGCATTTTTAGTTCCGAATTCCTATAATGAATTATTAATGAGAAGAACTGCATTTGAAACGTGGAGTTATGCTACAGACGGTGTAATGAGTAGATTATCTGATTATGCAAGATCGAGACTTACTGGCTGGTACGTATCAAGATATTTTTATAAAAAATTCGATGCACAGTTTCCAGATAAAATTACATCTTATTATGAAAAAGCGAGAGATAATCACTTGTTCTTAAGTGTAGTTCAACGTGACCCACAAATAAATCGTTCTACAGAATCAATATTGAATGCAAAAAATTTAGGGTTACTAAGAGTTACGAAGGAAACTTCTGATGGAATTTATTTAAATGGTGCAAAAATGGTAGGTACTGCTTCTCCTTATTCAAATGATTTATTAATCTATCCATTAGCAAAACTGACTGATACTCAAAAAGATTTAGCTCACTTTCTCATTGTGGCAGCCAATTCCCCTGGATTACATATGGTTTGTAGAGAACCATTTGCGAATGCAAACTCAAGTACAGTTGATTCCCCTCTTAGCTCACAGTACGATGAAATGGATGCGCTATTAATCTTTGATAATGTATTTGTACCATGGGAACGAGTCTTACTATATAACAACCCTGAAGCATTATGGAAATTAAAGTCAGATATAGCTTCTAGTAGTTTAGCTTATCATCAAGCAATTGTACGATTAGTAGTAAAACTAGAATTTATAACTGCAATTGCTTGTGAAATTGCTGAAGCGATCGGTGCTACTACTTATTTGCATGTTCAAGAGAAGCTTGGGGAATTAATTATGCAAATCGAAACAATTCGCGCACTTTTAATTGCTGCTGAAGTTGAAGGTACTACAAATGAAACGAAAACTTATTTGCCGAATTTTAAATATATCGAAACTGCAAGGAATCTTGGTTCCAAATATTATCCCCGTGCAATAGAAATTTTACAATTAATTGGAGCAGGTGGGTTCATTCAAATTCCATCGAGCTCAAATGACTTCCAGAGTCCTATAGCTGATTTATTGAAAAAGTACTTTAAAGGAACTAATATAGATGCCGAACAACGCACAAAATTATTTAAGTTAGCCTGGGATATCATCGGAAGCCCCTTAGGATCTAGACACGAATTGTATGAAAGATTTTATGCTGGAGATCCAATACGAAATACAGCTATGCAATATGTAAATTATGATAAAAATCACTTTAAAAAGATGATAAGTAAATATTTACATTGATAAAAAAGAGCACTCTTTGCTAAGAGTGCTCTTAAAAAATATATAATTATCCAATTACATATATAATTGCTCCGGCCACAACTGCTATTTTTCTCCGTAATGGTTTCATCTTATTCACTTTTATTTTTATAATTCAGCTTTATTACTTCTGGTATATACTTCCTATCATATTTTCTCGTATAGATTTCTCCATCAGGAGTAACTAATTGTAAAACAATCTCACCACAAACCCCATCTAGTATTTCAAATTCACCTTGTGCATTTGAAATACTGTGTTCCTTACTTTCAATTGAATCTTCATATATTTTCACATTAAATATAGGTTCGTTATTTTGATCTACGATAATACCTCTTGAATACTTAGCAACTGCTATGCATTGATCCTCTTTTTTATAATATGTAATCACAACAATTGCACCTGCCACTATAGCGCTACATACAAACAAGAGAATGATTTTGCGCCTCACAACGAACCTCCTAATTCAAATTATTCTTTTCTAAACTGAAAATTAAACTGTCTTAATTGCTTGATTTCCTCAATTACTTTACGAATACCTTCTTCAATCTTATCTTCTTTTACATTCGAAACATTTAACTTTAACAGTTTTTCTTTAGGAAAATTCCTCATATAATTCTTATCAATAGTATCGACACTTATTTGCATGTCACCTAATTTTTGTATAAGTGTGTCTGTAACTGTGTTTTTCTGCATTTCTAAACAAGTGTGTATTCCAAATGTGTTTTGTCTATTATATGTAAATAATGATGGATTTTCATTTTGCATTTTTTCTAATGTTTTTGCTAGTTTTATCGATCTATTGTAGTAGGAAGAATTAATTTTACTTTTATGACGTTCAAACATACCGCTCTTTATATAAATTTCTAAAGCCGCTTGAGAAATCATCGGACTATCAATATCTAGTATCTTTTTGTATGTATAGAAAGCATTTGCAATGGATGGTGGAATGACCGCAACTCCAACCCGTAAACCAGGAAAAATAATCTTCGAATAACTTTTCAAATATATGACATGACTACAATTATCCAAGCTATATAACGGATCTGCTTTTGAATCAGTTTCTAAATCTGCTAAATAATCATCTTCCACTATAAATACATTGTATTTCTTAGCCAATAGTGCGATTTTTTCTTTCTCCTCTTTAGAATAAGACGTTCCAAGCGGATGATGATATCTCGGTATCGTATAGAAAAATTTTATTTTTCCAGTTTGAAATAATTGCTCCAATTCATTCAAATCGATACCTTCATTCGTACGTTTAATACCGATTACAGGAACTTTATTTATTTCTAGATAATCAATATATAGATGATATGTTGGCTGTTCAATTAATACAGTTTCATTTCCATTCGGAAATGGTATAGAAGTTAATATAGCAAGCGCCTGCTGCACACCTGACGTTATAAAAATATTTTCTTCTTTTGTAAAGACTTGATAATTTGCTAGTTGTTTTTGAATAACTGGTATTAAAGATGGTAACCCTTTCGGCGTTCCATATACAAACAAATCATTTTTATACGTATCAATAGCCTTATTAATACAATGTTGAAAATCTAAATACGGAAAAACATCTGGATCTGGTGCTGAGGAAGCAAAATCAATTATCTCGTTATTTTCTATCGTACTCCCTGATTTCTTAACAACGTAGTATCCACTTTGAGGGACAGAATATATAATGTGACGCTTTTCTAATTCATGAAGAGCACGTATAACTGTTGCCTTATTACATTCATATTGTGTAACGAGTGACCGTATAGACGGTAATTTCTTTCCTTCTCTTATTTCTCCATTTTGAATCATATTTTCTATGTCGTTTAAAATATTTAAATACTTATACATCTTACACCTCCTTCAGTAATTCCATATTTAATTATATCGATTTTTCATTCATATAGCATTCATTCCTCAATTAGTTAATTTTCCGATCATCTATATCGTAAATCCCAATAGCATATGAATCATTTTCAATCCATTTCTTTACTGCTTCTGTTTTAAGTACACCTTCAACTTCTTTTTCTATTTTCTGTCCAAGTTCTCTCACCCCTACTTCATCATCGCTAATCTTAGTTTTTATATCAATGGTAACAGGTTGATTCTTTATATAATTTATTTGCTGAATACCAAACCCTTCATTTCCATTTTTTCTGAATACGTCATCAAATATCTGTCCAAAAACTAACTCCCATCTATGTTCTGCATTTACAATCTCCTTGTTTCTTTGAGATATATTTACTTTATAGGACATAACGCCTTGAATTTGCAATCTTTTATTAATTTCTTTTTTTATTTCGTTAGCATTTTCGCTATCAGCAATCTCTAAATCTACTATTCTTGCTTTTTCATCTCTTATAGCAGCACTAAAAAAAGATTCCTCCTTTACAGCTGCTGTAGCAATATCCATCACTATAGAATCTTCACTTTTAGCATCTTCAATGTCATTCTCACAGGCACATAATAAAGCAAGTGGAAATAAAAATACTAGTAACTTCTTTCCCTTTCTCATGTAGCACCCCTCCATATATTTTCATTTACGATAAACTTTTTACTTTGACATATAAATACCTTCTTTAATTATTAAATTTAACATTTTTTCACATTTCCCCCACTTAACAAGGGAATTACAATTAATAAATAGAATATCTCCATGAATAAATAAAAAGTGAGGGATATATAATGCAACGTGTAAATACGATTGATATTAGTAATGTACTACAATTGGAAAAAACTCTTTCGACTTTATTAAATAAAATGATTTCTTCAAAGTTAGACCTTGAAAATTGGTTAAAAGAGCAGTCAAAAGTTATTTGGGACATCGAAGAACAATTAAGATCACATTACATCGCCTTTCAATGTAATACGGATGATGAAGAAATAAAGGATACTTTTGAACATGATCAACAATTTGTAAAGCCACTTTTAAAGCGGTACCAAAATTTATTGGATAATAAATATTTAGAGTCACCTTTTCGAATGGAATTAGATTCTAACGTGTATGGTTTATTAGATACAAAAATAAAAAATGCTCAAAAGTTATTTTGTGAGGAAAATATCGAATTAGAAATAAAGGAAGACAAATTAATCACAGAGTACTTTGAAATCACTGGAGGATTAAGTGGAATTTGGGACGGAGAAGAAAAAACGATAACAGAATTACAATCCTATTTACAAGATTCGAATCGTGACACCCGTAAAAAGGCAAAAACCATTATTTCTGAACAATTTTTATCTGTTGAAAAAGAACTCCAAAACATATTAAATCAATTAATTGAAATTCGCCATCAAAAAGCAAAAAATATTCAACTAGAGAATTATCGCGATTATATGTTCAAAAAATACGAGCGTTTTGACTATTCAGCGAAAGATTGCTATGAACTAGCTGAATCCATACGTAAGTATGTTGTGCCTCTTAAAGATAAAATATTGTTAGAGAAACAAGAAAAACTGCAAGTGGATACGCTTCGCCCATGGGATGTATCAGCTGTAACTCCAGATCAAAAAGTACTTAAACCTATTGCGAATGAAAATGATTTAATTGAAAAGAGCACTCATATCTTTAATAAACTAGATGTTGAATTTTCAGCACTTTTAAACCAAATGTATAAACACAATTGTCTCGATTTAACAAGCCGCAAAGGAAAAGCAGCTGGTGGCTTTTGTGAGTACTTACCAGCTTCACAATTATCTTATATTTTTATGAACTTAAATTATACACAAGATGATATTGTCACTTTTATACATGAAATGGGTCATAGTATTCATAACGAACTCATAAAACCATTAAAATTACGACAGTATATAGAAATTCCAGCTGAAACAGCTGAACTAGCCAGTATGACAATGGAGTTATTCTCGCTTAATTATTGGGATACCTTCTATACAGACAAAAAAGATTTAAAACAAGCAAAAATTAACTTCTTTAAAGATGTTATTTCATATTTACCTGTTATGCTTATTGTCGATCAATTTCAACACTGGCTGTATGAAAATCCAAGTCATACTTCTGAAGAAAGAAATGAAAAATACTTACAACTTCAAAAACATTATCAGTCTAGCGTCATACATATTGATGGCTACGAAAACTGGATAGCAACGAGTTGGTTACCTGTACTCCATATTTTTGAAGTACCATTTTATTATATTGAATATGCGATCGCCCAACTTGGTGCATTACAAATGTATAAACAATATAAAGAGGATCCTAAGCAAGCGCTAGAAAATTATAAAAAGGCATTATCACTAGGAAGCTCGCAATCTATAAAAGAAGTGTATGATGCAGCCGGTATTCGTTTTGATTTTTCTGGTGAAACAATTAAAGAACTAATGCTATTTGTAGAAAAAGAATTAGAATTACTTGAGCAATTATAAGAAGAAAGCTGCACCTATATTTTTGGTGTAGCTTTCTTCTTTATTTTATTAATCAGCTCTATGTACTGAGTATCTCCATATCCGATTGTTGGAAAAAGATAAAACAACTTTATTAATAATTCACGAGTTGATAAATCTTTATTTTTAGAGATGAATTTCATTACTGCATTATCTTCTGTTAACATTTCTAAAAATAAGTCTATAGCCTGATACATTACAGGTGGTACCTTATGAGAGGTCTTTTTATGGTTTACTAATACTTCATTGTATATAGAAGAATAATTCCCCAATTCAAGTTCAATTTGATTTACTTTAAATTCATCCTCTCTAAAGCTATTTAAGTATACCTTCCCTTCATAAGCAGACTGTTCAAGGTGAGAAAGTATGGTAAGTAGGTTCATTTGGCAAAACATATCTTCACCAAACCATAGAACAATACATTTATACTTTTTCGTAAAAAGGTTTTCTAACGGATCTATGACCTTTTTTATATAACTTTCTACTGAACTGTTATGTCCTTTCGCTCTTGTTTTAATAAACTCTTCATTAAAAACTTGAGTAGTAGCCGAGTTCACACACATTGCCTCATTAAATGGTGCATAATCAGAATCACCCATTAGCTTTTCGTTTTTAAATTCTTCATACATAACTTGACCATTTAATATGTTAAGTACCTCTTTATCAAATAGCTCACTCTTCCTATCTCGTAACTGTTCAACCTCTATTTTTCTAGAAATATTCATTTTAAACACCCCTTCTTTATTTAAATTTAGTTTAACAAATGATTGAATAGGCATTTTGTTAAGTTGGTATTCTCTTGGATTCATTCCAAAAACATTTTTGAAAGCTCTACTATAAGCCTCTTGGGAAGAGTAATCGTAATCCAACGCTACCTCAATTATCTTCCTACCATTCTTTAAATCTTCTGTAGATAAATACAACCTTCTAAGAAGAATATAACGTCTAATACTGAAACCCGTTACTTGATGAAATTTAAAAGAGCAATAATAAGGAGAATACCCCATGTAACGAGATAATTCATCTAATGAAAATCTCTTTTTTAAATTGCTCTCAATCCAATTAATCATCTGCTGTATATGTTCATTCATTTCCTTCACTCCTTATTTAAAAGTATAGGAGAAGTGCGTTTCTTTCTTTTGATATTTCTTGTGTTTTATAACATGAGCCTTTCTCTAAAGTCTTTATAATCTATATATAAGTATTAATTTTATATTTTTTCATCTATCTTATTTTGTCATACCTTCTATTCATTTTTCAATTTAGCGTTAATGAGTATGTTGGCAACACCTTACTAATTATTAAAGGTCAATTTACATCATATTTCATTTTAAAGGATTTCAAAAATTAAGGTTTGGAAAGGACGTTTCAATGAACAAGCTAGAAAAAGAAATACTTCAATTCATAAATGAACAGTATCCGTTGAATTTTATTAACATTAAGCCAATAACAAATGAGATGTATGAATGCCTTACAGAACAAGGTACATACTTCAGTAGAATTACAAACTACAAAACATATGAAGAACAGATAGAAGAAGTTATATATACGAATTTTTTATATCAAAATGGTTTAGGTGTTCCACCAATGATCCCTTCATTACAAGGGAATTTTGTAGAAAAATTCACATTAGACAAGGAGATTTTTGCTGTATTATATAAAGCTGCTCCTGGTATACATTTACCAAGGTCTGAATGGAATTCTAATATATTTAAAAAACTTGGTAAACAAATTGGAAAATTACATCGTATATCTAAAAGCTTTGAAAAGATTAAACCAGTAAAACATATAAACGATTGGTATGAAAATGAAGAATATAATTTTCTTAAATATATCCCTAAAGAAGAAAATACAATAAGAGAAATTGCATCTGACGTTTTAACTTCCATAAAAGAGCTACCAAAATCCCCTTCAAATTACGGCTTAATACACGGAGATTTATGGTTAGAAAACATTTTAGTCGAAAATAATTCAAACTTAACAATGATAGATTTTCAAGACTGCGAAAAACATTTTTACATATTCGATTTAGCCGTTCCTATTTATAGTGCGATAGAATATTCATTTGCTGGAAATGGGAATATCGTAGACTATGAGTATTCTATTACAAAAGCACTATTTGAAGGCTACCAAGAGGAAAATGAGCTACCAAAAGAGATGAAAGACAAGTTTCCGTTATTTATTAAATTAAAGGAGATTTTTGAATATAGCTTAATGCATATGTATTGGGATAAAGAAGAATTAACGGAGGAACAAGTACGGATTATGAACCTTTATAGGATGAAGATCGAAAATAAGAATACCTATATCAATATTTAAGAATGCTGTTGTTTAACTGCAAGGAAACTTTGGTTAAACAACAGCATTTATTAATTAGCTGACAACCTTTTTTATGACTTATAAATACTGATTCAATAATCTTCTCAAATACACTTCATTTTGCGGTGATACTTTTTCAGAAAATCTAGCTGCAATAATAATAGGAGCCCATTGAAAAACTTCATCTCTTGATATGCCGGTACGACTGCAATATATATGTAAATACATCTCAGCTAATTCTACCGAAGATTGTGAGTACAACAAGTATGTTCGAAATACATCTGCGCGAATATCACCTGAACTAGCATCTACCCAATCTATAACTTTCACTTTCTCTTCCTTACTCAAAATCAAATTAAATGGATGAAAATCTCCATGACATAGCCTAAAATCAAATGTAATAAAATCTAATTTTTGTAATATCCCCTTCTTTTTGCGTTCATCCAATTTATGCACAGATTTAATTTGACGCTCTAACCTTTCCCTCATTAACTCCATTTCATCTGTATTCACATGTATAGCATGAATCTTTTTTTGCTCATTAACACAAAGGCCGATATAACGCTCTGCCTCATTTAAATTATTAAGCAGAAGATCACCAATGTTGTCCCCTTTTACATGTTCCATAATAATTGCCTGTCTATTTTGTATCTTTGTCACTTCAAATACGTTTGGAACTGGCAGCCCGCATGTATAGGCATATTTTTGTTTTTTTTGCTTCATTCATAGACTCTGTATCTGGGAGGTAATCTTTAAATAAATTTCTGCAGTATTCCCTTTTGCAATTGGATTACCTAGATTCACTTCATTTCTCTCCTTAAAATAAATTTGAATAACGCTTAATCCTTTTCTTTGCATTCACTCTAATCATAACGAAAACCTTCTTCACGAAGATATAAAAAACTTACCACTTTCTATCCTTAAATAGAAAGTGGCAAGTTTAGTTCTTTAGGAATATTGGAATGAAACTCTGGTGTATACACAATAGAAAATGAATATCCCTGCTCAATAAATGATACTTCATTATGTTTACATTCAAAGGGAACATTATTTATCTTAAAGTTATTATGGATTCGCTGTAAAAATGCGACGTCTGGTGTTCCGAAAGAAACGTGTACTTTCGGTGATAGAGCTTTCATCGCGATTGGAATCCAAGGTCGCTGCCACCAAGTCGCGACGATATATGCAGTGCCACCTATAACAAAGTTAAAAATATCCCCATCTTCCATCGTTTTCATATTTAGATTTGATTTTAACCATTCCGTAAAAACAGGTACACTCTTAACGGGAAGACCGATTTCCCTTACGTATAAAATGTTTAAAGGTGAATATGGTACTAATACATCTTCTTTAACATAACTATGCGCAATAATTTCGAGTAGATTTCCATCTCCGTCTTTAAAGTATAAATTGAATAGACCATTCTCTTCACCAATTACATTTCCATTTTGCCATTTCACAATGAGTAATCCAGAGTCGTTTAACCACCTCGCTGTTTCATGGAATTTTGAATATGGGATTTCAAAAGCAAAATGTGCAGGTGCGATTGGTTCATACACTTCTTGAAAACTAATTGTTGTATAAGGTGTTACTTCAAATTGAATGAAGGATGCTGTTTCTTTTTTTATTGGAAAAGATAATATGTCCTTATAAACTTGTTTTACCCCTTCTATGGAAACCGTTTGTAGTTTTATATCTGATATATGTGTAATCACTTTACATTCCCCCTCATTTCTTATTATCTATTCGTATTGTATTACACTTATAAATAGATAAAATCAAACGGAAGGATGGATTTTTCATATAGAAACTACAACTTTAGTATGATTATGTTAGCTCCAATTATTTTTTATTTCCGCTATAACAATTTCTGGTTTATCCCAGTGCAACATGTGTGTAGTATCAGGAATTACTTTTACTATACTGTCCGTTTTCTCTTTAAAAACATTTGCTGTCTTATCTCTATAATCCGCCCAAACTTGTGGGACTGTAGCTCGAAGTAATACAATATTAGCCAGTAGCTTCTCATATATATCTATTGTTTCATCTTTATGCATACCTCTTATTATATTACTAGCTGTATTTCCCCTGGCATGCCACCATACTTTATTATCCATTTCGATCCCTAGATCCTTTACAGCAACTTCTAACAATGAAGACCACCTAGTATAAGCTGCTTTTTCACTTTTGAAAAATTCGTCCCAATTATTAAAAACGTATTCATCAAAGTCCTTTTCATAATAAGCAATTTCTTCTTCCAACGTTTCTTCTTTAAGCCTTTTTGTTTGATATCCACCATTAATAAGAATACTTCCTTGTACTTTTTCTGGATGATTTAACAAATAAAATAACGCTACAAAACTTCCCCATGAATGTGATAGAAAATAGAAGTATTCGATTCTCAATTCATTTATTATTTCATTTAACCAATTTGCTAAATTGTGCATCTCATAATCTTCTGTTCTTTCAAATGGGGGTGTTTTACCATGTCCAGGTGCATCAACGGAGATAAATCTATACTCTTCTTTTAATTCCTCAGCAATTTCTATAAAACTTAAACTCGTACTACCTAATCCATGTAAACAAAAGATAACGGGCTTCTCATTATTCCCCCATTCAGTAATATGTACATTTATTTTTTCATTGCTAATATAGTAACGTTTCAAAACATTTATCCTCCATATTTTGATTTTTTAATTTACACTTTATTTATTTCTATTATTTTCAAGTATTTCCTGTATTCTTTTCCACACAAAAAGCTGCTTTTCTTTAAATGAAAAGCAGCTTTTACACTAAAATACATTATAATTTAACAGCAATAATCATAAATCTTTTTGAATTAGTACGAATCCCTTTTTCAGAACTATACGTATCAATGAACTTTTGTAAAATAGTAAAATCCTCTTCCTGTTCTCCAAATCTAGGAATAATAGGGGTATGTTTTAATAAGAAAATGAGATCTTCAGACCTACTGTAATAATCAGTAACATCATATTCACGTACTTGCACGAGATCAAATCCTGCACTAATAAGTTCATTCATATACTTTTCTTTTAAAGTACCATCCCGTTCACCTAAGCATTGTCCTCTACCAAATGCTTCTTTCAGGTTTAATTTATCATTCTCACTTACTTGTTGTGTTAAGAAAAAGGCATCCTTTTTCATTACTTTCGCTAACTCAGATGCCAGAAACGGGGCATGACAACTTGAAGCAATATCAAAATGTGCATGTGGAAATGTTAAAGCTTCAGAACCCATTTGAAGAAACTCAACATTTTGTACACCTGATTTTTTCAAGTTAGAATGTGCCGTTGCAATCATGCCGTTAGAATTATCAATTCCAATTAGCAATTTAGCCGAAGATGCTATGCAAAGTACATTTTCTCCTCCGCCTGTACCAACATCAAGTAGAGTGTCTGATGGTTTACATCTTTCTTTCACTTCTCCATAAAAGTCCCATATATCTCCTACAGTTTCACATTTTATTTTACTAAAATCCCATCCATTTAATCTTCCTACTTTATCATAAAAGCTTTTGTACTCTAAATCATTCATTTTATTACTTCCCCTTTGTTACTATGCATGAAATATTTAATCCTGCAGCCTCCCGAATTAGACTCATAGTTTATATTTTCGTAAATCTCTTTTTATATCCGGTACAAATCTTTCAGTTTCAAACAACTACTTCCTTTGAGCAATACATAATTTCATCTATCCCACCTCAATTAAAAGATTATATCTACGATAACATCATCTAAGTATGTATATTATAAAATACAAATTATTGAAATAGCAACTTTCTGTTTTTTAATTTACATAATAAATTTACAGTAAACTCCTATTAATATATTCTAAATGTTTCCTTCCCCAACCACACATACTATCCAAAACTACACTTACCGTTTTTCCATGCTCAGTTAAGCTATACTCCACTTTAGGTGGTATTTCTTGATAAATTTCGCGTTCTATTAGTCGATCTAACTCTAATTCTCTAAGTTGCTTCGCTAATGTGCCCTGAGATATGTCTGGTATTAATCGCTTTAATTCACCAAATCGTTTCGTTCCATCTGTTAGCAAAATAAATAAAATGAGTGGCTTCCATTTTCCACCGATTATTTGTAATGTCGCTATTACCCCTTTTAACTTTGGTTCTTGTAAATCCATTTTTCTCACCTCTCTCCTCAAATCATAAATGATAATGAATAATTTTTCATATTATTTATCCGTACGACAAGCGATTAGTACGAAATTTGCGACTAAGTACAAATAAAGTGCGTACTTTTCAATACTCTTATTTTAAAGAATAATAAAAGCAGCACAGATTTATTTTAATTTTATATTAAGGGAGAGGCTTAATCATGTCTTTTACTTCATTAAAAGATAAACAAATCATTATTATTGGCGGGAGTTCTGGTATTGGATTAGCAACAGCAAAACAAGCAATCGAACAAGGAGCACATGTGATTATTGCAGGACGATCTGAAGAAAAACTAAAGAATGCTCGAGAAGTAATAAATAACAATCATCTTCAAACTTATGTAATCGATAATCAGGATACAAACCAATTACAAGATTTCTTCAAAAAGGTTGGGAATTTTGATCATTTGTTCACACCAGGAGCTTCTTACACACTTGGACCAATAACTGCTACAAATGATATTGCTGAAAGCAGCTTTAGCGGAAAGTTTTGGCCACAATATTATGCCGTAAAATATGCAATTCCTTTTCTTTCAAACTCTGGATCGATCGTGTTAATGTCCGGTGCATTTAGTCAAAGACCACTTAAGGGTGCACCTGCTTACGGAGCTTGTAATGGTGCTATTGAAAGTTTAGGGAAAGCTTTAGCTGTTGAATTAGCTCCTATAAGAGTTAATGTTGTTTCTCCTGGAACAATACGGAGGGAACACGAACAAAACGAAAATAGACTAACTGCTTATGAAGCTTATAAATCTCTTTCTCTTGTAAAAAGGCCTGGGCATAATGATGAAATTGCACATACTGTTCTATATTTAATGCAAAATAGTTTTACTACAGGCAATGTATTGTTTCCTGATGGAGGATACACATACCATTAAAATATTTAAAGCAAAAGCCCCTTATAAAGGTGGATTTTGTTACTAATTTAGAAACTGCTGAAATAATACAGGATCCTCCTTTAAAAGTTCTGCTAAAAACATAAGTTGCGGATAAGGTTGTAAGATTAAGTCTATATCCATTTTTTCTTTCAATATAGCTATTCCACCTTGCTTAATATAATCTTTTAGTGTTATTTCCTTACTACAAATTAGCCTAATATCGCTTAAAGAGAGTAACAGTAGTCCATTCGTTTCAGAAGATGGTTTAGGTAGCATCTTTGAATAGGCAACATACATGATAGATAAACTCTCATCTGGACTATCAATAATTAATATTGGATTGATCTCATTTTCTACCTTTATTTTCTTAGATTGCGCATTCCAGTTCTCTTTATAATATGTACTTGGTGAACTCAAAATAGTAATATTGATAGTAGCTTCTTCTCTCACTTCTCTTTTAGCAGTTTCTACTGCTGTTTCATCCGCTTCTTTATGTCCTCCAAGTCTTACTACACCTAATGTATCACCTTTACTCGTTGGTCCAACCTGAAAAACAAATAAATTCTTATACATTACATATGCACCAGATGTTCGTACATTTTTATCTATATGTATCAATATTTTCCCTCCTAAATTAACCATCTTACAAACTAATTTACTATAATTTTATTATGTTATTAAATTATGTTCAATCCAACACACAGTATCAAGTAAATTTTCCGCTATATAATTAGGCACCGTTTCTATCCACGAATTTCTATACTTTGTTAATGAGCTTTCTCCCCATCCTCTTCGTACCAAAATCTTTTTTCATATTCGCCCTTTCAGCTGCAATCATATCCGTACTCCCTGTATCTCCAATAAGAAAATAGTCTCTTAACCATAGATTATGTTCTTTCGCTGCTTTTAAAAGTAAATCTATATTTGGTTTTTGGCAGTCACGGCCTGTCTTGATATTTATGGATATATTTATAAAGAAAAAAGGCATATAATTAATGCCTTTTTTCTTTATCATCCTTTAACTGGATAACAAACTTCTGTAACCCACTTATTAGGATCGGATTCCATCGCTGGGCTCACATGATAAATATTAAACATCGGGCCTGCTAATTTGTAACCTTCTGTCTCAATCCACTTTGCTGCAGCCTCATTTACAGCTGTCATCTGTTCATAACTTCCATTAACTGTTATAGAAGCTACATTAGTCGATTCCATATTTTTAAATGTAACGTCTTTTGTATTTTCGTGCTTACCTAGAATACTTAGCTGTATTTCTATATCTACATCATTTTCTTTGTATTCACGATCATGGAAAACCGCAATACTATAACTCGGTTGGGCAATACTAATATTTTTCATTTGAATTTCTTGCATTAATACACTCCATAAATCACCTTCGCAATTATACGATGGAATAATCTTTCTAACACTAGCTACAGTTCTTTCTGGAATTTCTTTTATTGAAACATGATAATTCATCTCAACAACATCCTCTCTCATCGTTTTCATTGAGTCTTCGAGGAGACGTAATTGTTTTTGGAGGTTATTCATGTCTTCTTTAATTTGAGCACTACGATTTAAAAATTGCTCTTTTATGCTATCTATATTATCGCATTCTATTATTTCTTTGATGGTAGCAATATTAAACCCCATAGCTTTTAATGTTTGAATTTGATTTACCTTTTTTAATTGGTCAGCTGAATAAAATCGATATCCACTCTGCTCATCGACTTTTACTGGTTGTAATAATTCCACTTTATCGTAGTGTCTCAACATACGTATACTAATGGAAGATAGTTTCGAAAAATCCCCTATTTTAAACATGATTTCCTCCTATAAGTTACATCTACTTTGAAGCTCAACTTTATCTTAAACAATGACATTGTGTGAGGGTCAACTGTTTATAACGTTTGAATTATATTTCTTTAATTATTTACCCTTATACACTCTTCTGTCTTATACCTATAAAGATTGATAATAATCCGTTCACAGCTAATAAAATTACTATAATACTTGTAAGTAAACCTACATCTGCCGCAAATATTTTTATCGTACGCCATGGTGAGCTTGTACAATAAGTAAGAAGTGGGATGAAAATAATAGATAATAGTAGGAATAGAGTCCCTACGAATAACCAAGTTAATTTTTTTACAGTTTTCTTATGTTTATATTTTTTAATTAACATAATTGATGAAATGAAAAGCGCAAGTATAACTGTAGACATAACAATTTGTGTAAATGGTATGCTTTTATGGGGATCAACCGGTTCTTCTTCATTCAAAATATTAATAATCCCCTTTTTTAATACTGAAAGTGCTGGTTCTTCTAATACATGATTTTTATTTGTTAAAATCACACCACCCCAGCCACTTTTATTTAAAGTAAATATTTCTGTACGAGCATCGGGCGTTGATCCTGAATGCCAAATCATCGTTTCGCTTTCATTTATACTTGTTGTTCTTAATCCAAAACCATAGCTTTTTTCTGAATTTATGTTATAAAGTGGTGTAAGATAAAGGTCGATGTTTTCTTTCTTTAAAAATTGAGTATCTTCTTGTCGATTCAAAAACATAATAAATTGAATCATATCTTCCAAATTTGCGGTAATATAACCATACGGTGCCCCGGCATTATCATAGGACACTACACTTTTTCTTGGTATGCCAAACCATGACTGATAACCTGTTAAATAGCCTTTTTCATATGCAGTTTCTTTACTTGCTGCCGCACCATTCATATTTAACAGCTGAAAAACATGTTTTTCCATATATGAGGAATATGTATCATTTGTAATTTCCTCAATAAGTGCACCTAAAACAATATAATTCGCATTACTATATTGATATTTTTCTCCTGGTAGAGCAGTTAATTTTATATTTGAAAGTCTCATTACATTTTCTTTTAATGCTGTAGAACTTTTGGATTGCTTATCTGATATTAATAAGCCTTCATATGTGTTTATTCCGCTTGTATGAGTTAAAAGGTGTTGGATTGTTATAGATGAGGATATTTGAGAATCTTTTAGTTTAAACCAAGGAAGATGTTGTTGAACTGAATCCTCTAATTTTATCTTTTTGTCTTCTATTAATTTCACTATAGCTAAAGCTGTTAAAGATTTGCTTATTGAGCCGATTGCAAATGGTGTTTTACTAGTTATTTTTTTTTCAGATTCCCCAGTAATCCCCCACGTTTTAGTGAAGAATACATCTTTATTATGTACAATTGCAACAGCAGCCCCTGGAATATTCTGTTCCTTTATAAATTTTTCAATATACTTATCTAAAGTAGCTTTAATATCTTGCTGAGCATATGATTTTGGATGAATGATACATAATACTATTACATTACAAAGAATATAGATTTGAAATAGTTTATAGATAGTTTTCTTCATTATACTTTAGATAGCTTTCTTTTTTTATAACTTACTAAGCTAATAAACACTGCTACAGAGAGCATAAAGCTAATCATTATTAATAAAACGTTCCACCATTGATTCTCTGATATGCGATATAAAATATTATAATTAAATGTATTTTTGCTATTAGTTGAATTAAATGATTCAGTTAAAAATATTGAAAATGTAGTTTGCGAGATGAGGTAAGTAATAAATGCGATGAATATGCCACGTAAGATAAATGTGTTGAATTTTCCTTTTTCATTTTGAAGTTGTTTCATTTTAACTTGTAAATCAATTTCATTTATTTCTATAAAATCTTTAACAAATAATTGAGGGGTACCTAAATCATCTATACTGTCTTCACCATGTTCACGACACTCTTGAATATGTTCTAATATTTGTCGCTTAATATTTTCCCTTTCTTCTAAACTAATATCGTATTGCTTTAATTCCTTAAGTACGTCTCTTAAAAATTGCTTTTCTTTACCTATCAATTTATTCCTCATTTCAGAAGGTCTCCTTTCAAACCGCTTTTTAATAACATTTGAATATCGGATTGCAATTCTAACCACTCATTAATTTTCTTCTCAAGACGTATTTTCCCATTTTCATTAATTTCATAATAAATCCTCACTTTACCACTGTCTGTTACCTCTTGATAAGTAGTAACCCACTCTTGATTTTTCAACTTAGTTAAAATAGGATAAATACTTCCTACTCCTTTCAATTTTAAATTGTTTATTTCAAGTTCTTTCATAATTTCATATCCATAACTTTTCTTTTTCGACAAAATAGATAATACACACATTTCTAAATGACCTTTAATTAAACTTGTTCTATCCATAGGATAAATTTAACAGAAATATATACTTCATTCAAGTATATATTTCTGTTAAATTTAAATAATCAGACGATAAAGTAAAAGATTAATAAACAAAATATATCACTTATGAACTGTTTTCTCTCTAAATTATCGCTTTTATAATATAATAATTACATAATATATCAATCATTTATTCTTTTTAGTTTTTCATCTCACTATCCTTAACTTAATACTTCTTTCCTTAATGAAAAATATTGTATGCAGGACATAAAAATAAGAAGATCCAACTTCTTAACTTTGACATTAAGAAGTTGGATCTTTTTTATTACTTTGGAATAATGATACTACCTTAATACAAGGCTTCTTAAGAAATTAAGTTTTATATAAGTTGTGTTAATGAAGTTAGTTATTTTGATAACACATAAACTAATAAAATTTACTGATTACTCTCAAGACATTCATAAACCGCCATCATATCTCGTTTATCTAACTCACGAATACGATTAAAAATTGGTATTTGCCCAACAGCTTCTGTTAATAAGCTTTCATTCACAACATCACTTACTTTTCCAGTTAACCACGTTTGTACATCCACGCCCTCAACAACTTCTTTTAACCCTTCGTCATTAATACCACTTGCATTACAAGTTACACATGGAATTGTTAGTTTAAAGACACCATCATGTAGATTATCTTCGGTTATCACTTTCTTACCTTTACAAAATGGACATGGATTATTCTTTTTAATTTTATTAATTTGGGTAACTAATTTTTTGTATCCAAACGCTTCGTATACATACGTAAGTTTTTTATATTTACCATTTGTGAAATACTTATCTATAATGGTTTCTCTCGTTTCATAAACATTAGGGAAATCACAAACAGTTACCTGATTATTAACACTAATGGATTCGATATTTCCTTTTATTTCGCTCCAGAATGGTAAGACATTTTGTAACACCATTTCATAGTTTGAAAAGCTTGCTTGTTCTAATTCAAACATTTTCAATGCAACTTGTGCTTTTCTTGGCAATAAAGAAACATCTTCCGTCAATACCATATCGCCACCAACAATAGACTTCAATTTAACAAGTGCCGGTAAATCACCAACTGTTTTCAATACTTTATTAATAGGCTGATTGATTATTTCACGAATATCTACGTTACCAAATTTAAGTGGCTTATGATGATTTAAAACCGTCCCCTCACAAATTGGACATTTCATCATTTTTTTTGAACTCTTAATTTCTTCTTTAATAGGTGCTTTTGAAATAACAATATATCCACCAATAATTGTATTAAACCCTACCCATGTTCTGCGTGTCTTTCCTTTTTTATCATAAAATGATTTTTCAAAATATCCGTACCAAAACGTATGCTTTTCTTCTTCTGACATATCATTATAGCTCTTTGACAAATCGTGACCAAGCTCATTTTTTATTTCTTCGAATAGAAATTCTATTTTTTCATGCTGATAAAATTTTAATACCTTCATGATTTCTGGATCGAATAGCCCATCCCAAAATGGAACACTTTTATCTTGAATGGCAATATCTTTATCAAAAACTTCAATTTGAAGACGTCCAGAACAAGATGGACAATGATTGTCCTGTGAATAGAAATCAAAACTTCTCGTATCTTTATTAATTGGATGAGCAGCTACAATATGATTAATTAATCCACCAATCTCATATAAGAAACTATATTGACTATATAAATGTCTTTCAAGATCAATAGCAATAACAGGTGCGATTGTATCAGATTCATATTCACCATAAATTAACCTAGCCATTGATGATAAACTTTTTAAAATACCGCCCTTATAAACATTTTCGGCGTTTTTAAAATAGTTAATATGATTTTCTTCTAAATAGTGAACTCCTTTTTTCTGCTTAAGCATTGAAGAGATATTTATTTTCTTTGTGCTATTCACATTACTTTTTTGACGATAGTAATCCTCATGATTAACAACATCCAAATGCTCTACAGATTCATTCTGCCTTTTTCCAAAATCAACTATATAATCAGAGCTTTCTAACATGTAACGATTATGCTCAATCATAATGATAGAAACTGATTCATCTTGCAGAATACCTCTAATACTATCGATAAATTGATTTAAAATATTTTGTGATAAACCTTTTGAAGGCTCATCAAAAATGAATAATGTATGTGGATTTCTAGTGTTTGCAAATAATTCCGAAACTAAATGAACACATTGAAACTCACCTGTCGATAATGTTTGTGTTTTTCTCTCTAATGTTAAATAGCCAAGTCCTAATTTAATTAGTAGGCTCAAACGTTTATAAGCGATATCTTCATTTGGAAGTTCATCAATAATATCCTCAATCGAGCGCTCAAAAATATCATCAATGTCTTCACTATACTTTGTCAGTTTCTTTTTAATATCTAGGAAAGTTGCTACAGTTGATCGACTTGTAATTGATTGATTTCGGTCTTGTCCTACCATAACTAATTTATCTTTTGGATATCGTTTCAAAAAATCTGTAGCTAGACATTCGTTGACAAGTGTAGATTTCCCACATCCTGATTCTCCTGTAACTGTTACAAGCCTGTTTTTAGGAATTTGAAACTCAGCTATTTGGATATTACGGCAATATAAATCATAGAATGTATAAAATTCTGTTGGTATTTCTTTATTTCGATCCCACAGTATTGACTTTGGTCTTGGTGATTCTTCCACAATTTTCCCGCCATATTTTCCGCTACCAGGTCCAAAGAACAATTGCTCATCAGATGTATCTAGTACTGTATCTGAATGATCAATAAGCCAAATTTGATTTTTACACCCTAATCGTTTAATCTCTTCTAAAATTTGTAATAAAGTTTCATGATCAAGTCCAACTGAAATCTCATCAATAATAATTACAGCATTTTCACTTACTGCCATGAATTCGGCCAAATAAAGTCGTGTTAACTCTCCACCTGATAACGTACCCATAATTCGATTTAATGTTAAATAACCAATGTTCATATTAATAATATTTTGCAGTATATGCTGTTTTTCTTCACTAATATTTAACTCTTTTGCTAGTGAAAGAATAGATTCAATACTTAAATCATTAATATTTGAGATTGAATGTGGCTTGTCCAGCAAATTAATTTCATGTTGTTCAATTTCTTCACTATAACGTTTTCCCTTACATTTTTTACACTCAACATTTTTTGTAGTACCACGGCCTTTACAACCAGTACACCAGCCTAATTGATTATTAAATGAAAAGACCTCTGGAGAAAGATTAAATACCTCAGCAAGTTTTTCCCGAACCTCTGTAAAAACACCAGTATGAGTACCAATCGTTGAACGCGGATTAGACGAAATCGATGATTTTCCTAGAAAAAGTACTAAAGGCATTTCTTCCATCTTAATGGCACTAAAATTTGTTTCCATAATGTTAGGAAATAAATATTGATATTCAGCCTTTGGTAATAAAGAAACTAATCGTTTTTTTGATTCTTCACCAATTGTTTGGCAAAAAGTTGTTTTACCCGATCCAGATAAACCAGCAATTCCAAACGATTTATTAAACGGTATAGTTGCATCTAATTTATTTATGTTATTAGCAATTAATTGATTTACTTTCATATTAACCTCTATTCTTATTTATTCACAAAAGCATTTTTAAAATATAATAATTACATAATGAATATTACCTATTATGCAATTATCCTCTCACTTCATGAATCTTATCCTTGTATATTTCAAACCACTGTTGCCATTCATCTTTAGAAAATTCTTTCTCTTCTCCTTTTAAAACGAAAGAAAAAAGATTTAAACAAATATGCCAACCAGCTACATCTCTCGGTGTATGATCTGTTAATTCATGAATGTACTCTTTAAGAAGTAACAAAGTACCATTCTCCTCTTTATGTATTTCAAATCGAACACGGTCTTTATCCCAAGTAAATTCAAGTACTGAGTTTAGTTGACATTCTAAAATATCAATGTTTATGAATGAACCGTCCATCATGTCGAACTTTATTATTCCACCAGTTTTAAGGCTTTCAATCTGTAAATTGGACATCCATTTTTTCAGCTTACTGTTTTCTGTTAATACAGACCAAACTTCCTCTACCGTATATGGAAATTCGCGTTCAAATTTTACAATATATCCATCAGTTAGTTTCCCAATTTCAGCTATCATTTTGATTGCCTCCTTATATAGAATGTATGTTCTCACTTCATTTTACACGAATATAAATATAAAATAAATATTTATGACAACGAAGTGTTAATTTAAAGTGAATGGTGCTGAGAAAAACTTAAATATTTTCTAAATCGAGTTATATAATATTGAAAATCAAATATAGATTTACGTACAAATAAAAAAGCCGCATTTGCGACTTATGAAATCATAGGATTAACTCCTGTTTTATTGTATGATTAACGCTTAATCGCATCGACAATTAGCGATGGAAAACCAAGTTTATCGCCTTTATTTCTAGAATCATACCTTTTCGAACGGAAAATAACACCGTCGTTTGCATCCCATTCGTTGTAATAAAACCGACCATGTTCATCACAATATTCAAGTAAAACTACCTCGAATCCAGCAGTTTCAAACATTTTCGTTAATGTTATATAATTATGAACGATTTTATGACTTGCTGCTGGATGATCTTTCGGACCGGGTCCCCCTATTTGAACTATATTTTGATATGCCTCATCCTGAAAGAATGCATCAGGGACTCCGCACCGAATATGACCAGATGATTTTAAAAATTCATAACAAATTTCAGCTGCTCTTACACCTTCTTCAAAAGTAAGGTGTTCCCATACATGCTCAGCTAAAATAGCTGAAATAGAGTTGTATTCAAATCTTTCTTCCCACGTAGCTTTATCTAGTAAGTTAAGTTCATCTTCTTGCGTTTGAATCCAACCTGGATTATTATTAAACACTCCAGCTCCGACAACTACTTTAATTTCGTCTTGTTTTATTGCCACCATGTTCACCTCTTAAATATTTTAATTCATTAATATATTCTATGTTTACTATTATCCTTCCTCCTTTAACAAATTTAGTACCATGAGTCCAGTACAATACCGAACTCATGTCTTAAAAACTCTCTAACGCAACGATCTGTCTAACTCTATAAAATTAGTTCATAATATACGATTTTTCTTACAGAAATATAGCACAGCAAACATTAGCATAATACCAATTACGTAAAAAATTGTTGTTCCGCTCCCACCAGTATTAGGAATTACCCAATTATTCTTCGCATTTTTCACTGTTATTTTTTGTGTCTTTACTGCTTCTGTAATTTCTATTTCTATTGGATCCCTAAGTAACATATATCCGTTTGGCGCTTTTATTTCTTTTATCGTATATTTTCCAAGTACTAATTGACTGGAAATCACCTTTCCTTTTTCATCCGTTGTTAATCTAGCCACTTCTTTACCCTCTTTATCTAAGACTTGAAATATAGCGCCTTGTAGTTTTAAATTGATATCCTTATCATCAACTTTCTCAATTTCAAATTGTCCAGTCGGATCTGGTAATTTCTTATTTCCTATTTTAATTTCTATTACTGCATCTTTTTCTACTTTTACAGTTATTTTTTCTTTTAATAATTCGTAACCTTTAGGTGCTTCTACTTCCACTAAGGTATAGTTTCCTTTTGGTAAGTCTTTTGATACTACTTCTCCTTCTTCATTTGTTACTAGTTCTCCAACTATTTTTCCTTTTGAATCTTCTATATGAAACTTTGCCCCTGCTAGCTTTTTATTTTTATCACTTATGTCTACTTTCACAAGCTTTATTTTCCCCATTGGATCTGGCAATTTCTTATTTCCTATTTTAATTTCTACTACTGCATCTTTTTCTATTTTTACAGTTATTTTTTCTTTTAATAATTCGTAACCTTTAGGTGCTTCTACTTCCACTAAGGTATAGTTTCCTTTTGGTAAGTCTTTTGATATTACTTCTCCTTCTTCATTTGTTACTAGTTCTCCAACTATTTTTCCTTTTGAATCTTCTATATGAAACTTTGCCCCTGCTAGCTTTTTATTTTTATCACTTATGTCTACTTTCACTAACTTCATTTTTCCCATTGGATCTGGCAATTTCTTATTTCCTATTTTAATTTCTACTACTGCATCTTTTTCTACTTTTACAGCTATTTTATCTTTTAATAATTCATAGTCTTTTGGCGCTTCTATTTCTACAAGGGTATAGTTTCCTTTTGGTAAGTCTTTTGATATCGCTTCTCCTTCTTCATTTGTTATTAGTTCTCCAACTACTTTTTTATTTGAATCTTCTATATGAAACTTTGCTCCGATCAATTTTTTATTATCATTATTACTATCAACCTTTTTTATTTTTATTTTTCCTGTACTAGGCTTGTTCCAATGTTGCCAGTTAAATTTGAAATTGTGAAATTCAAATCCACCAGTTTGTTGTACCGCACCGACAAATGCTTGTCCATTAATCGAACCGCCTTTTGTTTCTAATACAGCATTGGGGGCAAACACACTACCAACGACACCATATCCCTCTGTTATAATTTTTTTCGCATTTGGAAAAACCCAAATCACTTTCCCATATAGCTCAGTAAACGGGGAATTAGGAGAATATGGTTGTGATGTAGGAACTATATCTGTAGCCCTTCCAATATTGTTCGTGTCATATAGAATAGACCCATTTTTAAATGTAACCTCTGTTGCATCCGAATACATAACAATAAAATCTTTGTCCTTAGCACTCGGTAAAAATACATCTCTTATATCTAAATTGTTTTTCCCTGTCAATTCTGATGAAACATAAATATTAGAATTGTTTATATCTTTTCCGATTCCATAACTCATATTTGGAATTGGGGTATTCGTTTTATATTGACCAGCATTTTTACTGACTTGGTTCACTATATTGCGAAATTCATTAAATTTCGCGTCAATTTCTAGTTTTTCTTTATAAACGATATGATCATAAGAAGATTGTATGATGCGATCTGGATCACTCTCTTTTGTCATTACGACTATTCCGTTTTGAATGATAAAAGATTCTTCTCTTGATTTCTTAAATTTTCCAGACAATAACAAGGACGGATATCCCTCATCAACCCATTTTTCACCTACTATATTAGATGTTCCCGCTGCAGCACCTACAATTGTATACCCCGATGCATCCATATCACCTTGAACTGCAATTGCTCCTTCAATGTCGCCACCTATTGCTTTATGGTTACCAAAGACAACTGCATTATAGCGCGATATATCACCTAGACCTTCTAAGTTTGTCGTGGATCCATATACTTCTTTTGGTACATATATGACAAAACTTACACTTAACATTAACAAAACAATAAAATGAATACTTACCAGCTTTAATCGTAGCCTCAATTCCTTTGTTCCCACCTTTACCGTATTTTTTCTATAGTCGCATAAAATGACATATTCACCAATGAGGATTTACTTCATCCTTTCTATACTTTCTTTACTTATCTCTGAATTTCCGGTCCCACTTCCCATTAATGCAGGATAAATACATTCTATCGAGTTAACCTTTTCTTATAAATTACGACTAGAAACACACATAACAATAGGATTGGAACTATTACAGTCCACTTATTAAACATAAATATCTCTGTACTCACTTTTTGTTTTTCTTTCTCGTTTAACTCCACACGCACACCTCGAACTAGCAACCTATTGGTGTTTACTCCATAAGGCGTACACGTAATTAAAGTTGTATAATCTTTATTTTCTACAATTTGTAGATCGTCCGTTTCGTGTGGTAACACTACTTTAATTTGATCTACTTTATAAGCAAGAACTTTGTCTAAAGAATGAATATAAAAAAGATCTCCTTCACTCAACTTATCTAAATCTGTAAATAATTTTGCTGATGGTAAACCACGATGCCCTGTTAAAATAGTGTGCGTATTTTCTCCACCTATCGGGAGCGAAGAAAAATCTAAATGACCTATCCCGCGGCTCAATACTTCCTCAGATGTCCCTTGATAGATTGGCAGTTTTATATTGATTTTCGATATTTCAATATACCCCATTACATCTCCTAAATTTAACGCATCAGCATATGCTTGATGATTACTTTTTTTTTCAGAAAATGGATCAGTAAATGTTTTCGTGGAAGTGTGAACTTGTTTATTATATTCGGCTGCTTCTTTTTCCCTACGTTCGACTTCTTTCTTTTGTAGCGCTTTGATATTCTTATCGTAAGAGCTAATCTCAGAATAATGTGCACGAGTCGCCAACCAATTACTAATAGTAGGATATAAAAAAACACCTAATCCAAATAAAAAAATACCTCCCAAAACAAGATTTCGTTTCATATTTCCACCTCTGTATATGCTTAAATATCGAAAAGAGGGAAGCATTTTGCTTCTCCCCTTTTCCCATAGTTACATGTTCCTAAAATCTTAATTATTAGCAAACTTTTTTCTAAAGAAAACAAATGCCGCTGTAACCATTAACGTAAGGCCTATTACAGTAAAAAGAGTCGTTCCTATGCCACCCGTTACCGGAAGAACCCATCCACTTTTATTATTTTCAATCGTTAATTTAACCGTTTGATTATTTTCGCTAATCTTTACATCAATGGGATCTTTTAATAATTGATAAGAAGCTTTTGTACCATCTTCTTTTGTATATGTTGGTGCTTTCGTTTCAAAAATTTGATAGTCTCCATATGGAATGTTAGACCATTTAATAACACCATTTTCATCTGATACACCTGTTACTTCTTTTCCTGCTACAACAACTATTTTTCCATTTTTATCTTTAAGTACAAACTCTGCACCTTTTAATTTATTCTTATTAGCACCATCAATTTTTGTTAACTCAATTATTCCAGTTGTCGGAACAACAACTACAGGTTTAGATTCCTTTTCTCCAATTACGTCATTTTTATTTGTAAAATCAATTTTTGCTGTATTTAAAATTTCCGAACCAGATGGTACTCCTTCTTTTACTTGAGATTTAATTTGCAAATGAAATTCTTTTTTACCATCTAATTTTGTGAAATCTTTTACTGTAGCTGTTACTTTTTGACCTTCTATAGCTACCTCTACAATGCTTGCATTTACTTCTGCTCCATCAATTTTCACGATTGGCTTTCCTTGAATTACTAAACGATTATCCAAAGTATCTGTTACCACATATTTTTTGTATTCCTTAATGTCTTCTGGAATTAATATTTTAATATCATAATTATAATTAGTTAACGGATTGATTGGTAACGCTTCCAATTTTCCGTTAATCTTTTTATCAATTATTGGTTCTTCATAGTTTTTCACTTCTAATTTAACTACTGTACCAGAAGTAATAGTTCCATCTTCATTAATTGTTCCGGAGTTCTTAACAAAAAACTCACGTTTAGTTGGATCTATTACATAGCCTTTCGGAGCTTTTGTTTCTTGGAAATAGTATTCTCCATACACCAATCCTTGCACTCGAATATGACCATTAGCATCTGTTACTAACTCTTTTTTCACTTCTGTACCGTCTTTTTTAAATAAAGAGAATACTGCACCTGCTAATGCTTTTTCATTTACACCAGTTTTTATTAAATCCACTGCACCACGTTTAACCTCATTTTTAGGATACATGTGAACATCATAGTTTAGCACCTTACCCTCTTTATTCGTTAATGGGATATCCACTGTATACGTATTGGGATTTAGATTAACATGTGGAGGTCCTGTCACTTCTTTCACCTCATAACGTCCTAGCGGAAGATCTTTTAATACAGCTTGTCCGTTATCATCTGTTACTACTTGCGTTGGAGTTGCTCCCATTACAGGTTTCACATCTCCTTTCACGATTTTCCCATCGTTTGAAATTTTTTCAAAAGACGCAACCTTTTTCACTTCAAACGTTACACCTTTTAATGGTTTCGCATCTTTTGGCACCTCTTGATTTGCAGAACCGTCACCTTCTAGTCCCTGCGCTCCATCTTTTTCTTGTTCATACTTATGAATCGTTAAAGTACCTTTAGATGGTGAATCTGCCTTTACTAATACACTAGACCATGTAGAAAATGTTAAGAATAACACTAAAAGCACACTAAATATTTTTTTCATTTCTCTTATCCCCTTTACTACTTCTATCATTTTAAAAATCTCTTTATTACTATTACCTTCTTAAAAGCAATAGTGTGCCAAGTATCAGATTTAAACGAATAACATAAAACATAGTCGTCCAACAATCCATTGTTTTACAATCACTTATTCACTTTTCTTATCTTCTATTATTACGTTGTCTCTCCACATGATATATATAATTTTCTCCCCTAAATTACACTTATATCTCTACTTCAAAAATCATTACATTTGTTACATAATAGCTTTCACTGCTAATTTCGACTAGTCACTTACTGTCAATCTATTAATTTCTCACTTCCTATCCCTATTTAAAATCCAACCTTAATCATTTTTAATACATATAAGTAATAACCAACAAATAAGTGTGACGATTCATATTTTACGCTACTGTCCAAAACTATTACCTGTATATTCAAATAATATGTGCTATTCATGTTAAATTATGGTATTATTCTTAGAAGTTTATAACTTTTATTTATATTTTTTATTAATAAAGATTTTCCGTTTCTACTTATGAAAAAAGGAATATATGTTTATTTAACTATTACGCATAACTGTAAGGAGGAAGAATATGACTAAAAAGCTCAGTCTAGTTGAGATAGAGTACATTTGCAATATGTTTTTCCAATCTTTTGAAATTCCAGTTTGTTTTTTAGATTGTAACAAAAATATTCTTTTAGAATTCACATCAAAAAATGATTCACACTCGTTGTATACATCAAAAATAGAACAGTTACATGTGCTTTTTCAGAGAAATGATACATATAATTCCCCCATCTTCAGAACTCACGAACATCTAGGGCACTTTATTTTAATTCACATAAAGAGCGATTATATGGTGAACGGTACTGTTATTATTGGGCCCTTGGCACATGTAAATTTTTCTACAAGTAAAACGGATAGTAACCTTAATTTCATTCCAAATTATAAAAGAACAAGAAACCATTATTTTTCATTGTCAGTCAAAGATCAAAATTTCTTTGTAAATATGGCAATATTGTTCTATAACATTTTCTATAAAAAAATTTCAGATGTAAGCACCTTTTCAAATAACAGTGACTCACTTCATATAAGTCATAGCAGAATCTTAAACGAAGATGTATATATTTCAATGCAAAAAGACGAATCCGTTTATCATAATTTATATATAGAGCAGCAACTGCTTGGTTCTATAGAAAACGGGGATAAAGAAACCGTACTCAAATATTATTACGAATTCCAACAAGAGACTCTTTCATCTTTATCTTCATTCCATCAATTAAGACGTCATAAAAACATTTGTATTTCATCCATCACGCTCGCTACTAGATATGCGATAAAAGGGGGACTTCCATCTGGGATTGCTTACAAAATTTATGATTTACATATTCAAAGAACAGAAGATTTAAAAGACAAAGAATCTGTTTGGGATTTATTAAAAAATGCTTTTTGTACCTTTGCAGACCGTGTAAAGGCACAAAAAACACAGCAACATTCACAGACTATTGCTATTTGCAAAAACTACATTTTTAAAAACATTTACAATCCAATATCCGTTAAAAAACTTGCTAAATTTGCAAATGTGAATTCAGATTATTTATCTATATTATTTAAAAAAGAAGTCGGTATTTCATTAATTGAGTACATTCAACGTGAACGAATCGAAGAAGCAAAGAAATTATTAACTTTCACCACCTATCCCTTATCAGACATATGCGCTTCGCTTAATTTTAGCGATCAAAGTTATTTCACTAAAATTTTCAAAAAATTCACCAATGAAACACCTGGTAAATATCGAAAATCTCATGTTGTCATTTAGAGTGACACTTCCATTAAAACAAAGTGTTTTCAGTAACTTATCAATGGCAAATTAGAAGTACTCCTATATTCATGAGCTATAGGATTTATGCTATTTTCAAATCAAAAAACACGTTACTATTCTTTTATTTTAATGAGAATAGTAACGTGTTTTATATGTAATATAGTTCTGTAGACAGAATAGTATCCAACTGCAAATTTTTATAAAAGCCAAATGTACCGCTTAACTATTAAAATCTTAATAAGTAAAAAATCCATATTTCGTTTTATTTACTTTCTACTTTATTTCTTATGAATACTCAACTCTTTTCTTCAAACGAATAATCCCTACTATTATTTTTGTATCTTTCTAAATTTGCGAATCAAAGTGAGTACTGTACCTGCAATAATCATCAATATGCCGATTGCTGCACTGTTAGTTGTACTTACACCCGTCTTTGGCAGCTCCTTATATGTATATTCTTTTTTATCGGTATTACTGTTATTTGAGATATTATTGTTATTTGTCTTATTAGCAAGACCATTAGGTTTGCTAGTTTCTTTATCTTTCACTAATACTTTTTGTATTGTATTTACCTCATTACCCACGGAATCTCTTACACTATATATTATTTCATAAGTACCAGCTTTAGTTGTATCTATAGTTCCTTCATACGCTACTTTAGAAGTAAGGTCACCGTCTTCTTTGTCAGTAGCTGATACTCCTACCAACGGATCAAATTGATCCCCCTCAGTAATTGAAGTTGTAGCAGGTACTTTTAGTATTGGTTTATCATTTTTAACTTCTTCTCTAACTTTGACCGTTACAGTTTGCTTTGCCGTTACTTCATGACCTTTAGAATCTGTAACCGTGTACGTTAATATGTAAGTACCGGCTTTAGATGTATCTACTTCACCATCAACTTTGATTTTAGAAGTGAGATCACCATCTTCTTTATCGATAGCTAATACTTCTGCCATTGGAACAAATGAATCTCCTACATAAATTGTCGCTCTAACAGGCACTGTTAATTTAGGTTCTAAATCTGATGTTTCTCCATTTTTCTCTATAATTACAGTCTGTGTTGCCGTTGCATTCCGCCCTTGAGAATCAACAACTATGTATTCCATAATGTATGTACCTGATTTTGAAGTATCTACATCGCCTTTATGCTTTACTTTATTTGTTAAATCACCATCTTCCTTATCAACAGCTTTTACATTTCTCATTGGATCAAACGTATCTCCTACACGTAGTGTAATGGTAATCGGTACAGTTAACTCTGGAGCTTGGTTTTCTACTGTTTTTTCGTTTTCTTTCACTTTTCCTGTAATTTTTGCCGCATCAAAAGCATTTTGGATTGCTTGAACTTCAATTGAGTTCGTTCCATATTTATTAGTTGCAACTGTAAGGCATGCCAATCTCAATTCAGAGAAATTAGAAGTCATGTTTAATTCATCAGTATTTGCATAATAGAAAATATCAAACATTTTATCTTCACCAATACCATTTACATTTACACCGTTATGAGTACCACCTTGTGCAATTAAATACGCAACTTTATTAATAATACTTGAGTTAAAATGAACGCCTCCATAATCCTCTCCATTTAAATCATTATATTTACTATAATCATCAGGATACGGTAGTCCTTCTGAAAAATTAATTGCAGTTGGATTTTTCATATTACGAAAAGTCGATCCAGTTTGTTCTCCTATTGTCCAGTTAAATTCCCCATTATTTATGTATTTCTCTATAGCCGTTCCCATAATATCAGATAATGCCTCGTTAATCGCCCCAGATTCTCCTGAAAATTCAAGGTTAGATTCGCTTGATGTAACTGCATGTGTAAATTCATGACCCGCTATATCGAATGCTTTTACCATAGGATCTCCATATAAAAGCATACTAATGTTATTAATATTAGTACTAAATGCATTCTCCCAATTTTCAGGATCATTTGTTCCTCCAGAATCCCATGCATGTACAACTGAAACTACTTTTTTTCCTTTATTATCAAAACTATTACGCTTATATTTTTCTTTATAAAAATCGTATACCTTTGTTGCTAAGAAATGAGCGCTTACCGCCTTTGGATCATTAAATGTTGTTGAAACGCTAGTTGCTAGTATACCAGGATAATAACTTTCTTCATTTGTAATATCTCTATAATTTACATCATATGTCTCAATTCCTTGTCCTCTTGTATAATCAGCAAGCGCATAATTCCCATTGGTCTGTTTAGAAATACCAAATGTACGAGTTACGCCTAAATCATCTTTTCCTGTTCCAGTTAATGATGTGAAATTGTTAGTTTTATTTTCCTTAACGGATTCAACATACTCTTCACTTATTTTCAAACTTGATTCTTGTACCATATCTTTTAACATATCACCATTATGAGCATTCACTAAATAAGTTCCAGATACATAATTTGGTGTTGTAGCAGCAAATGTAACTTGATATGCGTTGCTAGCCTGCCCATGATTTTCATCAACAAAAATAACTGCCTTAACTTCTGGCTCTGAAATAAATTTAGTATCGTTTCCGTACTTTTTATAAATATATTGTTTTGCTTCTTCTTTTGATAAATTAATAGGTTTCTTTAAATCTTCTTGTGTTAAATTTTGTGCGCTAGCTCCTGAAATGCTTTTAATAATACCTTTTTTATCTACGTGAGCAGTCAACTGGTGGCCATATACTTCTTTTCCTTCATAAATTTGTTGCATGCGGACAAGTGTAGTTCCATCATAAGAACCACGTTTTTGAAGAACCTTGTAATCTACTCCTGTTTCTGCACTAACTTGTTTTGGAGACAAAGCATGCTCCGTATTTTCCTTAAGCGCATCTTTCACTACATTCTCTGGTGCCTTTTTTGATGGTTGTGTAAGATCACCTGTACGGAACGAATCCTCTTGAATTTCAACTTGCATTTGACCAGGTTCCTCTGCATGACCTACTCCATATGGTGTTACACTTGTTAAAACGAATCCTGTTGTTAATGCAACTATAGCTATTTCTTTTTTATTTCCCATGATATTTACCTCGTATAAATTTCTATTATTTATATGAAACTGCTAAAATGTATACAATCTATTCCAAACATAAAAAGATGACTTTTGTAATCTACAAAAGCCACCTCTTCAATATGTAATATCCCTAAAATGTTTTTAATACATAATTTCTATACAAACAGAAAAAAGCATTCATTAACGAGCATTTTGCAATACTTTTATTAGGTCATTTATATTTTCAACTTTCTGCTGAAACTGATCAAGTCTGCTATGTAACAATGAAGGATTTTTATCTTCAGTTGAAATAACTTGTTTTAATTCGTTTTCTAATTTATCATACATATCAAAGAAATTATCAAATTCTACACTTACAAGCTCTTCATTTTCGCGATAGAATCTTTTTGCTTCTATATAAGTCATATATGATTTATTTAAAAATCCTAATGAAATTAAATATTTAGAAGTGTTTTCTTGATAAATAGCAATATCACACGCAATTTTAATATCAGAATAAGTCTTTTGAACGAGACAATGCAATTCAAAAATCTTAAACTTTAATCCATTATTCATTTCATCCCCTCCCATCGTATCTATTCTACATAAAATTAGAATATTATACAAAGAAAATTATTAGCATGAAATTGACAATTTAAAAAATAACTTAAGGATAAACAAAATCCCTCTCATTATAAATTATAGTTGCGGAGCATTTACCAACATAACAGCAAAATAAAAAGCGAAAAGAATAAATCTTTCCGCTCTTAGAGTAATAAATACATTTCATATTGCGCTAAAGAATTCTTTTCAAATCCACATTTCTTAAGAAAACCTTCCAGTAAATTATTGTTAGGAAACCCAATTGATAAACTTGATAAATTTAATTCTTCTCTTGCTACTTGTAATAATTTCATCCCAACACCAATATTTCTATAATCTTTGTCTACGAAAATAAAACTAATTTTACCTTGTTTATTTACACATAGAGAGCCTTTTAAGTCATTATCGACATATGCACCATAAAATACATTATTTGTTTTTTTGATATAATCAATATCATTTTGCCAATTTATATGGAAGTTTAACCATTTCTGAATTTCATCTTTAAAAGTTGGAAATTCTAATTGTTTTACTTCAATATCCTTACAATCTTTATTCATTATTTTAGTCAAATCATTTAAATTATAATAAGAAAGATCGTACACTTTTTCATAGCCCAACTTATTATAAAAATGAATCGCTCGGTCGTTTCCTACAATGACTTCGAGAAAAAGTTGCTTACATCCATGTTGAATCGCCTCTTCTTTATGCAGTTCAAATAATTTTTGACTCACACCAATACCGCGGTAATTAGGATGAACCGCTAATGTTCCACAGCGCATAGTCTTTATACTTTCATAATCCTTTATACCACCTAATATTACGCCAACTGATTTGTCACCGTCTAAAGCAAGAAAAGAATGTTCTAGCAAATTACCTTCTGGTCCCAAAAAACGGTGTATAAAATCACCTTTTGAAACTTCCATCTTAATAATATAATCGGAAAATCCATCTTTAAAAGCTTCATATACTAAATCAATATTTACTTCACTACATCTTTTATATTGAATCATATAAAATTGCCCTCCAATTGCTTGTATTAACCTCAACATGTACCCATATAATATATTCCATCTATTATAAATTTCAGCTCTTAATTTGAAATGAACGGACATTTCCCTACATATAACTTACTATTAATTTGTTTTATAACAAACTATCTATTATTTACTACATTAATCTCATAAATACGCAAAAAAGCAATTAAATGCTCACATGCTCTTTCGCATGCTAGCATTTTAAAGATTTTTTGTTCTTCTTTCGTTTTATCATTTGCTTGATCTGAAGCAGCTTTTAAACATAGAAATGGTTTTTTATTTATTTGACACACATAGGCGAAAGCTGCTACTTCTTGATCAACTGCCAATGCTCCATATACGGTATGGAGTAAATATCTCATTTCTGAACTACGAATACGTTGATCTCCTGATAAAAATGTACCGAAATGTATTGGATCATACGATCGTATTTTTTTTATTCTTCTTACAAGTGATTTTGTTGTTTCAATAGGTGCTGTTCTACCGTTATATAAATTAAAAACATTTTCCCCTGAGCCAGCAGCAGTAACATCGTGTTGTATTGCGTTTAGTGCCACTACAATATGACCGTTTTTCACCTTGTTTGATAAACTTCCGCATATTCCTGTCATAAACAACTCATCTGGCTGAAACTCACTAATTAACAATTGTACACAACTAGCGCAGCTTACTTTACCGACACCAGTAACAACTGATATAATTTCCAGCTCATTAATAGTATGAAAATGAAATTCCCAAGCTGCTCTTTTTTCAACACGTTCACTCGGATAATGTTGATGCAAATACGTCAGTTCTGGTTCCCATGCAGATACAATTGCAATACGCTTCATTACACGCTTCACTTCCCCTATTGTCATTTAAATAAGTTATCTATACTTTCTCGTTCATAATCTGGAATCCATTCTTTGTATTTCTTATATGAATCTCGTATTATTTCTTTATTCTTCGCAATTACTTCACATCCTCTATCATCATACATAAACATCACAATATCTTTCTTTGCATTTATGAGAAATACATCTGGATAAGAAATTTCTTTTTTTCGTCCAAATCGAAGATACAGATCAGAAAAATCCTCATGATTAGCAGCTTGTATCAGCGGTTCATATTTAATATCTTCCGCAAGACATTTAAAAGAAAATTGATATGTACAATATAAAGTGAAACTTTAATCAGTGGGGGGCTTACTGCCCGGCAAATAGCGGGATAAATCTGCTTCTTCATCTTCAAATAAAAACGGTAACGTTTCTTATCTTATATGAAATCTTAAATCTCTTTTCTTAATATATTTATTGTATATATTTATTTTCTGTGGAGTTTTTATGTTTTCCTTTTTAAATCTATAAACATTTGTCACTACAAACACTACATCTTCTTTTGAAAATATGTCTTCAAATAAGAATTTATTATATGTATATAGTTGAGAAAAGTATTCCATATTTAAATCGTCGGTTCCTTCTACAATTTGATATTTATCTTTTCCGAAATCAAAATGTAAATGATTTTCCCACTGAGAATATAAGTAGGGTCCTAATGTAACTCCTGGAAATGTTTGATTCATATATTCTTTTAATTGCATTTCCTTGTCCTTTCTACTGTACAATTCTTTTTAAATCCCAATATGCTTCTTCTAGCCACGGATGTATAACTTTCAATGTATCTCTCCCTTCCCACAAATATGAAATATATACAAAAGCTGCTTTTTCCAAAGATTTTCCCAATTCTTTTTTTATTTCTATTAAATATGGTGGTGTCCCTTTTTGATCCCATTCTATTTTATCTGCAACAAATAATACTAAATCCATCTTCGTTGCATGTTTACGCAACGTTGTATGGCAACAAATTGCATTTAATATCTCTTCATCTTCGACTTTAAATATTTCTTTTGCGATTACCCTCGATAATTTTTGATGAATAATCATAGGAAACTTTCTTTCCGCTTCCACTATTTCTACACCAAATTCTTCAGCAACTGCAATCCGCTCCTCGTTCGGAAAAATGCCACTAATATCATGTAAATATCCTGCAATTGCTGCTTTTTCTTTATCTACGTGAAACTTTTCTGCAATCTTTTTTGCCTCATTTGCCACACGAATTGGATGTTTATATGTAAACTCTTTATTATATTTTAGTAGAAAAGCTTTAATATCATTGTCTATTTTTCCAGTTGGAGTAAATGAATATATATCATTACATAACATAGAAAATCCCCCTTATAACTAACTTTCATTATAATGTGGAATCTAAATATCCTTGTTATTTTATATTCGTTATTAATCTTTTTACTCCTTTTTAATACGTTACATGAAATTTTATACAGAATCATCGCTACAAGTACATAAATGTTTGATATTATAGTAATGTTGATGATTTGTAAGGAAAGGAACTACACAATGAATAAAAATATATTAATTATTGATGATGATAAAGAAATTGTTGAATTACTTGCTGTTTATTTGCGAAATGAAGGCTATAACATTTATAAAGCTTATGATGGCGATGAAGCATTGCAAAAGGTTTCTACATATGAAGTTGACCTTATGATTTTGGATATTATGATGCCAAAACGAAACGGATTAGAAGTTTGTCAGGAAGTGCGTGAAAATAATACTGTACCAATTCTAATGCTTAGTGCAAAAGCAGAAGATATGGATAAAATATTAGGCCTTATGACAGGTGCTGATGATTATATGATCAAACCATTCAATCCATTAGAATTAGTAGCTAGAGTGAAAGCTTTATTACGAAGATCCTCTTTCCAAAATGCTACTTCGCAAAAGAATGAAGATGGTATTATTCGTATTCGCTCTGTTGAAATACACAAACATAATCATACAGTTAAAGTAAATGGAGAGTACATTAAACTAACCTCTATTGAATTCGATATTTTATATTTACTTGCGAGTAATACAGGAAGAGTATTTAGTTCAGAAGAAATTTTCGAACGCGTTTGGAATGAAGATGGTTATGGTTCAAATAAGACGGTAATGGTCCATATTAGCAACTTACGAGATAAACTTGAAACAGTAATAAATGGAGAAAAATTTATTCATACTGTTTGGGGAGTTGGCTATAAAATTGAGAAATGAAGCATTTGATATATTAAAAGATATTCCTAAATGGAAACTTATTTTTTGGCTTTTATTAGCTATCACACTCACTCCTATTACTGAACTAATTATTTATCGCCTCGTTACGAGTGTAATTGAAAGTTCACTTACTCTAACCGAACTCGGTAAAGAATTCATTCGAATTTTTGGTTATGAAAAGTATAAAGGGATTAAAGAGTCTTTATGGATGATGATTGTATCTTATTTGTTTTTATTTTCTATTTTTTCATCCTATCTTTACATTTTTTATCGTCACGAGAAAAAACTTTATTATGAAACTTGTATAAAAAAAATGATAGAAGAAATTCGTTATATTGCAAATGGAAACTTCAATCATAAAGTTTCTATTGTAAATCATAATTATCTAGAAGAATTAGCAATCGGGGTCAATGAAATTGTTGAACAATTAAAAGTCTCAATTGATGAAGAAAGACAAGCGGAACAAGCAAAAAGTGAACTTATTACAAATGTATCACATGACTTACGCACTCCCCTTACTTCTATAGTTGGATACGTAAATTTAATCCATCATGATAATTATAGAGATGAAGTGGAATTGCGATACTATATTCAAGTCATTTACGATAAAGTAACTCGTCTTAATGCATTAATGAATGACTTGTTCGAATATACACGTGTTCAAAATAAAGAATTAAGCTTGTATTCTGTTCCTATTGATATTGTAGAGTTACTTGGACAATTAACTGTTCAATTCCGCATACAGGTTCAAGAAGCTAATATAGAATGTCGGCCTTCTTTCCCGTCTCAAAAGCTCATGGTATTAGCTGATGGTGACAAATTAGTGCGTGTGTTTGAAAATCTTATTATAAACGCTATCGCTTATGGAAGCGAAGGTCGCTATATTGACCTTACTGCTTATGAAAGCAATAATATGATTACAATTGATATAACAAATTACGGACAACCTATTCCTAGTACGGATTTACCTCATATTTTTGAACGTTTTTATCGCGTTGAGAAATCACGCTCTACAAACACTGGTGGATCTGGACTTGGATTAGCAATTGCAAAAAGTATAGTCGAGTTGCATAAAGGAACAATTGAAGTATATAGTGATGACGAAAAAACAACATTCACCGTAAAACTACTTCCATACAAATGTTAATATTACAAATAAAAAGTTCAATTTCTTATCATATAAGAAATTGAACTTTTTCTATTATTTCCCTAAATTTAATAATCCTTTATAATTCTTTAGAAATTCTTTACCTTTTCTTTCTTCCTAATTAAGCATTCCTTTTTACAATACTATTATTGATGTCATAATAGGAGGATCGCTTATGCAATTCTTAAAAAAATTCGCTATTTTATTATTATCTTTTTTCATTACTGCACTTATCGTTTTATATTTTTACCTTTATGTAAATGGTCCGATTATTCAAGCTAAATCAGCTATTTTAATAAATGCTAATTCGGGTGAAATTGTTTATAAAAAAAATGAAGAAACTCCAGTACAATCAGCTACTTTATCTAAATTAATGACAGAATATATCGTATTGGAGCAACTAAATGATAGAAAGATACAGTTAGATGACTTCGTACAAATAAGTAACGAAGTTTTCCGAGTAGAGACAAGCCCTATACAAGTAACATCGAATGATAAAACAACGGTTCGTGATTTACTTCATGCATTGCTACTGGCAGGGAATAATCGTTCTGCACTCGCTCTAGCAGAACACATTGCTGGAAATGAAGATAACTTTACAATATTAATGAATAAAAAAGCAAAAGAACTACAGTTATTACAACCATCTCCATTTCTAAACTCTACTGGAATTAATCATGATACAAATAAACAATCAACTACAACAGCAATAGACGCAGCTAAACTAGCTGCACGATTAGTAAAAGATTTTCCAGATGTATTGAATATTACGAAACTAACCTCTTACCAATTTACCTTCAAAGATTCCCAGGTTTTCAATACGAATAAAATGATATATTCCCTTAATGAAAACATTAAACTTCAAGGTGTTGATGGCTTACAAACTAGTTTTTCAACTAACGGTAATTATAGTTTTGTCAGTACAGCAAAACTAGGAGATACTAGACTAATTTCAGTAATATTAGATGCAGATGAAGAAAACATTTCATTTATTGAAACAAAAAAGTTGCTACAGTATGGTTTTGATCCTTCCTCGTACTCTGCACTCCAAGCTTTTAAAGACACCCTTACATCTTGGACAATATTGCTTCAGTTTAAAAACTTAATTATACAAACTATAATGATTTTCTTAATCATTACCACCTTAATGTTTTTACATATACGTCAGAAAAAATCCGAGGATTTCAATTAAGAAATCTTCTTATATATAAAAACCGACTTGCGCTTGAGATGCAAGTCGGTTTTTAATTCTATCATCCTCGTCCAATCAAATTTGCTGAAACTGGTTGCAAGTTTAACTCCCTCGCCCATATAGATAGCTGACCAATATGATAAATTTCATATCCCATTACATGTCTTAAAACCTATGTTTTTTGAGACATACATCCATCTCTCTTTCCTTTCGTTGTATTCGTTTATTTAGTTTAAATGGGTTAATCTATTAATTCTATTAAATCCAACAATTGAACTATTACACTTTAAAGTTCTACTCATATACTATAGTAGATTACTAGAAAGGAGGCTTAACTATGGATAGTTGTGTTGTATTTGTAAACGGACAACCTTTTTTAGTTCTTTCAGTAGCTGGTATTGAAATTGCTAGATTAGAGATTTCCCTTCAAGTAGCATTAGCTCTAAGAGTGCTTGGGATACCAATCTGTGATTAATTACCAAATTAATAGAAAAAGCGGGCATTAGCCCTCTTTTTCTATTTTCTTCTCATCTTTTTTTAACAACTAACAAAATTTAAATTTTTATATTGTAATGAAAATCCGAAAAATCAATCCATTTTATTCAATAAAAAAGATCAACACCCATACCTCATTATCCGTTTCTAAAAAATTAGAATTCGATTAATTACAAGAAAATTTAAATATACGAACGTTACATAAAATACTTGTTAGAATATCTGTCCTTCACACTATTTATTTCGCCGACGTTATATAATCAAAGCACCAATGATTAACTTTTTATACGGCTTATTTTAAGTGTGCTAGTATTCTAGGCTAGATGATCATGACTGCAAAAAAACTTCAAGTTCTCGTTTATATAAATCAGATAACGCTTTCACTTTTTGAATCGATTGATAATCTTTAAATTGCGGTTCTCTATCTTCTTATCCTTGAAGAGCACTAATCCAACTATACTCTACATCTACAATATGAAATAATGTTTCTAACATACCCCCAGTTTGCAAAGTAAATCTTCCTCTGAAAGTTGTTCACACCACTTAAACCAATCGTCTCTTACTTGCCAATTATATTGAAATAAAGTGTACACATTTATCTCTCCCTTACTTCAATTATCCACCTAACAGCATCTGTTATATAATGTGGCTCATCTTTTTGAATATAATGACCACTTTGTTCTGCAATTATTAGTTTATTTTTGTTTGATAATCTTAATAATTCTTCTTGCAATTGTAACCATTTTATTTGTGCATCTTGCGAATAAAAAGCTTTTTTACCAGCAGCTAACACGACGAGTGGAATATCTCTCGTCGACTGACAATATTTATCTGCTTCACCCAGACTAAACATAAACTCTTCATAAGAACTTTCATGTACAAATTGTTTATAGTAAGCTTCTTGAAATTCTGGAGACATGATTGGCAAAAATGCTTCTTTATAATTTTCTGGTGTCGAATCAACCAAAACTATTCCCAACATATCTTCAGGATAAAAATCAGTAAATAAACGTGCATTTATACCACCAAAAGAATGTCCTACAAAAATATAAGGTGGCTTCAGTTGTAAAAGATTTAAGCATGTTCTCAAATCTTTTACCATTTCAGAACTAATACGTTTCTTGGAACTCTTCCCGCTTTTGCCTAATCCAGCCCGATCGTATGTAAGTACCGTACCATATTCCGTCAGTTCTTCAGCAGTTTGATTCCATGCCTTCGAATAATCACCATAGCCTGATTCCAATATAATAACAGGCTGCTGCTTCTTTCCTTGGAATATTTTCGTATACATTTTAAAATCAGCAACTTGTATATATTCCTCTATACATTTAACCATTGACAATCACTTCTCTTCGGCCAAGTTCCTCTACAGCGTGATTAATTATTTCACTTACAGATAAAGAACCATCCAATATGATATCTGAATTCGGCTTAACAGTATGAATTGCCTCTAAATAAGCTTTTCTCGCATATGTCATGTAATGTTCCAAATCATTATGTATTTCATCTATTGTACCTTCCTTAAAATCTCGCAAAATCCTTCTAGCCATCGCAATATCTAAAGGCGTATCAATAAATATAGTTACATCAATGAATTTTCGCATCTCACTATTTAAGTATGCAAAAGGATAATCTACAATAATATAGTCTAAGGTATTATTTTGTATAAGTTGCTCAATATCATGAATTAATGGTGTTAATACCCACTCGTTGTAATTCGCCCCATCATCAATCCATTTACAAATATCAGCAGGAGAGTTATCAAATGTATAACTATCAAAATATAGAGCTTTTGAGTTTTTAAACTTATGCTTTAATCTTTCTGTAATTGTAGTTTTACCTCCCCCCGAAACAGCTGCAATTGAAATTATTTTTGTTTTATTATCCACTATACCCATCAAGCCCCTTTGTTAACATAATATAATTATAAATTACTATCGTTGCTACTTCTTCCATTCATATTCTAACATACTCATTTCCCATAAATTCCAATACGTTTCTCCTACTCTTTTTGACTCTCTTAATAAGCCTTCTTTTACAAACCCTATTTTTTCGTAACATGAAATGGCCGATGTATTAAAATCATACACACCAAGAGTTACTCTATGTAGTTTTAATTCGTCAAAAGCAATATGAAGTACTGCTTTCATCATATGTTTTCCTATAGAACGTCCTCTCATCTTCGTATTACCAACTAATACTTTTCCAATTCTAGCGGACTTATTAATATTATCTATTTGCCCAAGCGAAATATGACCAATAACGTCTGAAGTCTCTTCATCTACCACTTTGAAAGCGAGTGTATTTGCACTTTCTATATACTTCTCTAATTGCTGTTCGTCTAAAGGGAATGTGAATGCATTTCCTGACCATTGTATTAGAAATTCTTCAGAATTAATCCAAATTATTAATTGTTTAAAATCAGATTTTTTAAAGGTTTTTAGTTTAATCACTTCCATGCTCCTTTCGTACATCATACTTTATAACCTCAAACTTATTTCTATATAAAGAATATATTCTCCTTTTATATGAAATTAAAATAAAGCCATTCATGTGAATGGCTTTACAAAAAAGCAGCATAATTATGCTTTGTTTGCTACATCAATACCATTAAAATCAAAGTCAGCAGTAACCGTTGTAACAGGTGGGAAAATTGCTTCAATTTTACAAATGGAAATAATTACTCCAACCGATCCAGGAATAGCCGCAAGCCTAACTACATCACAACTTACAGACGAAACAGTACCTACATAAGTACGTCCCTCTGTATTAATTTGAACTGTTCGATTAATTAATTTCTTAAGTTCATCTCTAATTCCTTGTACACAAGAATTATCACATTTCTCATGCTGTTCTTTTTTACACTCTTCGAATACTTCCCAACAATCATCTTGTTTACATGTACACTTCTTTTTACAATTATTAAATCGAGAACCCAATACCTCACCCCCTAATCCTTTCTATTAGTAAAGTATGTCCACTAGCTTAAAAGGGTACGAGGCAAACACATAAAAAGAAAAAAACAAACAATTGTACCAAACCTTCTTTTCATTATTCATTATAAAAACAGACTTCTCCTAATTAAAATCTTGTTTAATGAGCGGCCGTGAATTTAGTCCTACTCCATTTAATGTTTAGACACCACTTTCTAAAACAAATCTTTTTCTTTTAATAAGATGCCCCTTAAAAACACACTAGATTTTCCCATTAACTCACATATACATAGACTTTATTTGTGGATTTCCCATTTTTCATTGTGAAATATACATTTAAAAAGCGTACTCGAAAATAAGATATTATATGTAATCAGAACGCTTTCTTCAACAAATGTTTATTGGAAAACACCATAACTAGTAGTAGTTCTCTCCACTATCTCTTAAAAATTAGCATAGTTTGTATGAACTCTATATCGAGTAGAAAACACTCTATCATATAAAGATAAAATAGTAGGTTAATAAACAAGCCATTTTTTTATTAAAACATAGAATAATATGAACACTATTGAAAGGAGGTAGAAATGAATGTCTTGGAAAAATGATTGCTGGAGTTCTCAGAAAAAGCATTGTTGTGATGATTGGTGGAAATCTAAAGAAAAGCATCATTGTGATGATGATTGGAGTTCTCAGAAAAAGCATTGTAATGATGATTGGTGGAAATCTAAAGAAAAGTGTCATTGTGATGACGATTGGAGTTCTCAGGAAAAACATTGTAATGATGATTGGTGGAAATCTAAAGAAAAGTGTCATCGTGATGATGATTGGAGTTCTAAACGAAATAAGTGTCGTTGTAAATGTTTCTTTATTTGTTGCCATTGTAAAAGAAAAAATTGGTAATATTTTTAATGTCAACGTAAAGAAAAAAATATGTCTTTTGGAATCAATCGGGCTTTTCCGGAAAGTTGATCCCTCACCTACTTCCTTGCTTTCGCTGAATTTTTAGGTGGGGGCATTACTGCTCGGCAAATAGCGAGATAAATACTAGGATGTAATATATAAAAAGCTGACTTAGTATAGTCAGCTTTTTATCAATGAATACGTAAAGGTTTAAACCGGCATATAAGCAGTCGCGCTTTGTCATCACCTTGTTGTTGTAAATTAGTATTTCTCCATTGAATAGACATTCCATAATATCGTATTTTGATTAAAACTAAAAAACATACTTAACACCAATAGTAGAATTTTTCTTCTTCATCAAATTCACTTCTTTTCTTTTTATTAACATAAAAAAAGGAGCTCTATTTATATAGAGCCCCTTTCTAATTTTATAATTTACTAGACTGTAACCCCTGGATAAACGGTACTACTTCAGGATTTACAAGCGATGATAAATCACCTAATTCTTTACCTAAGTAAGCTGCTTTAATAACACGGCGCATTACTTTAGAATTACGTGTTTTCGGTAAATCTTCTACAACGTGGATATCTTTAGGACACAACGCTTTTCCAATATGTGAGTTTACTAAACTCATTAATTCTTTCTTTAAATCTTCTGTAAATATTACCCCTTCTCGTAATACAGCAAAGCAATGACAAACTTCACCTTTCACTTCGTCAGGTACACCAATTGCAGCAGCTTCGATTACATCGTTATGTTTCACAAGAATAGATTCATATTCAGCAGGTCCAATACGTTTACCTGCAATATTTAACGTATCGTCTGAACGCCCTGTGATGATATATTGTTCACCATCGTAAATGACCCAGTCACCGTGGACCCATTTATTGTCAAAACGCGACCAATATGTGTTCACGTAACGTTCATCATCTTCCCAGAAGCTTTTCGTCATACCTACCCAAGGTTTCTCTAAGCATAATTCTCCGACTTCATCTCGAATTGGTTTACCTTGATCATCCAGTACGACAGCTGCCATTCCTGGTAAAGATGCGTTAAAACTAATCGGTGCGATTGGCTTAATAAGAACATTACCGAAAATCCCACCAGAGATTTCAGTTCCACCTGAGTAGTTACAGATTGGAACATTTCCTTTTCCAACTGTTTTAAACAGCCACATCCATGGATCAGGATTCCAAGGTTCTCCTGTTGATGCGAATACTTCCAAACTCTTTAAAGAATGTTTATTGACATACTCATCACCTTTTGCCATTAATGCTCGGATTAACGTTGGCGAAATACCTAGATGAGTAATTTCATATTTATCAACTGTCTCCCATAACCGGTCTGCTTCTGGGAAGTCTGGAACACCTTCGTACATAACCATCGTTGCTCCATTAATGAGTGAACCGAATAATAAAAATGGCCCCATCATCCAACCCATATCAGTTACCCATAATACACGATCACCTTGTTTAATATTCATTCCAAATCCTGCATCAAAAGCTGCTTTCAAAGGAAATCCTGCATGCGTGTGTACTGTTCCCTTCGGCTTACCAGTCGTTCCTGATGTATAAATGAGCATTAATGGATCATCACTTTGCATTTCCTCGGCATGTATGAATGGTTTTTCTTTTTCTAGCGTACTCCACGAAAAGTCATAGTTATGTGGTGTAAAATCATTTCCTGCATGACGAACGATAACAACTTTTTCAACAGTTGGGCAATGTTCACAAGCTTTATCTACTTCATCTTTTAAAGAAACAATTTTACCCCGGCGTGAAAATCCATCTGCAGTAATAATCATTTTTGAACCCGCCGCTTGCACACGTGTCATAACTGCATCAGACGCAAAGCCTGAGAATATTGGTGAAATAATTGCTCCAATTTTCATTACAGCTAGCATCGCAACAACTGTTTCTGGAATCATCGGCATATAAATTGTTACACGGTCACCTTTTTCAATACCCGCGTGTTTCAAACCATTGGCAACACGGCTTACCCAGTTATCAAGCTCTTCATATGTAAATGATTTTGAAGTTTCATTTTCTCCTTCGTACTGAAGTGCTGGCTGTATTCTTGTCTCTTCATCCGCAAGCCAGCGGGATAAAGCTGATTCTACAACGTTACATGTTCCGCCATTATACCACTGTGCAAACGGTGTACCATTTTCTAAATCTAACACTTCTGTATAAGGTTTCATCCATTGATAGCCAACTGCTTTTTCTGCCTCTCCCCAAAGCCAAGCTGTTTCCTCAATAGATTTATTATAAAAAGTTTCATAGTCTTCATATCCCAATGATTTCATCCAACTATATAAACGTGTTTTTTCCTTGTACTCTTCTGTTGGAAACCAAACTGCTTGTTTCAATGTTTTCCCCTCCTTAACTTTTTGAGCAAGAAAGCCCTAAATAGGGCTTTTAAACTGGATATACAGGATGTTTACGATCCGTGAATACTTGATATTTACTCATATACATTTCGAAACGTCCTTTTAACTCTTCACGTAAATTGTTTGGATGAACAATACCATCAATCACCATCTCTGATGCTAAGTGGTATATATCAATATCTTTCTTATACTCTTCACGTTTTTCAGCAATAAAGCTAGCACGCTCTTCTTCTGGTAAAGCTGCAATTTTATTTGCATATACAGCATTGACCGCAGCTTCTGGACCCATTACCGCAATAGAGGCTGTCGGTAATGCCAGGCAGCAATCTGGTTCAAATGCTGGACCTGCCATCGCATATAAACCAGCACCATATGCTTTACGAACAACGATAGAAATCTTCGGTACAGTCGCTTCACTCATTGCAGAAATCATTTTTGCACCGTGGCGAATAATACCAGCACGCTCTACTTTTGTACCGATCATAAATCCTGGTACATCCGCAAGGAATAATAATGGAATATGATATGCGTCGCATAAATTAATAAACTTAGCAGCTTTATCAGCTGAATCATGGAATAATACGCCGCCCTTCATACGCGGCTGATTTGCAATAATACCAACTGGCTTACCATCAATACGTGCTAAGCCTGTAATTAGCTCTTGAGCAAATAATTTTTTTACTTCATAGAATGAACCTTCATCAATAACTCTATTAATGAGATCTTTCATATTGAAAGGAGCATTTTGATTTTCTGGAATGATTTGTTCTAACGTTTTATCGAATTGTTTCGGTTCTTGAGGTGTAACCAATGGAGTCTTTTCTAAGTAGTTATTTGGAAAATATGAAATGTATTGTCTTGCTTGTGTAATCGCATCTTCTTCTGTCTTACATAAAACATCTCCGCATCCTGATACAGAGCAATGCATACGAGCTCCGCCCATCTCTTCTAAAGTTACCTTCTCACCGATAACCATCTCAGCCATACGAGGAGATCCTAAATACATAGATGCATTTCCTTCTACCATCATTACAACGTCGCAAAAGGCTGGAATATAGGCACCACCAGCTGCAGAAGGTCCAAATAATAAGCATACTTGAGGAACTTTACCTGATAATTTCACTTGATTATAGAAGATTCTTCCTGCACCACGGCGCCCTGGGAACATTTCTACTTGATCTGTAATACGTGCTCCAGCAGAGTCGACTAAATAAAATAACGGAACACGTAGTTTTTCAGCTGTTTCTTGAATACGTAAAATCTTTTCAACTGTGCGTGATCCCCACGATCCAGCTTTTACAGTAGAATCATTGGCCATTACACATGCAGTACGACCATGTATTTTACCCGTTGCCGTTACAACGCCGTCCGCAGGTAAGCCTGTTTGTTCACAGTTAGCAAATAATGCATCTTCTACATATTCGCCATTATCAAATAGAAGCGCTAAACGATCTCGAACAAATAATTTTCCTTTTGCTTTATTTTGTTCATGATATTTTGGTGCGCCGCCTTGTTTAATCGTTTCAACTCGTTCTTCAAATGTATTTGATTGTTGTTTTTGATCTAACATATTTACTCCCCCTTATACGTTGGTGTGCGTTTTTCCTTGAATGCTTGTAATCCTTCTAATCTATCTTTCGTATGGATTACACCTTCATACGCTTGTTTTTCCATTTGTAATCCGGTATGTAAATCAACTTGAATACCGTTTGAAATCGCTTCTTTTGCTAATCGAACAGCAATAGGTCCATTACTAGCAACTTTCTCTGCTATTTCAATCGCTTTCTCTTCAAGTAAATTAGCTGGTACAACAAATTCTACTAAACCATATTCTTTTGCTTCTTGCGCTGAAATACGTCTACCTGTATAAATTAATTCTTTCGCTCTACCAACTCCAATTAATCTCGGTAAGCGCTGTGTACCACCTGCTCCTGGTATAATTGCAAGTGTCGTTTCAGTAAGACCAAGACTTGCACATTCAGCAGCAATTCTAAAATCACAAGCTAAACTTAATTCCGTACCACCACCAAGTGCGATTCCATTTATTGCAGCAATAACTGGCTGTGGTAATTGTTCAACCATCTCCATAGTAGTGCGAATCATACTAACAGCATGGCGAACTTGTTCTTCATTCATATCGGCACGCTCTTTTAAATCTGCACCAGCACAAAATGCTTTTTCACCAGCACCAGTCAAAATAACTACACGCGCTTTTGAATCTTCACTTATTTGAGTTAATATAGTTTGTAATTCATCTAATAATGCTAAAGATAATGAGTTTGCTTGTCTTGCACGATTTAACGAAATCTTTACTACGTGAGGTGTTACGTAATCAACGGAAATGTTTTGTAATTGTAGCATCTACTCACCTACTTATCGTTTTATGTTGAAGCGCTCTATACACATGACTTGGTAATTGGATATTTAGCTTACTTTGAATAAATTGACTAGCTCGCAATAACTTTTCTTCGTCTATATTCGTTTGAACTCCTAATTTATGGAGCATATGTACTAGGTCATCAGTAGCAACATTACCTGATGCTCCTGGTGCATAAGGGCAGCCCCCGAGTCCACCACAAGAACTATCAAACGTTGTAATACCGTATTCTAATGATTTAACTACATTCGCTAGAGCCATTCCATACGTATTATGAAAATGCATTGCAAACTGCGAAGCATCATACTTCTTTAATAGATGTTCTAATACTTGTTCTACTTGTAATGGATTCGCTACACCGATTGTATCCCCAAGAGAAACTTCATAAATGCCGTATGAAAATAGTTGATTACATAATTCGTCAACTGCTGCGTGACTTATATCCCCTTCATAAGGACATCCAAATACAGTAGAAACATAGCCTCTTACCTTTTTCCCTTCGAATAATGCCTGTTTTGTTATATCTTCAATTACAACTAATGCTTCTTTAATCGATTTATTAATATTACTTTTATTATGAGATTCACTTGCTGATAAAAAAACATTCACCTCATCTACATTTTGCAAAAAAGCTCGTTCCAAACCATTTTGATTCGGAACAAGCGCAGCATATGTAACATTTGGATCCCTTTTCAGCTCAGAAAATACATCATTTGCATCTGCTAATGCAGGGACCCATTTTGGGTGAACGAATGAGGAAACTTCAACATACGACAATCCTGCTTCTGTAAGTAGTTGAATCCATTTTACTTTATCTTTTGTGCCAACAATCTTTTTTTCATTTTGTAAGCCATCACGTGGCCCGACTTCTTTAATGACAGCAAAATTAGGTAGTTTCAATTCGCTTCCCCCTATATCTCCCTATTCAATTTCTAATAATACATCTCCTTCATTTACAAAATCGCCTTCTTGCACATTAATTTTCATAACTGTGCCAGCTTCTTCTGAAATGATTGGAATTTCCATTTTCATAGATTCCAAAATGACGACATCCTGCTCTTCCTCTACTGTATCTCCTACTCCTACAACAATCTTCCAAACGTTTCCTGCCATCGATGCGTATACTTTCGTCATCATTTTTTCCCCCTTAATATTGTTAAATCTTATTTTTTAACGAGTTGTTTCGTTACAAAACCCGTTGTATAAATACCCTCTTTGAACACTTCGTCTTCCAAAACTTGCAGTAGCATTGGCGTGTTCGTTTTAATACCTTCTACTTTTAATTCTTCTAGAGCATCATGTAATTTCGAAATTGCTTCTTCACGAGTCTCTCCATGTGCAATGACTTTCGCAATCATTGGATCATAGAAAGGTGTAATCGTTACATGATTTTCTAAGAAGTGATCAATCCGTACATTTGACGGTAATGTTAAATCTGTAATTTTCCCAGGTGATGGGAAGAATGTTTTCGGATCCTCTGCATAAATACGAGCTTCAATGGCATGACCACTACATTTTACATCATCCTGAGTAAATGATAGTTTCTCTCCACTTGCGATAAGGAGTTGCTGTTCTACAAGGTCTAATCCCGTAATTTCTTCTGTCACTGGATGCTCTACTTGTAATCTCGTATTCATCTCTAAGAAATAGAAGTTCTTCTGATCATCTACAAGAAACTCAACTGTACCTGCATTTGTATAGCCAAGTGCTTTGGCAGCTTGTACAGCAACTTCTCCCATCGCCTTTCGTGTACCTTCATCTAAAAATGGTGAAGGTGCTTCTTCGATTACTTTTTGATTTCGGCGCTGTACCGAACATTCACGCTCCCATAAATACACTGTGTTACCATGTGTATCTGCTAAAAGCTGAATTTCAATATGATGCGCATCTGCTATATATCGCTCTAAATACATTTCTCCGTTACCAAAGAAGTTTTGCGCTCTTGTTTTATTACTTTCAAACGCTTTGCTGAGCGTTTGCTCAGTTTCCATCAACTGCATACCAATGCCTCCGCCGCCTGCGGATGCCTTAAGCATTAAGGGATAACCAATTTGTTTTGCAATTTCAATTGCTTCTTCAGCAGTTTCAATATTTGTAGTAATACCTGGGACTACTGGGACATCTGCTGCTTGCATTGCGATACGTGATTCGATTTTACTTCCCATCTTCGTAATGATTTCTTCTGAAGGACCGATAAATACGATTCCTTCTTCTTTGCAACGAACCGGAAAAGACGGATTCTCTGATAATAAACCATAACCCGGATGAATCGCTTCTGCATTTGTCTTCTTAGCTATTTCAATAATTTTTTCAAGGTTTAAATAACTTTCTTGAACACGCGGTCCACCTACTAAGTAAGCTTCATTTGCCATCTTCACATGAAGGGCATTTTCATCTGCTTCAGAATAAATAGCAACAGTGCGTATGCCAAGTTTTTGACAAGTTTTCATAATACGAACAGCAATTTCCCCGCGATTCGCAATTAATATTTTTTGAAACATAGTGATTCCTCCCTTTTATCTACATCCTAAATGTCTAGCAATTACGAGACGTTGAATTTCAGAAGTTCCTTCACCAATTTCTAATAGTTTCGCATCACGAATATGTCGTTCAACTTCATATTCACGCATATAACCATATCCACCATGAATCTGTACTGCTTGATTCGCAATACGGCTTGCTGCTTCCGATGCAAATAGTTTTGCCATTGCCGCTTCTTTGCCGAAAGGTTTATCGTTATCTTTTAACCAAGCTGCTTTATGTACTAAATTGCGTGCTAGCTCTACTTCAGTCGCCATATCAGCTAATTTAAATTGAATCGCTTGGAAATTAGAGATTGACTTTCCAAATTGTTGACGTTCTTTCGCATATTGTAATGCACGTTCAAAGGCTGATTGCGCAATACCAACTGCCAATGCAGCGATTGAAATACGCCCTCCATCAAGTGTATATAAAAATTGTTTAAAGCCTTTATTTACATCACCAAGAATATTTTCTTTCGGTACACGAACACCATCAAGTACGATTTCACAAGTATTAGAAGCGCGAACACCCATCTTATCGTAAGGACTTGAAATCGTTAATCCTTCACTCGTAGTAGGCACGATAAATGCAGAAATACGTTTTCTACCATTCTCTTCAATACCGTTGACAGCGGTTACAATAATTGTATTTGCATACTCTGCGTTTGTAATCCAACACTTCTCACCACTGATTACATACTCATCACCATCTAATACCGCTTTCGTTTGAGTACCACCTGCATCTGATCCAGCATTCGGCTCCGTTAATCCGAAGGCACCTAATGTTTTACCTGACGCCATTGGAACTAAATACTTTTGTTTTTGTTCTTCTGTACCGAAATAATAAATTGGAGAAGCACCTAATGAAATTGTTGCAGCATAGCTTAAACCGGTGCCACCACAAGCGCGACCAATTTCTTCAACTGCTAACGCATACGATACTGTATCGCCACCTGAACCTCCATACTCTTCTGGGAATGGGATGCCTAATAATCCTAGTTCGCCCATTTTTTGAAATGTTTCATATGGAAACTCTGCAGTTTTGTCATAATATACAGCTTTCGGTGCGATTTCCTTTTCAGCAAAGTCACGTACCATTTCTTTAATCATTTGTTTTTCGCGAGTTAGAGTAAATTCCATTCCGCTACACACCCCTTATCGAATATTGAGTTTCGACAGCGTGCGAGTTTCTACTACAAACATAACAACTTAAAAGACAAGAATATTAGTTAGACAATTGCTATAATTCTGTCATAACTTAATTTTAAAACAGATTCTGTACTAATGCACAAAAAAATTCCTACATTGTTCTACAACAACATAGGAGGTTTTGTGTCGAATTATGTAATTTATTGTTTAATAATCTCTACCTTTTCCGGAATCAGAAATTTCTACTAATGCTTCAGGGTATGGTTCGAAATATGTTTGTCTTAATAAATACTTTTCATCAAATCGAATAGCCCATGATTTTAATATTGTAAGTAAACTACTAAGTGGTATTTTCTTTTCTGCATACTTTTGTAACAGTTCTATAAAATGATCTTTTTCTTGTTTTTTTAACTTTGTTTTAAAATATCCAAAAATGTGCTCGCATACATTTACATTCGATGTATAACGGGGCGCACGCATAAATAATTCATATAAAGTCTTCTCATAGTTTTCAAATACCACTTCAATCTTTTCATTTTTTTGATTTGCAATTATACGACCTAATTCCTTTTGTTTCACCTGATTATATGCCATAAATAAATATTTATTGTCCGACTGAAACGATACAAGTTCTTTCATATTTTTATTGTGTTTAATCATTTTGTAATATGCGATTGTAAATAACCTTGTAAAGAAATGCTCTCTAATAATAAAATTCGACAATCTACCTTCCTCTTCAATAGGAAGATGCGAAAATTTTTTTACTACTGCTCCGCCAAATAAGCCCGATCCTTTTCCCTTTGCTGGCGCTTTTTCAAAACCAGAATAAATTTTCACATCACGCGTACCACAACTTGGTGAACGATTCTTTAAAATAAAACCATCCACATCCGGTATCGTTTGTAAAAAGTCATTTGAAAACTGCTCCATTTTTTCAGTTACATCTTCTCGTGTCGACGGTTGCACAAGTCTATTCTCACCATTTTCTTCTACAATTCGTATCGTTTCACGAGGAGTCCCCAATCCAATCTCGACTTCTGGACAAACAGGTATAAATGTAACAAATGGCTGCAAATTTCGTATTGTTACATCTGGAATCATCTCTCCATTATAACGACAAGCATCAAATTCTAAACATTTACTTACGACGATTGTTGGTTTTGCAAATTGTCGCATCTCATTACCTCCTTAGTGCTAGCCCGTATAATATAAATTGTACTAAGATTAACATTTTAAGCAAAGTTTGATTCATTTATTTTTATGAGAAATATATATCCAATGATATATTAACAATCATTCAACTCTATTTTCTATAAATGTGCGCCTTATTAATGAGGGTTTAGATATTGTGAAATGAATAATACACACATGCTTCGGAGAAATTAATGATTAAGAAAGGAGGGATTGTTATGAAAAAGAAATTATCATCTATTTTAAGTGTTTTAGCACTATCTATTATGTTTTTAGGTACATCTGCGCAAGCTGAATACGATGGAAATAATATGAATAGAGTTAATAACACTGATATTTCAACTCGAGTAAATGACAATAACTTAGACAGAGTTAATAATGATGTAAGAACTCGAAATGTTAATACAACAAATGATTTAAATGATAATCGTGATAGAAATAATAATTGGGCTTGGCTTGGTTTATTAGGACTAGCAGGATTATTAGGTCTTAGAAGAAGAGATAAAGAAACACGCTGATTTAGAATGTTTTTAGTAAACAAGTACTTATTTATCAAAAATATATAATGAAAATAAATCGCCTTTTTAAAGGCGATTTATTTTTACTTAAAAGTAATGTATGTAATTCACACTTCAACGATTAAAATCGTGGAGTTAATCCATACAATATAAATTGAATCGTATTTTCAATTTCCGCTTCATCATTCCATTTTTCTTCAGGCAATAATAAAAATCGTGTTAATAATAAACCTAATACAGCTGATAAAGTAAGACGTAGTACGGAAGATGGTGGTATCTCAATAATTTCCCCTTCTTCTTGAAATTTCACAATCAACTTTTTGAAATGTGAAAACAGTTCTGTTTCTACTAATTGCTGTATTTCATTTTTCAGTTCTGGTTGGAATGGCACCTCTTGAATTAATATTTTTATCATAGGAAAGTGTTTTTGAGCAAATTTAAACCTATTATGAATTACAACCCTTAAAAGTCCTTCGTATGATTCATACTCCGATTTAAATATTTCTTTTGCAAAGGTTTGTACGAAAAATGGTGCAGCGAACTTAGTTAATGTTGGCATTACGACCGCTAGTAATAAATCTTTTTTCGTCTTATAGTAGCGGAAGATTGTTCCTTCCGCTACACCAGCCCGTTTTGCAATTTCACTTGTTGAAGTTGAAGCGTATCCTTTTTCTCCAAACATATCAACAGCCGCCTCTAATATTCGCATTTGACGTTCATTTCTTTTATCCGTATTAGTTGCAGCTATTAATTCCTCCAGCCAATCCTTCTGCATTTATAAAGCTCCTTTTTGTCATTATTATATTTTGCGATGTTTCTTTAAAGCAAATACATTTCCTACTGCAAATAATATTGAAAAAAGTAATAATACAGTAAGATCTAATGCAATCTCTGTAAACCCTTGATTCCGAATCATCACTTGTCTCATTGCGTCAGCGCCGTATGTGAGTGGAAATACTTTCCCTAACATTTGTAGCCACTTGTTCATAGATTCCATTGGAAACAATCCAGAAAAGAAGATTTGTGGCACAATAACAAGCGGTATAAATTGAATCATTTGAAATTCATTATTTGCGTATGCCGATAAAAACGTACCTAATGTTAGTGCAGTTAAAGAGAGCATACATGTAATAAGTAGCGTTAGCCATATAGAGCCAGCTACGTATAAATCTAAAATATAAACGGAAAAACTTACGATAATTATGGATTGTATAAAGGCAAAGATTCCAAAGCCAATAATATAACCTGCGACTATTTCCCATCTTCTTATTGGGGTGGATAATAACCTTTCTAGCGTACCACTTAAACGTTCTCTTACGAAGGATACACCTGATAATATAAATACAAAGAAAAATGTAAAGAAACCAATTAATACAGGACCAAGCCCATCAAACATCGTAAAGTCTTTAGAGCCATGTAAAAAATTTACTTCAGGTTTCATAATCGATACATCATTCTTCTCTGTGCTTTTTTGCAATACTTGAAGTACAGCACGATTTTTTGACGAATCACTACCTTCCAACAGAAGTTTCATTTTTCCATTCTCTATTCGAAGTATTGCATCTACCTTTTGTTTTTCTAACTCAGAAATCGCGTTTTCTTTACTGTATTCATAAATTGACGCTTCTTGATTTTTCATCACTTTTACTATTTGAGCGGGCATATCAACAACAGCAATTTGCGGTATATAGTCTTTTTGTGTAAACACTAGCGATAATAGCCAAAGTAATAACATTGGTGCCCCAAACATCATCGCTAACGAGCGCTTATCTCGAAAAAATTGGCGAATAATACGAATGATTACACCAGTAACTCTCATGATGACACCACCTCTTCCAACAAAAAGACATCTTCAATCCGTCCAGATGACACGCGTTTTTTCAATTCTTCAGTTGTTCCAACCGCAACTAGTTTCCCTTCTCTAATTAATCCTAGACGCTCACAAAATTCAGCTTCATCCATAATGTGCGTCGTTACAATAATCGTTGTGCCTTTCTTTTTAAGATCATAAAATTTTTCCCAAATCGTTTTCCTAAGAAGCGGATCTATCCCCACTGTAGGCTCATCTAAAATTAATATTTCTGGTTCATGGAGGAGTGCTATTGCTAATGATAAGCGTTTTTTCATTCCACCTGAAAATTGTTGTACTTGCTTTTTCATATACTGTGACAATTGTACAAGTTCAAAAACCTCTGCAATTCTTGTCTTTTTACTTTTTCCCTTTAATCCATACATCGTTGCTATAAAATCTGCATTTTCATATGCTGACAATTCTTCATATAATGCATCCGCCTGGGCCATATAACCAATTCGTTTCATTTCATTTAAATTAGGCATATTAGTATTATTAACAAGCACTTCACCTTTCGTTGCCTCATTAATACCTGCAATCATTTTAATGAGCGTTGTTTTCCCCGATCCAGAAGGTCCAACAAAACCAAAAATCTCTGCTTTTTCAACTTGCAATGAAAGATTGTGTAACACTTCTTTTTTTCCAAAACTTTTTGATACAGTCCGTAAAATAATTGAAGGTTGTTGCACGTTTCATCCTCCTTTTCCAATAAAAATGAGTGAGTACTCACTTTTATTTTACTCTTGCTTAATTATATGTCAAACTTCGTTGATTAGTATGTATGTTCAATCACCGATATTAAACAATGAAACAGAGTCGACATTAGAATTTCATTTCCTAAAGTCGACTCTGTTTCATTTAAACTATAAATTTCACTTTACGTTTTTAAATTCATATACTTCCGAATTCTAGCAACGTCTAAAGAATATTCGATAACTAATTGCTGTAACGGTAAAATAACTGTGTCAGGATATAAATGTGCATATTGTAATGTTTCTGCATATTTTTCTAACCTTTTTTCTAAATACTTTATTATTTGATCAGGATGACTTACTAATAAACATTTACAATAATAATGGATTTGTTCCTCAATCGCCGTGTATTCTTCAATTTCATATTCTTTATGCATGTGTACACCCCTTTAAGTTTTTTATATGAATTACTTATCACAATTTTCACTCGACAAATTTTAAGTTTTTTGATTATTTACACTATAACAAACACTGAGGGTCAAATTTTGTTACTTTATGTAACGTAGAAAATTTTTAACAAAATTGTAATGTTTACTCCTGCAAAATACAGAAAGCCCCTTTACTCATTTTTGTATAAAAAAAATCGTACAGCTTAATTTAGCTGCACGACTACAATTTCTGGCCTATTCAAAATCCTTTGCGGAATGATACTATTTCCTAATCCTCTACTCACTACCATTGATGTATTTTGTTCTACATATAAACCCGCTGTATATTTAGGTAAAACACCTTGATTTGGCGCAACTAATCCTCCGATAAATGGCAATCTAACTTGCCCTCCATGAGCATGTCCCGATAAAACCAAATCCAACCTCTCATTCGTATATTCCTTTATAAATTCAGGCCGATGGGATAATAATACATTATATTTATCTGGCTGCATTTCAATTTTCGCTTTTTTAATTTCATCTATTATAATATTTCCTTCATCACGGTTTCCAGTAACAAACTCTGGATCATCAATACCTAGCAAGTTTATTTCTTGCTCACCCCTTCGAATGCCTACATGTTCATTCCTTAAAACATTGACATCATATTTCTTCAACTCTTTTTCTAAATTGTTATACTTTCCAGACCATTGTTCATGGTTTCCTGTCACAAAATATACAGGATATTTCTTTACAATTTCTCGTATTAATTGCATACTAACTTCTGCATCGTATGATTTACTGTCAATTAAATCACCCGTAATCGCAATAATATCTGGGTCTATACTTTTTATTTTTTGAATTAACACATCTTGATTATCGCCAAATTTTTTATTGTGTAAGTCTGAAATTTGTAGAATTTTATACCCTTTAAAAGAGGATGGTATTTTACTAGAGGTTATTTTAACCTCAGTTATACTTATTAAATTGTTCTGTAAAAATAAAAAGATACTACAACCTACTAATGTAGCAATAAGTAATATACTTCTTTTAATCTTCTTGCTCATATTCCCTCCTAAAATCTTCATCAATACTACAATTCTCAAAAACATTTCAATAGATTATTCTTTTTATCTAACGGTTCTCTTTTAAAGTGAAATCGATTTAACTACGATAATCAAGTACAAGTTTCTAATTTTAGGAACTGAAGAACTTATATCACTCTGTTGAAGTAAACATGCCCGGTTCTGTTCTAATCGTAACTCTATCATATAACATTAAAGCCGAAATTCCCAAGTTAAGGAATTTCAGCTTTTTGAGTTCGTATGAATATCTTAGTTTTAGTTCTATGTACCTTGCAGTTATACAACTTAGTACATATCAGTTGTCTATCTATATGTGGTGAGGTTTTTATCTTTTTCAATAATCAACTATGTATAAAATATTTAAGTTAGTTAATACCCTTAATGGATATCATGCTTTTTAAAGTTTCCGCCTTGTACTTCCGCAACATCATATACATTGACAAAGGCATTTTCATCAATTTCATGAATAAGTTCCTTCATTGTTTCTAAATTTTATAATTATGTAGCGTCCTTCCATTCAGACTTCAATATTGAATATTGATATTCATCAATCCACTGGCCTTTTAGCATGTAATTCTGCAATAAATGACCTTCTCTCCTCATCCCCACTCGTTCTAGTACAGAAATAGACTTATTATTTCGAACGTCCGAAAATGCAATCACCTTATGTTTTCCTAATGAATGAAATATGTAACTCAATAAGGCACAAACAGCTTCAGTTGCATAGCCTTTTCCCTGATATTCTGGAGAAAGAGTAAATCCGATTTCTACGATGCGAGGTTCATTTACAAGTGTGTGAAGTGCACAATCTCCAATTATTTTGTTATTTTCAGTTAAAGCAATTGCGAACTGGAACCAAGTACCTGGTAGATTAGGATTATTTTTAACTTGTTCATTTACAAACGTTTTAGCCTCATGATATTGATAATTAACCCATGACTGAAATTTAGCCACTTCTGGATTAGAACGATAAAAATGAAAGTAGTTAGTGTCATCCATACTAAACCTTCTCAAAACAAGACAATCTGTTCTCCAAAAGACTTGATTGTCATTCTCCATAACTATTCACCCTCTTTTCTACATTAATTATATCTTTATAATACATAGGTATAAATAGTTTACATGCTTATAAAAAAGCGATTCTTTTCACATTAAAAAGAATCGCTTTCCAAGTTCTTATTTTTAATTATATTACATAAAGAATTGAAAGATTATTACTTAAGAGCCTTAACTATAACTTCCGTTGCCTCTGCAATGAGTTGATTATCATAGGTAGCCTCTTTCTCATCTTTACTAGATAAAATTGCGATGATAATTGGTGCTCTATTTGGAGGCCAAACGATAGCAATATCATTTCTTGTCCCGTAACTGCCAGCACCTGATTTATCTCCAACTACCCAGTCAGTTGGTACGCCTGCACGAATAAGTTTGTCCCCTGTAGCATTTCCTTTCATCCACTCTGTAAGAATTTTACGTTTCTCAGCTGGAAGTGCATTTCCGAGCGTAAAAGCTTTAAGATTCGTAGCAATTGCTTTCGCTGTACTAGTGTCACGAATGTCTCCTGGAATAGCTTCGTTTAATTCTGTTTCAAAGCGATCAGACATAGTAACCCGATCCCCCATCTTTCTAAGCGCTTTTTCATATCCTTTAGGTCCGCCTATTTTATTAAATAAAATGTTCCCTGCAGTATTATCACTTGAACGAACAGCAGCCTCAGCAATTTCTCCTAGTTTCATTCCAGTATCTACATGTTTCTCTGTAACAGGTGAATAATCCACTAAGTCTTCTTTCGTAAATGTGATTACTTCATTTAATGTATCAATTGAGCTTTGCTGTAGTAATACTCCTGCTGCTAAAGCCTTGTAGGTTGATGCGAAGGCAAATCTTTCGTTAGATCGATAAGAAATTGTTTGATTTGTACCAGTATCAATCGCATATACACCTACCCGAGCATCAAATTTTTTCTCAAGTTGAGAGAACTCTCTATGCGTCGCCTGATTTTTATGTTTCACTTGTCCAGTCTTTTCTTTCGCTTCAACTTGCAGTGCCCCTCCTGTAAAAGCTTCTAGGCTTGTAATACTTAAACCTAATATACCAACGCATATTCCTATTTTTAGCATCCTCTTATTTTTCAAAATCATCATTCCTTCCAAATTTTTAGCACCTTTTTATACGTACACATAATAGACAATCACCGAACCAAATTTGTTCCATAAACTAAAAAAATTATAGCTAGTATGAGAGTTATTAACAAAATAAGAGATAGTAGCTACGACGCCTCTATCTCCTATTTCATATTTCATTTTTTTACTTATAAATGGCTTTATATGAACAGGGTCTTTCCCTGAGAAAAGTACTCTAATTTTGCTTAGAACTACCTGTACTAGTAGCTTCACCATGTATACGTTGCTGTTTTAAATCAAAGTATACATCTAATACTTCCTTTCCGATTATAGAATTAATTCCATTTTTATCATCATGAAGCCATGGAACTACTACGGAAAATGCTACTTCTGGATTATCATATGGAGCATATCCAACTAACGTTAAGTTGTAACATTCCATACGTTCTCCTTTTGCATTTCTACCAATCGGGTCATCTCCACCATATACAGTTTGGGCTGTTCCTGTCTTTCCTGCTGGTTTATATGGCGCGTTTTTGAAATATTTCACGCCAGTTCCATCACCTTCTTGGAATACCCATCTAAACCCTTCTTTTATCCGATTAATATGTTCTTTCTTCATATCAATTCGATTTAATACGACAGGCTCTATGGAACGTATAACTTTGCCAACCTCTTCTTTTATTGATTGTTCTCGTATTTCTTGTACAATTTGAGGTTGCATTCTATAACCACCATTCGCAATCGTTGAAATATATTGCGCTAATTGCAACGGCGTATACGTATCATACTGACCGATAGAAAAATCTAGTAAAAATCCAGGTTGACTATCTACTTTTCTCGTTTGTCCAATTATTTCATTCGGTAAATCAATACCTGTTGGGACACCTAAACCAAATTGCTTGAAATAATAGCGCATCGTATCAAATGCTCCTTGTTTAATATCCAATGAGCCATTTGGTACGTAATTAACTCCCGCAATTTTTAAAGCTGTCTGGAACATGTATACATTCGAAGATACTTGTAAAGCCCGTAAATCATTAATATTACCAAATCCGGATACATTCCACGATTTCTTAGCTTGTGTACCTTTAAATTTCATCGGCGCGTCATAAAATTGATCTCCTAGATGTATTGCGCCTGTCTCATATCCAGTTAATAAAGTAGCACCTTTTACAGCTGACCCTAGCTCATACGAAGTTGTCATGTTTCCTAATGCCAAATCCTCAACCTCTATTTTCCCTTCTTTTTCTACAATCTTTTTGCCTGCCATTGATAAAATTTGTCCGTTATTTGGATTCGTCATGACAACAAAAGCTCGATCGAGCAGTGGCTCTGAACTCTTAAAAGCTCTCAAGTTTTTCTCTATACTTTCTTCCACTTTCTTTTGTAATTCCATATCAATCGTTAATGTTAAACTATTACCACTTTTTCCTTTAGAGATTATTTCTGTGCTAACAATGTTTCCTGATTTATCAGTAATATTTTTCACTTCTTCTTTTGTGCCGTGTAATACATCTTCATATCGTTGTTCAATATAACTTTTTCCAACACGATCATTACGGTTATATCCACGTACTAAATAAGAATCTAAATTTTCTTTCGGTAATCCTTCTTCACTACTCGTAATATTTCCTAATACAGAACGAAATAAATTACCGTTTACATAATTACGTTCCCAATCAACAGTTGCATCTACTCCTGGAAAATTCGCAAGATTTTCGCTTATCCGCGCATACTCTTCATCTGTTACATCTTTTTTAATGATTTGTGGTGTTAGTTGATAACCTGAACTCATTTTACTTTTAATAGCTAACACCTTTAAATCTTGTGCTGTTAATTCTGCTAATTCTACCTCTGTAACACGACCTCGTCTTAAGTCTTCTATTTTTTTATCTAACTCTTTTCCCTCTATACCCTTTTCTTTAAACTTTTCTATATCTTTCTTAGTAATCTTTGTCTCCGCACGTTTCGAATTCAACTGCATCCAAAAATCTTTTTTATCGATATCTGTTAATTTATTTATATCTTGTTCAGGCATTTCAAGTACTTTCGCCAAGTCTTTTGCTGTTTTTAAAATATCTTCACTCGTAATTCCCTTCACCCTTGTATACGTAATTGTGCGAAGAGATTTATTATTAACAACTGTTTTCCCTTCTCGATCTAAAATTTGTCCACGTGGAACTGGAATACTAGTTATTGCATTTTGACTACTTTCCACTTGGTTCTTATAAGCCTCTCCCTCAACGATTTGTACCTTTCCTAGCTGCATAATAATAGCTGAGAATAGTACAAATATGCAAAGGAACATTATATTTAATCGAATAGATATATATGTCTTCTGCTTCTTGCCTTTTTGTTCTTTCATAAATCCTCCATTTAATCCTTTCAGAAATTGCTACAAATACTAAAAGCATTCCTTATATATTAGATACCGATAATCGGTTATAAATATCGCCTCAATTTTTTGCTTCATCCTTGTAAGCAACCATTCCTTTTCGTTTAGCTACGGAATTAATAACTCTCCCTTCCTGTTTTCTCTCTATTTTTTTGCCACTTGCATGAGAAGTGCTAAACTGTATAATGACTCTTATTAAACTTACATATAAACTTGCTAGTAAATTTTCATGCTAATTATTCCTTTCTTCATGCTGTAATACTTAATAGACAACCTAAACAATAAAGTTGTTCCACATTTACAAAAAAAATAATTAAATATAAGATGAAATAGGCTACATAAGGGAGGGTTATATGTTACATATAAAAAGATGGAGATTTTTTGCGGTTTTTTCTATCGTAGGTTTGATTTTACTAATTTTATTAAAAATCAACTTCATTTCAATTACTATCGCAACTTCTTCAGCTGAAAGAGGAAAGATTTTTGATCAAAATGGTGTAATACTAGCTACAAATAAGAAAGTTAAGTCTCTATATTGCACTTCTAATGACGAAAAGCTATCGAAACAAGATACATCAAACACATTAGCTTTTTTTAATCAATTTTCAAGCGAGTTTCAACATGATATTTCTACAGAGAACCTAAAATCTCAATTACAACAATCTTGTAAAAAGCAGACTATGAATGATATACCGTTATACTCTGATATAACTGAGAATGAACTTGCATTCATAAACAAAAACAAACCCAATAATGTAATAATTAAAGATGAATGGATTCGATATTATCCTAAACACGAAATTGGTTCACAAGTAATTGGGTATGTAGAAAATGACCTTAATTCAAAGCATAAGGCTGTTGGAAAAAGCGGGATTGAGCTGCAATATGAAAATGATTTAAAAGGAAAACCAGGTAAAACTCTTATTTTTAAATTGAATAATAAAAAATTATTATGGAATATTCAAAAAGTACAAAAAGGTAAAGATGTACGGCTAGCTTTAGACTCTGAGTTGCAGCAAAAGGCAGAAGAAGCATTAAGATCTCAAATTAAGAAAACACCTGATGCTAAAGCTGGTTATGCTGTAGTAAGCGATGCAAAAACTGGCGCAATTTTAACTATGGCCAACACGGCAGTTTTTGATCCAAATATATTAAATACACGTGTATCTTCTAGAAAAGAAAACATTAACTCTCTTTCGCAAAATAAAGCAATTCAAAAATTAAAGTATGGTGAATCTTATGTAAATATGGCTTCTACTATAAAACCACTCACTATTTTAATTGGATTAAACGAAAAACTTTTTCAACCCGAAGATACTTATTTAGATAAAGGTACTTTTCAGTATGATAGTCAAAATAACATTACGAATGCACCTGGAACACCAACAGGTGAGATTACACCGAGGCAGGCTATCATTAATTCATCTAACACATTTATGACAGCAAAAGTAGCTCTGCCCTTATTCAACCAAAATAATGGAAATATAGAAAAAGTAGCACATATATGGACAGATTATTTAATGCAATTCGGCCTACGTTCTAAAACCGGGATTGATTTGCCCTTTGAAGAAGACGGACAATATGAATTCCATCCATCTAATAAATTTGAAAATGGGATTTCCGCTTTATTAAATGCCTCTTGGGGAGGAAATGAAGTGCATACTCCTCTTCAACTCGCTCAATATGCAGCAACATTGGCAAGTAAAGGTGATAAATATAAACCTCAAATCGTAAGTGCCATTATTGGTCAAGATGGTAAGGAAACAAAAAAGTTTAAACCCATTTTAGAAAGTTCAAATCGTTACCCGATGAACTTTTGGAGTGTCGTGCAAGGTGGAATGAGTCAAAATATAGAGGAAATTAAAAAGTTGCCCTTTGACGTCGCAGGTAAAACAGGTATTACAGGTTTTCCAAATGAGCAAGAAAGAATGATAAATCATTCTCTTTTCATTGCTTATGCTCCTACTGAAGATCCACAAATTGCCGTTTCTGTCGTTATTCCTGGTAGTAATTCAGAAAAAAACATCGCTGCTCTCGTTACATCAGAAATTTTAGAGTCTTGGCATACACTTCAAAAAGAGAATAAAAACAAAGAGGAAGGTTCATTAAAGTGAACCTTCCTCTTTTACCAAATAGAATCTATATTTATTATTTTCCATTCACCATTTTCATTTTTTTCGAACATAAATGAATACTTAATATCAGTTAAAACATACTCTTTTTGTACGTATCCAGTATTGCCATTAATTGTCGATATTTTTATATATCCATCATTTTGCACTTTTTCTGGAATCCAAGCTTTTACCATTTCATTAGATACTTCATATAACACTTGTGATTCTCGTTTTGGTTCAGCTAAAATTTTCGTTTTATTTCCAGTAACCGTTGCATATATAAAATGCGCTTGCTTTGGTTGGTTACTTTCTGTCAATCCACTTGGTACTTTGTATACTTTTTTTGTATCATTTGCAAACTCTCCCCCCATTGTAAGAGCGACTTGCAACTCATGAAAAATATCTTCATCAAACTTCAGTTCATCCTTTTTATAACTCTTCCCTTTAAATAGAACTTCATCATTTAACGCTTTGTACAGGTCATTTTCATTTTTTGAGTTCGTACTTTGATATAGTTCATTCATAAATTGTTTTAATGATGGATCTTGAGCAGACTCATCTTTTGTTTTAGGCTTAATTTGAGTACTACTTTGTACTGGTGATTTATTATCATCAAGCCAAGGTTGTTGAACAATGAAAAATAACATTGTACAAACTAAAACAACTACAATAGGTAATGCTTTTTTACGAAATGGTCTTTTATGTTTTACAAAATCCACTTCATTATTTTCGTATATAGACTGCTTTATTTTAGAAATAAATTCTTCTTCATCTTTACGATTCTCCATTGGGCCTTTTTTTATTTTTCTATACCAGTCAGGATTTTGTTTATTGTTCATCACTACTACCCTCCCCTATTAATTTTGAAACCTTACTTCTCGCTCTACTTAATCTCGATTTTACAGTTCCAATGGATACCCCTAATGTTTCAGCCATTTCTTCATATGATAATTCATATTTTGCTTCCAATATAATTATTTCACGGTGCTTTTTAGGTAGTTTTAATACAACCTTCCACACCTCATTCATCTCTTCTTGGTTAAAAAATTCTTGTTCTGCTGACAGGGATTGCTTATCGTCACTAAAAAATCCTATTAAAGATATCCTTTTAAAATAAGAGGATTTCAAATAGTTTATTGCCGTATTTCTTGTGATTTTTAATATCCACGTTTTAATAGATGACTCCTTTCGAAATGAATTCCAATTTTTAAACACCTTTATAAATACATCTTGCGTGATATCATCTGATAAGTGTGGATCTTTCGTAATAATAAATGAATAATTCCATACATCTTGCCAATAGTCTTTTATAACAGAGTCCAGCTCATCATGATTACACTTTTCAATAAACGTCTGTTCCATTTCCACACCTCAAACTTATTTGAATAAACATAAAAACTGCCCTCACTTTTATTATGGTTTCAATATATAGACAAGATACAAGTTTCATTTGTTCCATTGTTTATCTTTTTTCAAGCAGAATAATACTACTAAAAAACAAGTAAAGCATACAATGATAAAATTCTACTCATGAAAATCTGTTTTTTGAATTTAACGTAACACTCCACTTGTCCATTTCAAATTGCTATACTCTTCTATTTACCATTAGCAATGCCAACTTTTTAGAAATGAAAATTAAGATAAGGTATTAACTTTCTAGAGTCGCAGTAAAAAAGCATTCTCGATTAGAAAGAATGCTTTTTTGAAATTTAATTGTTCTATATTTTCCCCAATTTATATCTTTGAGTTAAGCAAACATGTAATAAATTTAGTCAAAAAATTCACCTTATAATTAAGTATTATTTCTGAAATACATGTTTTACTTTTTCACCTGGAACGTTACTTCCTCCTCTTCCTTTTACATCTTCAATCATCATTGTAACAATCATGTCTGGCGCATTTGCATCGAAAGCTGCGAACCATCCCAGTTCTTTTCCGTCTGCTTCTTTCGACTCTTTCAGTTCTGCTGTACCAGTTTTACCAGCAAGCGTTACACCATCAACCTTTGCAATTCTCCCTGCACCATCAGGGTCATTAATGACTTTGATTAATGCACTCTTTAATATCTCTTGATTCTTTTTAGAAACCACATTTTCTTTCCAATTCCCTGCTACTTTTGCTTCTTTTAAAAGATGTGGCGACGGAATATTCCCTTCATTCACAATCGGTGCATATGTTAATGCTAAATGAAGTGGCGTCATTAATACTTGTCCTTGTCCATAGCCCGTGTCTGCTAGTTGAATATCGTTTTTTATCCCATCTTTTGCAATGATTGAAATAGGAAATTCGTATTCGATTGGTAATTTTTCATGAAATCCGTACTTTTTAAATTCCTTTACATACTGATCTTTTCCCATTTTCAAAGCTTGTTGAGCAAAATAAATATTATCAGAGTACTTCATTGCCTTATCAAAATCAATTGGACTTGCATCCTTTACACGCGTTACATAGTAATTTCCCCAAGACGAATCTTTTGTCCACTTCAATCCTTGAATTTTAAATTCTTCCTTCGGATTTATTGTGTTTGTTTCCAAACCAATTGCACCTGTGATCGTTTTAAATACGGAACCTGGTACAAATGCTTGTGTAAAGCGATTCGTCATTGGTAGTTTCGAGTCGTTACTCCATGCTTCTCGTTGGGCTTTCGCTGCTCCTCTAACTATTATATTTGGATTATAAGCAGGGCTACTTACAAGTGCGATTGTTTCACCTGTTTTAGGATTGACTGCTGCACTAGACCCTGCTTCATTTTTCATCTCATTAAAGATTTTTTCTTGAATTGCAGCATCAATTGTTAACGTAACATTTTCTCCTTCTTTTGCTTCTTTTTTTGCTACGTTTTTAATCTCTTTCCCATTCTCATCTTCTATAAATACGCGTCCCCCCTTTTCACCACGCAATTTATTTTCTAACACTTTCTCTAAACCGGTCTTACCTACTAAATCATCCGCTTGATAACCTTGTTTTTGAAGTGATTTTAACTCCTCCGCATTCACCTTTCCTATATATCCAGTTAAGTGTGCCGCTGCTTCACCTAATGGATACGTACGAATATTTACTGGGCGAGATGAAACTCCTTCTAATTCAATATAATCATTCTGTCTAGTTCCCTCTTTTAAAATACCAATTGGTACAAAGGAGTCTGGTTTTATCCATTTTGCTGTGAGCTTTTGTTCGACCTCTTCTATAGACATATCAAGTAATTGTGCTACTATTTCTTTCGTTTGCGCTGCTGTTTCGCCTAGTTTCTCTGGAATAATTCCAACCTCAGTTGCTTTACCATTCGTTGCAAGCCCTTTTCCATTGCGATCATATATTTCTCCGCGTTTTCCTTGCTCTATTTGCATACGTACTTTGTAATCTTTTTTCATACCTGGGAAAATGAAGTCTGGTGTCCAATCTATTTTCCAAGACTCTTTATCTTTCACAAGTTTTGCTTCGTGGATGAATGAAACTGGTCCTACATCCGTATCCATCTTAACTTCAAAAAGAAAAAGCTCTTTATCTTTCGTATTCTCTCCTTTCATTTTAACTTTTAAATTCTTAGCTCCAATCCCCTCATAGATTTTTTGATATTTTTCTGTGAATTCTTTTTTAGAAATCGATTTTTTTGCATGATCTGATAAATGATCATACATATTTGCAAATTTTTTATCATTCCATAAATTGATATATTCTTCAAATGCTTGTTTTGGCGGTTCGTTTTTATTACATCCTACCAACATAACTGCAAAACAAACGAAAAGCAGCATCCATAATTTTTTCAATTCAATCTTCTCCCTTATTTAAAAATGATGATTCCTTTCTTAATTTATTTAATAGAAAATGTTTTAACGCTTAATAGACAGTGTAAGTAATGACATTGTTCCATATTTTTAAAAAATAGACCTAATTGGAATTCATCAGAAATTAATAGATACAAAAAAACGCCATACTTTCTGTAAATTTCTACAAAAAGAATGGCGTTTTCTTATTTTATCTTTCTATATATGCTATACCGTGAGCTCCTTGATTTACAGAAGGATCTGCATTTCGATCTCCTGGATCAACTTCAATGGTATGAACATTCTTGTAATTAACTAAATCTAATACACTTATTGTCCCTGATCTAAGGTTAGAAACATATCCAACCGTTCCGTCCGTAGAAGAACGCATTGTAATTGGGAGTAAATCTACTTCTATTGTACCTAACACATTTAACGATTCTCCATCAAGAACAGAAACATACCCTGGTGCTGGAGAAAACATATTTCTTGTTCTCTCTCCATTCTTATTCTGAAAACGCGTATGTCCTACCAATACTTTCCCATCATTCGTTACATGAACCGGAGTAATTAAATCTGAAAATGATTTTGTCTTTATAATTTTATCGGTTTCTGTATTAATGATGCTAAGTGTAGGTTGCTCCTCTTTGTAGTCTCCAAGTAAACATGGTGAAGGGATGTAAACTCGATTACCTTTAGGAGAAATAGCTAGTTCTTCACTACCATTGGGCATAGATACTTTTCCAATTAACTCCTTATCATGTGTATCTAAAACCGATATAAAGGGCGCCTCTTTATTAGAGGAATATCCTTTTGTACCATCTGGAGTCGTAACAAACCAATGTGGACCTGCTGCTTCTGTAGAGATTCTATCTAGCACTTTTCTCGTGTTAGGATTAATAATTAAAATTCCTCCTTCACCAGATTCAACACTTACATACAATAAGTCTTTTTTTTCATTATAAACTAAACCATGTGGTGCAAATTCCGGCGAGATATCAATGATATCAATTACTTTAAATTGATCAATATCGATAACTAAAATTTCATGGCTTTTTTCCGGATTATTTCTATAAAAACCTGAGCGATAAGTAATACTTACATATAACAATTGACGCTTAGAATCGAAACATAATTCATGAGGTTCTGTAACTGGAGAATCTATAACCCCTATTCTTTCAAAATTTTTCGCATTGAAGAAATGGATTTGATTACCGCTGGAGCTAACGACCGCCAATATAGGATTATTTTCTTTAGAAATATTCATTAATTAAACCCTCCTTGTTATTTGTTCCAAATTTCTTAAGTTCCATAGAAATCAGCATATTTAAGTAATTTGTATTATTACTAAGACAAATTATAAACAATTTTCACCTCCTTTCATTTAAATTAGTTTAACTTATAATAAGCTAGACTAACTTTTATTCCGTAAAAATAAGTTGAATTTAATAATCCAACGTATTTATCTACCTTCTCCAACTTTAGCTTTTATACTTACATGTATTTTATTTAATAACCTTCCAATACTTTACTCCTAAATTAATGATGCACAAAAAGCACAGAAAGTAAGTAATTAGCGAAATACCATTTCTTTGTCTCGTGCATTATCAGATACTCATAACATAAGTAAATCAAGCTTAGCTACCATTGAATCAGTTTCCTTTGCTGCCGTTTTTTTTAATTCATTCTGCGTACAGCTCTATTCTTTGGGGAATCGTTCTATAGATTGACAAATTTGCTTCAGATTCTTGTTTTTTATTGAACTATTCCTGTGTTGAAAAACTAATTATAATTAGTTAGCTTAACTAATTATAATTATAAATACATTCACATTTTATCGCAAGAGTTTTAAGAATCTTCGAATAAATGAATAGAGAGATAGAATTATTTTCATCCTAAGATACATAATCTTAAGTTGATAGTGATGCATAACGAGAATTTCGTACGTTAAGAAAAAAACTTGCTACATATGTATGTAAATTTTAATTGCCTACTAAAAAATAACGTATTTGCAGGATGTATGAAAATTATACAAAAAGTAATAATTCATCGTTTACCCAACAATAGATAATATGGATAAAGAAAAAATACTAGAGAATATCACAGTGTAGTAGTCTCAAGTATCTTTTCATAGTATTTTAACGGCTATGCAATACGAAGGGATAAAAAAAGACCTCTTACGGAAAGATAAGAGGTCATCAAGAAGATAAAAATGTTGTATTTGAAACACGCGAGTTTCTAATTCATATTATAACACAATATATTTATATATTCAATATATACATAAAACAAGGGGTATATGTTCAAAAAACACACGGAATATTAATTTAGAACAATATGTTTTATTCTTTTAACCTATTTCTTCTACAATGCCGTAATTGTAACAATGGATGGTCTCCTCTATATACTGATGAGCAATTGTAGCAAGTTCTTCTAAATTCTCTTCCGTTACCTCGTGAATAAATAGAACAAAATTACTATCGGATTCGGAGTCTGTTGAAATGGAACCATCGATCCGTTATGAAATGTTGAGCTTGCATCTCCTAGATTCCATGTAAATATTCGCTAATTCCAATCCCCTTTCGTGTCTATTTTATGTTTAATATAGTCTCGTACCGTACAAACGGGAAATGTTGTTAATTTGAAAAGAGAGCGGAATAAAATTTCTTTATCGCCTCTGTTCTTTCTTCTGTATGATAGAAAAAACGGAGAAAGATGGAATTTTATCTATCCTTATCACTTGTTAGAAAATTCTAATTTGATTAAATTAAAAGAAAATGATATATTGATTTTAGAATAATAATCCAATTAATGGATGACAACCTAATACCTGTAAGTGGACTATGACATTGTCAGATAAACGGGAGGAATTTAATATGAAAAAATTATGTTCATTTGCTTTAATCGGTGCCTTAACCTTTTCGGTTTTTATCGTTTTAGACAGTACGCTACCTGATAAAGCGCGCGCTGAAGTAAATACGATTAAGCAAGCTTCAGCTGTTGTGGATGATTGGCCATGGCAGACGTATTTCTTATTGCATCACAACGTGGACTATCTACAAGAATTAGCCCCTGGTACGTTAAAACAAGGTGATACGTTTGATACGACGGTATATATAGGCGGAAAAGATGTAGGTGTTGTAAAGATTTATCGATTGAACGGAGAAGGTAAATTGCAACGCTACAAAACCATTTCTGCAGGTGAGGCTGGACACCACTACTATTCTAGGTTCAAAACACCAATTACAACGGTTTATACACCAGGTACATATGTGGCAGTACTAAAAGTAGACAATTCATATTATTATGGTGGCTCCTTCCAAATTACAAAGTAAAACATATAGGTATATTTGTCTGAAACGCACTGGGTTACGGTGCGTTTTTGTTATCTAACGAATAAATGATCACGCGGGAAGTCAAAGCATATTATCGAAACGGAGCTGAATGTGATGAAAATTGTAACAGTTAATGCGGATGCAACAATCCATGTTGGTATTTTAAAAGGGATGACAGGATGTGTTACTAGTTATGATGCGGATACTGGATGGCCGAAATCTAATTGGATCCATTTACAACGGTTATAATTAGGTCTGTATTTCTAACGCAATAAGGTTTGTATAGGATTCTTTAGAAAATTAATATTTGATTTTTATAGTGATTCAATACATTCTATGATTAAAACTAAGTTACATATTTTAAAATCATCACCAGGAGAATCTGCAAATTTACGGGTTCTTATTTAAAACATAATGCCAGAAAAGCTGAGGTGAATAAAGTGCAAAGTTTAAAATCTTTAAAACGTGACGTATACATTTTTCTTCCATTGTCTATTTATTTTTCCTCCATTTTTATTTCATTCTATATTATAGAGAATACATTCAACTTGCTAAGTTTTTTACCAGCACTTGGAACCCTGTATGTCTGGCTAACTAGTGTGATAGACATTAAAAATAAAAATTACAAAATAAAATAAAAAAGCATCTGAACTAGATGCTTTGCTCTTAATGTTATAGAATATTGACGCCCATGACCATACAGCTACCAAAAACAATACATACCAAACCTAAAAATATTAAAAACTCTGGCAAATCAAAATGTTCGAGTAACGCGCCTATTAATAATAAAAAGGGATATACTAGAATTTCAATCCAGGTTACGCCCCCTGCTTTCTTTATTTCTCGGTAAGATACAACGCTGACAAGTAAAACGCCTACTACAATCAACCCTATTCCTAACATCATCCATTCACCCTTTTGAAAATTTAGTATTTCACTTTCATATACTGCTCTTTTACGAGCACCAATAATTCCCTCAGTTTCTTCTCTACAGGATGTTCTTGATTTTCTGGTACTTCTCTCCCGTATGATGAGAAGCTTTGTGAGCAAGCACTAGTTGTAACTGCCAATTTCGCGTATGAGAATGTATGCTCATTTTCTTTACCAATGTTTTCAGTAGTGCCTCCATTTGAACCAACGCGTATACAGCTTTCATCAAGTTTGGTGCGCTTACCTTCCTTGTTAACCGTGTAATACGTGTCATTGACTTCCCCATATTTCATATCGGCTGTAGATGTAACTGCGGTCCCGTCTGCAGAAAAAGTGACGACACGAAATCCATCTTCTTCTGGCAACAACTCAGCTCCTGGAACATTGTATATAACCAAAAGGTCTCCTTCGTATGCTTCAGGAATGAGATAGATTGTATCTGTAATGTCTTTTCCGAATCGGATACAACCGCTTAAAAGAATCATAATAAAGATCCCGCAATACATTATAACTTTTCTCATAGAGTCTCTCCCGTTATGTGTAAGAATGTATAGTATGTATTATATAATTCAATATATTTCCTTGGATAGAATAACTTTCTAGTTTGAAGACGATTTTACTATTGTCATATAAAAGAGTTATGTCAGTGGATGATTAGCACAAAGAGAAATGGAGTGAATTGATGAGCAGACGTTTTGCATTAACATATGAAAATAAGATTTTGAGAAAGATAATAATTACCGTAAGTATTGTCATACTCGTTTTCATTGCAACAGGGTGTGATTCTGTCCAAAATGAGGCAAAGGATGTAACGGATATTCCACTTAACAGCAAACTAGATTCCCTTATTTCAGAAAGTATCATTGCCTGGAATCAAGACAAATTAAATCATACAGAAAAACAATTTGAGACGCATGTAATCTATGGAACTGAGATGAAGGATGAAAAAATGTATGTCTACCTCCATTCCCTCATGCAAGGATATAACCGCGAAACACAGACAGTTCCTCAAGCAGGACATTTACTTCCAGTCCGTGTAACAGTCACAAAAAATGGGGATGATTACATCATTGAAGATTACCGTGAACCAGGAGATGGTGCTGAAAATGAACCTACTTTGCGCAACATGTTCCCGAATAAGTATGCGGATCAAGCACTTGCTATATCAATTAAAATAATACAATCATTAGAATCTCGTATGCAAGAATCCGTTTCTAAGTGGCTGGAAGAAACAAATAATGAGAGACAAGAAAGATAACAAATATACTATTTATAATTGAATACAAAACAAAAAAGGAGAGAAATAATCACTCCTTTTTCTACTTTATACCTAGCATTATTTGTTATATCCACCAAGTTGCTGTTCTGCCATAGCAACGAGACGTTTTGTGATTTCTCCACCTACAGAGCCGTTCGCTCTTGCAGTTGAATCCGCACCTAATTGTACGCCGAATTCTTGTGCAATTTCATATTTCATTTGATCCAGTGCGCTTTCTGCACCTGCAACCACTAAAGAGTTGTTACGATTGTTTGCCATCACATATCACCTCCTGTACGTTTAATATGCTACGAAACAAAGAAAATATTATTGGTAAATAAATCCATTTATAACGTGTACTTTTCAACCATTTTACTTTCCCATTACAATTTCAGCATAATAACAGTACCAGTTTTCTTTATTTGCATGAGTTTACAGAATGTGAAATATGATTATGAAGAGTTTTATTTTACAAAAAAATTTATCGATGTAGTTGTATTGCAAGTTCTTCTAAAATATTGACAGATAATATGCCGTGTGTTAAATTCAAAATATTTAAATATTAAGGAGACGAGTGACAGATGTCAGTTAATAAGATAGAAGAATATTGGTATATGTACTCTAAAGAAAATGAGTTAAACATGAGTGTTCCAGATGCATGGATGTTTGGAGATGGTTCCAAAGAAATGGGAGATGAATTAGGAAGTTTAGTAGTTAAAGGAATCAAAACAGGAACATGCGCTGCACATTGTGTTTATGAGCTTGAAGGGGAAGAAATTCAAAAAGTTGGTCAGTACGATATTGTATTGGATGGAGACAATAATCCATTAGCAATTATAAAATATACAAAGATCGATTTACTAAAAATGAATGAAGTAACAAGTAATTTTGCAAGATCTGAGGGTGAAGGAGATTTAAGCTATGATTATTGGTATAGTGAGCACGTTAAATTTTTCACTTGGGAATTAAGTCGGTATGGACTTACTTTTACTCCAGACTTAATGCTCGTTTGTCAAACGTTTAAAGTAATGGATGTCTATAAAGATTAAACATGAATGAAAATCAAACATGTTTAATCTTTATATTATGTTTTTAAGCATTTCGTCATGTAAAAAAACAAAATCCCCTTAATACAGGGGTTTTGTAATCTATACTGTTCGTAATCCTTAGTAAACCGTTGATACTGTTTGGATAGTTCATACTCAATTTCATCGTACGCCATTGTACCTGCTAATTCTTTACGTGTCTGTTCTTCAATATATCGAGATACTATAATCAATCCCATCATCTTAACGCCTCACTATTTGGTTCAAAACTAGAGCCATTCGCGGATAAAGCAGAACAATATGCCATACTTATCCTTTATTGTTCCTTTATACCTTTAGTAATTGTGTATCGGTAAGGCTTATCGCCTTCTCATACAACTTTGGATGAAGTGAATAGCTGAAAATAAAAGGAACTCTCAGAATAGAGTTTTTAATCAAGTGCGTACCTTTTATTACTTACTATTTAGCCTACGTACATATTACATAGTGTATTTTATCATCCAATAAATTGGATTAAAACCTGGTTAAACTTTTCCCGCTCTTCCCAGAATGTACCGTGACCACTGAATTGAAAAGGTACAAGTTGTGCATTTCCCAATAATTTTTGCGTCTCTTCTCCTTTAGTAAATGGAACAATTTTATCGTGAATACCGTGAATAATTAGCGTCTGTACATTTATTTTACCAAGATCGCTATACACATTTTCATCTCTCAATGTTCTCATAATCGCAGCTGTCGACCAACTAGCCGCTTCCAATCCTAACTGTAGAAACCATTCGGAAAATGGTCCAGTGATTTTCTGAAAGAAAAATTGATTTGTTACACCCTGCAACATATTAGGGCGATCATTCAGTGTGTCTGTAATGAACTTATTCGCAATCTCTTTTTCCACACTAGTCGGAGATGCAGCACCAATTAGGACTAATTTGGATACTCCAAATCCTTGATAACGAGCCATATAACGAATTGAAATTGCACCACCTGTGGAGTGTCCTGCTAGTGTGACATCTTTAAGCTGTAACGCTTTAATTACTACTGCTATATCATCTGCCAATCTATCAAAATTGTATCCACTATATGGTTTGTCTGAATTGCCGTACCCCCTCCAATCAATGCCTATACATCGATATCCCATTGCTGGAAGTACATTGTACTGATATTCGAATTGCTTATGGTTTAATGGCCAACCATGTATAAAAAGTATTGTTTTCTTACCTTTCGGATTTATATCTTCTACAAAAATTCTTACATCAGATTCAACAGGTATTAAGTATCCCATGCAGACTCCCCCATGTAATAAAGATTGCCTCTACAATAAGATATTCAGCTTAAGTGAATCTATGCTGTTTCAAGTCTACTCTAAATTGCCCTAAGGAACAGTTCGACTACAAATAATGATTCATGAAATTCGCGTTACATATACAATCGCAACAGTTGTGTTAGAGAGAGATCCTACTTTCAATTCCTTCATTTGTAAATAAGGTGTTGAAAGTTTTCTACGTACTAAATTTAAATTTACATCTAAATCTTGGACAAATGCGATTTGCGGACCCACAATATTGTATTCAATTTCTGCTTTTGAAATATCTCTTTTTTCTTTCTTTGACACATTTACTAACAAACAATTTAATTTATCTGTATTGAACTGAATAAGTATATAGCCATTTAAAATACTATCCTGAATATCTTCCATTTGATTTGTTATTTTTGAATTCTCAAAGGGTAATACAGACTGAATATCTTGTAACGAATCGAAGCTCTTCTCTTTTATATAAGTCAAAACCTCTTCATGAAATATATTTACATCGATTAATGTTCTAAAATATGAAATGACTATAGCGGAATTATTAGAAGCAATTTCCAACGTTATAAAATCTTTAGATTTTTTAGTAATTTCATTAAATCCTGCAAAGATTCTATAGAGTAAACAGATATTCTTTCATGTGGTTTCAATTGATAATACCCTTCCTTTCAGAAAGAAACTATATATAGTTTTCAGGAAATTACTATTTTTAAAATTAGGGATGGTGATATATAAATATACTTATTGAATTAATAATAAAGCCTTTGAAAATAACTTAACCAAAATTAGTTAAAAAATGTATTACAAGTAAAAATTTGAAATGTCTCCAAGAAAAATTACAAATATTAAAAACATCCTTTCTTTTGGTTCTAAAGAAAGGATGTTTTTATAACAGGCTTTTTCAAGTGTCTATTCTATAGGGTACATTTACCAGTGTTCTTCTCTTTATTATTTCATTAAGTAACATTGGCATTACATTCTGTATGGTTTCTTAAAAAATTTCAGTAAGAGAATATCTTAATTTTGAAGTGTACAAATAGGGAGAGTGACTTCAACTGTAGTCCCCTTATTCATTTCACTCTTAATAAATATCTTTCCCTGATGTGTTTCAATGATTTTATAACAGATCATTAATCCTAAGCCAATCCCCTCTTCTTTAATACTATAAAAAGGTTCTCCGAGGTATGGTATACGTTCTTTTGGAATCCCACACCCTTGATCGATAAAACGAATGCTTACTTGATTATTATCAAGTATATTTATTTGAATCAGAATTTCCCCTCCCATCGGCATAGATTCAATTGCATTTTTTAATATATTAACAAATACTTGTTTTAATTGATTTCCTTCACATGAAATCAATGGAATACCAGGGTTAAGATCGATTCTAAATTTTATATTATGCATCATTGCTTGAGGTTGTAGTAGCATTAAAACTTGATCCATTAGCACACTAATGTTATTAGGTTGCATTTTTACTACCTGTGGTTTGGCTACCGCCATAAATTCAGTTGTTATGCTCTCTATACGCTCAATCTCTGATGATACTATATTAATATAACCCTGATTATTCTCATTTTCCGTTGATTTTAGTAATTGCATGAACCCTTTCATTGCAGTTAATGGATTATTAATCTCATGAGCCATTACAGTCGCTAATTGTCCTACAACAGCAAGTTTTTCAGATTTTCGTAATAATTCTTCTGTTTTTAGCCGTTCAGTGATATCACGAGAAATACTTAGAAAAACTTTTTTACCATTTAAGTTAAAAACACGAACACTAAACTCAGTTGTTATTACTTTTCCTGTTGGAAAAACATATTCATCTTGCAAAGTGAAGAAAGTTTGTCCTTTTTTAATTTTTTCTAATAACCTTACGATTATTTGAGAATCTTGTGGTACTATATTTGAAAATGATAATGAGAGCAACTCTTCTCTACTATATCCAAATCTTCTACACCCAACAGGGTTTACCTCAATAAATCGACTTGGAGCATTATCTTCATTCAGCTCTACTACATATACCGCATCAGTTGCTTGTTCGATTAGTGCACGGTACTTCATTTCACTATCTCTTAATTGCTGGTGTAATCGATGCCGTTCTCTTTCTGCTTGTTTTCTTTCAGAGATGTCTCTACATATTGCTGATAAAGCTATCACATTTCCTCTTACATCTAGTATAGGAGACACTGTCAGACTGATATCAAGAAGACTCCCATCACTCCGTTGTCTAACAGTTTCTAATCTAGTAACCACCGGTTTTCCTGTTAGAATTTTCTGAATATTTTCGAGCGATTCTTCCATTAAAAAATCTGGTACACAAGGTAATCTCTTACCTATGATTTCTTGTGATGACCACCCAAATATCTTTTCATAAGCTTTATTGGCTTGTAAAATATGCCCTTCTCGATCAGAAATGGTAATAGCATCTAGATTGTGCTTTATAAATGATTCTAATAATTCTTTGGTAGCGCTTAATTCTGATTCTACCTTTTTCCTTTCGGTTATATCAACTGTAGAACCAACAACTTCAATAACTTGTCCATTTCTTTTAATCGGCCTAAGCGCAATAAGAATAATAGTTTTATCATTTGGCCAAGGTAATTCAAATATAATTTCTTTTCCTTCCCATGCCTTAAGATAGTACTTCATCAATTGTGGAACTAAATGTGGAGGAACAATAGAAGCATCAATAGTACGTAAGCTTTTTCCTACCACCTGTTCAGAATAAAATCCGTTTTGATAATAAAACTGTCCATCACATAAAGTGTGTATAAAGTGCTTACCCACTTTTTTAAATTTAAAAATTCCTCCTTGAAGCTCATGTACGGTATCTGTAAGTTCTTGCTTCGATTTTTTTAATTCTCGATTCATTTTAGATAAGTCCCGTGTTAAATAATACAATCTCTGGTAGGCTTCCATAAGAAATAGCCCAATTAAAAGTCCTAACGCTATATATAATAAGCCTCCTGTGTAAAGTAATGTAATATTAAATAATACGCCAACTAACCACTTTATTCCAATAAAAACAGAAAAATATAAAGATGCACTTTTAAAAGGATGTAGTTTTTTAAAATAAGTTTTAAAATTAGAAAATAGAATTCCCATACATAAATAAGCAATCACAGGAGGTTCCCAATACCCTCCAATGTAAAAGATACGCATTAAAATTATGCTAATTAACGTAATCCAACCAGCAATACGGCCAAAGTAAATAAAAGATAGAATAAGAGGAACAATTCGAAGATCGTAGGAAAATCCCATGTATGGAAAAGAAAAGAACATTAACGTAACTGCAATAATCCCTCCATAGAGCTTTTCGAAATATCGACTAGAATTAATTGTAAACACTTGAATAAATATTGCTGCGCTAACTAATAAAGAAAAAATAGAAAGATTGATGAAATAATCTTTAATAATCATGTAATGTCCCTCCTTGCATTAAGTGTATTCGACAAAAAAACTAAAAATCCTACAAATAGTATAAACAGTTCAAATGCATAAAATTTAAACTAGGATAAAATCTAGAAAAGAAAATAAGGCGAACAGCAGATGAGATATTTTAATGAAAAATAGTTCAAAAAAGATAATAGTAACCGTTGACTACTATTATCTTTTTTCTTTAAGTTATCGTAATATGTCTGAAACTCTAAGGGATGTGGTATGTCATTTCATCGAACAATGATTATATGCCGAGTCATAAATATAGAAATTTCAGCCGTAATTTTTAAAAAATAACACAAAAAACAAATCTATCTTTGAAAATGGAAAAAACCTATATAAATGTCAACTAATCTATGTACAAAAACGTTCACTTAATTTTGCATAAAATTACTCCACTTAGGAAGCGAAGTAGTTCTTCAGGGTCGATAAGAACACCTGTAGATGCTTCAGGATAACTACATAATTGTATGCGTAATGTACTTGAAACCGTTCGGTAAAACCATACACATAATACAACTAACTCCATGGTTCAATATTTACTTTTTCGTTGAACAAATTCTTTTTCTTGAGCAAAGTATTCTAGGATTTAAGGAGATTTTCAAATTAACTTGATGTCTAGTTTATTGTCCAGCTTTAATTACTTCGTTACTTTTCAGATTCAGTTCATTATATTTTGTACTTTGTCTTTATATACAACATATTCTTTACCATCCACTACTGCTACTACCGCAAATTCATCATTTGGATTGAATGAAAGCCAATCAGCCCACATGTTAGTATTAGCCCCTCCACTCCACATATTATGAACAGTGTTTTTAGTTAAATTCATAACTTTATAAGACACATTTGGCGCATTTGTTCCAGTCTTTATTTCAAAAGTGTATGCGTTATGAATTTTTTTATAAAAGTAGAAAACGTTTGATGGACGAAGCTGATTCAAAAAATCCTGTTCTTTTTTCTCTGCAATTTTTATCCCTTCTTGCAAAGTGACAACATCTGTTTTTAATGTTTTCCAACTGTTTTTCGCTGCATTCAAGCTAGGGGTTAAGAATTTATATTTATTTTGATCAGCTTTTTGATCAGCTTTATCAATATGTCCCAGTACACCCGAATATTGAGAATCTAAATCCTCCCATTGCGTAGACATATAAGTAAGAGCAGTGATAGCACTATCAAGCATACTATGCATATCACTAATATTATGAAATGCAACTCCAACTACACGATTCAATGTTATTTTATAATCTACAGTCTGACGCAATTTTGCTAATTCAGGTTCTAGCCAACCTAACTTACCTCTTGCATCACCTATCATGATGCCACCAGCAATCAAGGTTGGAATAAAGGGGATTTTCACCATGTCTAATCCCTTAGATTCTATGTCTTTCTGATATTTTACTTGTCCTAAAAGGTCCTCTAGACGCTTTTGGTCAGCCTCCACATCAGCACCTTGGTTTTTTAAAATCGATTGCAATGTCTCTTTATGACTTCCAAATGTTCTAACATCTTCTCCAATAGCATTTTTTAATTGAATTAATTCTTCTATTAATGCTTTTGCAGACTTTTGATTTTGTTGAATTCCCCCCTGTAAATCTGTAATCCCTTTTTTTAAAGTATCTCCATTTCCATTATTAATCGCCTCTACTAATGTTTCATAATAATTTTCAAATTTTGTATCGTATTCTATAATGCCTGTCAATGTATCAAAAAGCTGTTTTTTTACTTGTGTATTCCATGTAACAGCATGTGCTCTTGCATTCTTTTGATCTTGTACAATTTTACTAGGTAAATCTGCATTTCCATTAATAGTTATTCCTTCAAAACTCACATCTGGATTATTAATTAGCAAATAAGAATATTCATTCATAGCTTTTGCAAATAAACCAGCATCTTGCAAAGCTTTTTTCATCTGTTCTTCATTTGCTGAAAGAGATATATTTTCATTGTTCGTTTGTTCAATTTCAATCGCAAAAGTTTCTAGTGGTATGACTGCATAAGTAGTTGTTATAGTTAAAAACGCTGATACAGCGAGTAGTTTATTAGGGATTTTTTTCATCATTTCGTATTCCTCCTATATAAGGTATGGTTTCAAGTTCTAATCTTATTAAAAAGCGATGTCTTTCAAAATGAGTTCTACATCTTTTATCAGTATCGTTTGAACTTTCTTTAGCAGCCTTCAAATCATTAAGTATTAAAGAAAATGTATATAATCTGCTTCAAATTAACCGATTCTGTTGCAAATTTTAAAAAAGCAATTAAACTACAAGGTTATTTTTTATTCGAATCATACTTATATATAATTGAAAGGCGAAGTCTTTAATGAGACTCCGCCTTTCTGTTATATAAGGATTTATTAATTATTACTTTTCTGTTTAACAGTGTAATCATAGACTTTCTATGTTTTAGTTCACTTTACAACAGAATTAATATTTCCCTATTTTTGTGGAGTAACTGTTTCCACTTTTAATTCCTTTATTCCTTCTTTTAATGTAACGGCATCTGTTCGTAATGTTTTCCAACTATCTTTCGCTGCATTTAAATTAGGTTTTAAGAATTTAAATTTATTTTGATCCGCTTTTTGAGCTGCATTCTCAATATGCCCTAGAACGCCCGAATATTGAGAATCTAAATCATGCCACTGCGTTGACATATAAGTAAGAGCGTTAATAGCATCATCAAGTGCCTTGTGCATTTCATTAATATTACTATAAGCAACTCCAACTACACGATTTAATGTTACTTTATAATCCACGGTCTGACGTAATTCTGCTAATAAAGGCTCTAATTTACCTAAGTTGTCTCTTGCTACTCCCACTATAATACCGCCAATTATTGGTAGACCCAAAATAGCACCCTTCATTACATTAAACCCATCAGATTCTAATTGTTTATAATAGTTTACTGATCCTAATACTTCTTCTAGACGCTTTTGATCTGCATCAACATCTGCACCTTGGTTTTTTAGAATCGATTGCAAAAGATCTTTATTGCCTCCAAATGCTCTAACATCTTGTCCAATAGAGTCTCTTAATTTAGTTAATTCTTCTATTAATTGTTGTGCGTACTTTTGGTTTTGTTGAATTTCACCTCGTAAATCTGTAATTCCTTCTTTTAAAGTTTCTCCATCCCCTGTATTAATCGCCTCAACCAATGTTTCATAATAATTGTCGAACGTGGTATCATATTCAACAATACCAGTCAATGTATCTAAAAGCTGTTTTTTTACTTTCGTGTCCCAAGTAACAGCATGTGCTCTTGCATTCTTTTGATCTTGTACGATTCTACCAGGTAAATCTACATATCCATTAATAGTAATTCCTTCAAAATTTACATCAGGATTCTTAATTAACATATAAGAATAGGCATTCATAGATTTTGCAAATAATCCAGCCTTTTGCAAGGTCTCTTTCATTCTCGCTTCATTTGCAGAAAGAGCCGTATCTCCATTGTTCGTTTGTTCAATTTCACTTGCAAAAGTTGCTACTGGTGAGACTACAGAAGTTGCTGTCATAGTTAAAAGAGCCGATGCGACGATTAGTTTGTACGGGATATTTTTCATCATTTTATATTCCTCCAATATAATTTTTCATTTTCAGTTCTATTCCTGTTTAAAAGCAATGTCTTTTGAAATGAATTCTGCATCTTTATGAATATCATTCCAACTTTCTTTAGCAGCTTTTAAATCATCCGGTATTAAAGAGAATTTGTGGTCTTGCATAGAATCGATATTATCCAGTAAATCTGTATAATTTGCGCCCATTGTATTCCATTGCTTTTGAATATTTGTTAGAGACAATATCGCTTGATCTACAGTCTGGTACAGATATGCCAATGTTTCTTTCGCGTTAGTAAGCGAAAGAACTGCTTGATTAGCACGATCTGCTTTCATACTTAATTCTCCGATTTTGTTAGAAATTTCGTTATAGGAGTCCATATGCTTAGATGCCGTGACACCAGCCGCAGTTCCTAGACCGATACCAGCTGCTCCAAGAGCTGAAAGTCCACCAACAACAGCCGGTGTTGCTGTACCACCAGTTACAACAATTACAACCGCTCCTCCAATAGCTGCAATAACTAAAATAGCTGCTCCCAATCCACCACCAATTGACCATGCTAATACATCATCAAAATGTTTTTTCTGAGTAGAACGAAGTTGCTCAATTTCAGCTTGAAGTTGTGGGATCGTTGCCTGTTGACCTGCTAATATTGCAGTTAATCCACCTTTCCCATCTGGACCACCAACATTATTTTTAAAATCTGTAGAATTTTGATATAGTTTCCCTTTGAAGTCTTGTAGCATCTTAATCACATCTGTAACTTCTTTTGAATTTGTATTGATTGTAGTAATTAAATCATTTATACCCTCTTTTAGACCTGCCTTATCTTTCTTTTGTACAGTTTCTACTAATGTGTCGTAATAATTTTGAAATTGTTCATCGTAATTTACAATATTACGAGCAGTTTTTTGAATCTGTGGCTTCGCTGTATCTAACCAGTAATTCGCATTGATTCGTGATAGCTCTTGATTAAGGTGAATATTTTTGAGCAACTCTCCCCCCTCTGAGCCTAAATCAATATTAGATAAATTTACATTTGGTTGCTTAATCATTGTTTTTGCGTATAAATCCATTACTAGAATATGAGATCCTGTTTCAGCTAATGCTTTCTTCAGTCCTTCGGGGCCTAATGCATAATTGCCTACTTTTTGTTCTTGAGCGGTCGTTTCTTGTGCAAATGCATGAATAGTGTTACCGGTAGTAGCAGTTATAACAGTTGCTAATGTAGCTAAAGTTAGTACTTTGAATGGAAATTTTTTCATGACTATTCTCCTTCTTTCGCTAAATGCTTATAATCTTTATGAATTCCGAAAAAACGCAATATTAAAATTTATATACTTGTTCTTCAAGGTAACTTATTACATTTTTTAATTGTCTTAATGTATCTTTTTGAGACTGCTCGCTAGTTGTATCAACATTAGTAGATAATTTTGTAATGCTATTTTTTATTAGATTTAAATCTTCTTTATAGCGCTTTAGTAGATCAAGTTCTACATCTACTTGATTTGCAAACGTATGCAAATCATTTTGTGTAAGAAGAAGCATTGATTTTTGTAAATCAGCTATTGATAGTTTCGTTGTTAAATCATATATTTTTTGATTTTGTTTCTCTAAATCATCTAAATATGCTCGCTGTTCTGCTGTTAATTTATTTACTTCAGCAAAAACGCCAAATGTTTTCTTAATCTTTTCGGTATCAATGACCTTCATCAGGTCATACTCTTGTGTTTTTGCTGCGGCTGCGGCTGCTATTTCACCTTGTTTGCTTTTCTCAATTGCTTCACGAGCTGCTTTTTTTGCTGATTCAATCTCTAGAGCAGTTTTACCTTGCTCTGTTGCTTCTTGCACTGCTTTTTTCTCTGCTTCTAGAATAGAGTTGTTAATTTCTTTTCCTTTGTTATACGCTGCCACCCCTGCTTGAGCAGCTGGTTCAATAATTTCTTTTGAAAGACTATAAACTTCTTTGAATATAGCAAATCCCTGTTCATTTAAAGCCCCTGGTATTAAGGCAATTTGCTGTAAATCATTTTGAATTGCTTTTTTGGTATTTAATATTTCATTTTTTAACTGGTCTATTTTTCCTGTTCCATCTGTACTTAGTATGCCTTGAGCAGTTGCCACATTGGTATCAAAATCTTTTAATTTTTTATCAAGCTGTAATTTAAGATCTGTTAATTCATTGATTTGCCGTTGCGTATTTTCTTGATTCGTCATAGCCATTTCTTGAAGTACTTCAAGTCTATCCGAAAACCCTTCTCTATCTTCTTTATTGTCTACAAACGATTTTAATGTCGGGTAATAGCTATTAAATTTTGTTACAAATCCTTTACTTTTTGAATTTAATAGAATTAACTGTGGATAGAGTTCCGATGACCATTCCTTCATATCTTGTTTGATTAGGAATTGATTTGTATTTAAAGCTGTGACTTCCTCTAACTGTACATTAGGACTCATTAAAGATTGATCAATATACGTTTGGATTAATTTAGATTGCGCACCTAATTTTCGTAATGAAGAGGAAATATCCATGCCTTCCTGTTGAGTTTCCGCTTGAACGATTGGTGTTGCGAGAGTATTGATAGGAATATTTCCTCCAGTTACAATGGATGTGACTAATAATCCTGTAATTATTTTAGTTTTCATTCCGTACACTCCTTTACCATTGTTTTTATAACTTAATTCATATAACTTGTATGACCTCTCTCGTTGTAAACTGATTAAGAAGGAGAAATCTTTCAGATAGGATAATATCGTTATTTTTTACTTCTAATAGAATGTAAGGATTTTACTTACCTCTCACTTCGATACTCTATTTTTTCAAATATAAATAACAAAAATTTATTAACTATATTTGAATCAAGCACCCTATGAATAGTAAATGTGTAATTCTTCCCTAGAATTGCGGTTTAACTTACAGAACCGCGAGAATCAATAAACCAATGCTTACAGTTAATCTTGCCATAACATTGTTTAATTTAAATTTAATAATATTACTCTTAGTTTTATCAGCAAACTCCTTACTAGACTACAAAAGGTAAAATTATACTGTACATCGCTTATACTTTTATTGCGGAATAACTTCACTTTTGTTATGCAGAAACTTAGAACACGTTTATTACAAATTTGATTCTTGACCTCTTGTGAATAAATTTACTATTTAGAATATTATTAACGACATAATGTTACTTACAACTTCACTATAATTCCTATTAGCGTAACCTTCTCCTTTCTATCTGGTCATACCAGTTATGTTGTTCATTAAAACATTAAATTTTTAATGCGTAAATAGAAAAATTTTGTCGATTAAGCTCGATAATTTACTGTTAAATAAAAATATGCCCCGGAAAAAATTATATAAATATAGTTATTCATAAATTTCATTTCTGTAATTGTAATGATTACAAATTAATGTGTATACGGTTAAAAATAACTATTTTCGCTCAACCAAGAAATTTTATTTTAGAAAAAATACTTATAGAATAATATAATAGGTCTTTTTATACTTTTTTACCTTTATTTAGTTATGTATAATTGCATAAAATGTAGATATATTTAGTAATATATGTTATATTGTTGATCTTTTTACAAAAACATCCTAATATCATTATTAATAAATATATAATATGAAGATATTAGTCTATAAACTTATCTTCGTTATAAACGTAGGTTTTAAATGACAAAAAAGCTACAAAGTTTCCTTGGAGCACTTTGCAGCCTTCTATCTTTTTGTTTCCTTTAGCAAAATAATGGTTAGTGAATTTTCATTTTTTGGGATACTTATACCCATGTTTAAGTCTTTACATTGGAGACAGCAGATAACAAGCTTATATTACTGTATATTTTTCACGGTACTGCCTGGGAGTCATGCTAGTGATTTTTTTGAAAACTCTTATAAAATAACTTTGGTCATTAAAGTTAAGCCACGCACAGATATCTGATAACGAATAAGTAGTGAGTGTTAATAATTTTTTTGCTTCTTCCACTCGTTCCCTTTGAATATATTCGCTTAAAGTAATTCCCATTTCTTTTTTAAATAGTTTAGACAGATAAGTAGGCGTAATTTCTAAATGATTAGCAAGTTCATTCAGAGATATTCCATCGTAAACATTTTTATTAATATGTTTTATACATGTAGTAACCGCGTAAGAATACTTTTTTGCATTGTATTCTTTCACACGATCTGCAAAAGTACGTAAAGCATCCCCTGACAATCGCTTTACAGATTCTACATTATCTAATTGTTCCAGGGTTTGTATATATAAAATACTATGAGCAAAAGCAATATCTGGTGGCAGGTTTCCTTCTATTGCATATCGAGTGGCTAAGGTAATCGCAATAATTCCAAGGTTTTTTTGATTCCTGAGCGGATCCTCTATTAGCATAAGTTCAACATCTTCTTGCGAAACCGCATACATATACTGTATTAACTTTTTTTTATTGCCTTCTTTAATAGTCGAAAAGAAATCATTTACTAATGCCATATTGTGCGTTTTAGGTTTGTTTTGTCGGCGTTTTAAAATATATAAATCAGGTTTCACATTTTTATTAGGAATTTCCTCTAGTACTTTATTTTTTTCCAAGACAATATCTACATCTAACTTTTCATTGAAAATCATGTAATGTAATAAAATTCCCATATCAATTAATGTAGTTTTTTTAATCTCAGATAAACACTGATAATAGGCAAGTCTTTCTTGAATGTTATCATTTGATTTAAATTCTTTCTGAAATTTTATGATCATATCATCTGAATCTTTTGGATGTATAGTAGGACCGATTATAATAGTCCCTTTAATATCATCATGATTTTCTATATGAATTAGAACAAAATCTTCAAGATAGTTGTTACTTCGAAAAAGTGGCAAGTTAAAGGGATCGTTTTCTTGATAAATATCACTAAGATGTTCTTCTTTTGAAGAATAAAAAGGACTACAAACATTATCAGATGTAGAATGATATAAAATTTTTCTGTCTGCAGATAAAATATGTACAGGGGCATTAAATGCTTTATGTGCAAGATCACACAAGTGTTGTATATCGATAGAAGTATTCATTACATTCTCCTTTATAGATCCATAAAATATATTCTGTTAGATATAATTCACGACAAATAATACTATAAAATATCAAATTAGTACAATTCACAACAAAATATTACTATATCTTTTTTATAAAAATCATATATTATTTAATTGTAGTTAGCATCTAAACATCAGAGTAGATAAGTAAATGAAATAAGTTAAGTTCTTTTCTTAATTCTACAAGATATAATTATTGAACTTGAGAAAACAGTGAAGTACTACAAAATACAGTGGTAGTCAATGCGAGGACCAAGCTGGAAAAAGATTTAAAATACAGCGAAAGTAACAGGAGATACTGTACCACCGCAAGAAACAACAGTCAAAGTTCCAATTCAATCACTTATACAAATTGAATTCAAAAAAATAAATACTGTTAATTTAAATATGAAACTGAAAAACTATTTTGCTCCAAATTTTAAAAAAAGATAATAAAGAAGTTGTGAAATTGGAAACAGATGAAAGCGATACGGTTATTTTTGAAGCACTATGCTTTGAAAAGTACAAGGTGGAGGAAATTCAAGTACTCAACTAAACATAAAAAAACGAATGGAATATTCAAAAAAATGACACTATATTACTGGTCGCAACATTAGTTTTACTTTCCACAAAAGAGGAAAATATATAGACTTTACAAATACTAAAAATAGCAAATTAGATAGTTTTATTACCTCATCACATAAAGTGAAACTTTAATCAGTGGGGGTTTTGTTCATCCCCACTGATTATTAGCCCACACCAATCGGGCTTTTACGGACAGTTGATCCCCCACCTAACTTCTTTGCTTCCGCTGAATTTTGAGGTGGGGGTCTTACTGCCCAGCAAACAGCGAGATAAACTTATTATTAATTTCCAAATACAATAGTTGTTAATCAACAAAAAACTTCAATAACCAAGGTGCACAGTAAATTGACCTCAAAACAATAATTACTACAATATCAGGTTTTGCTTATTCTATAAAAAAGAAATATCACTTAAAAACTATTCCTTTATATCGATTTAGACATAAAACATTTTATTATATCGGCTTAAGTATTATGGAATTTAAATTGCGAATAACACCAAAACTCTTTTAAGGGCTCATACATCGTTCTTATTGAATTAATTATCTTTCGATACCTATGTCATTAACACAACTAAAAAAGGTTATTACAAGGGAATTTGAGAGGTTTTTTTCAATTCCAAAAATTTATTTTTGTAAATTAAAGGAAAAATAATCCGTATATATATACGGATTATTTTCTTAGAGTATACAATACTTTATTTTTAAATTTCTATAACTTTAAAAAGTGATTACTACTAGAATAATAAAAACCAAAACTTTCTCAACATTAAATTGAGAAAGTTTTGGTTTTAAAGTACATAATACTTACAATTAGCATTATAAGCAAGATCCACAAATTGCATCAATTAACTCACCAGTTATCCAACGACTGTCTGATGATGAAAGAAAACCTCTAAAAACTAGTTGATAATCTTTTAGAATTTAACTTTCCTATAATACTCTTTGCTATTTCTTCAATATTTTCATTTAGAAAGAAATGACTACCTTCAAAAGAATGAAAAGTACACGTTTTACTTGTATATTGCTTCCATTTTATTACTTGATCATATGTAGTAAATTCATCATTTTTCCCATTAAATATAAGAAAATCAATATCACATGGTTGTATATTATTATCATGAATGTATGTCTCGACAATCTTAAAATCTGCTCTTAAAATAGGGAGAAAAATCTCCATTAATTCTTCTGATTGAAGTACCCCAGATGGTGTACCTCCCATTGCAATAACTTCTCTTTTAAATTGTTCATTAGGAAGATTATATCGGATATTTTTTATTTTACTATTTGGATGGTTTCTACCGGACAAAACAAGAAATTCAGGTAATTCGTTATTAGAATCCTGTATTTTCCTGGCTACTTCATAGGCAATCAAACTCCCCATGCTATGCCCGAATAGAATGTACGGCGAAGCATCTATTTGCTTAACTATACTAGTGTAGGCATCATTTACGGCCTCTTCCATACCTTGGTACAAGCTTTCTTCAATTCTATATCCTCTGCCAGCTAATTCTATCGGGACTACTTCAATATATGGATTAAAGTAATTTTTCCATTTTGCGTAGTTAAACGCAGATCCCCCAGCATGTGGAAAGCAAAAAAGTTTAGTCTTCTGCATTGATTTTCTCCTTACTTTCAAACTTGTATATAGTTTGGCAAATTGTATAAATGTCTTTAATTATTATCTCTTGCGGAAATTCATTTCTTGTTGCACAAGCAGATAACTTATAATTTGGATCAATGTTATATTGTTTAAAGTAAAAGTTTTTAGGTATATGCTTGTATGAAATTGAAGTTCGTGATTCTTTTTTTATAGAGAATGAATTTAATGGGGTATAAAGCCCTTTTCCAATCGTTTTTATATAGCTTTCTTTTAATGTCCATAAATCATAAAAATAATTAATTTGTTCATCAGAATTCATATTAGATATATCATAAAATTCTTCCGCTGAAAAAAATTCTTTTGCTAATTTAAAAGCCTCTATTTCTGAAACTTTTTCTATATCAATACCCACATTAAAATTAGCAGTAGTACAAACCACCCATTCTCCTGAATGAGACACATTAAAATGAAAGTCAGAAAAGTTTTCAACAAAAGGTTTTCCATACTCATTATATATAAATCTAATTTCTTCATTATTAATTTTATACTTTTGGCAGATTAGAGATCGGATTAGTAAATCCCCTATCAGGGTCCTATTAATGTCGCATGAATTTAATAATCGCTTCATTCGCTCTTTCTTCCCATTTGAAACCAAGTTACTAAGTTTCTTAAACAAATGACTTTCAATATTCTTTGGTATTTTCACAGCGTGAATTTGTATGATAAATCACGTCCTTTTTTAAAGAATGGCTTCATATATGAACGTTACAGAAACTCAAATTAACTTTATTAAATTGCATATACAATAGAAAAGGTGCATATTTACATATCAATGAAAATATGCACCTTCCCTCAGTAATATCATCAGGCATTCGCTTCTATTACAAAGATTTCTATGTCTCTACCAATTACTTTTTACATTATCCCCTTAAAAAGTAATGCTCTTAATATATTCATTATTCCCTACACTTGATATGCAGGTATTGGTCTCCCCTTTTCGTTCATTGCTTTGCATCTTTTATACTCTCTACTTTTCCGTTAATAAAATGGACTTCTCTTTTATTCCTTCAAATTCATTTAGTAGATACATAGCTATTTTTTCAACTGCAGGTGAATCTACTATTTCCTCATGTGATCCAGGGACTGAATACCTATTTACTCTACCTTTTAATAAAGGTTCCCAATCTGTAAACAACTCTTTTCCTTCCTCAGCACTAAAGTAGAGAACTTCTCCAGAGTATGGTATTAAATCATGCTCTGCCATTAAGTTCAGGCATTTCCTATGAGCATTGATAACTTGCTTCAAATTCATAAGATCTGCATCAGGCGGGAGTACTCCCTCCATAATTAATCGCTCCACAAGCATATCTTGTTTATGGATGAGGCCTTCTTCCTGCTCAGTAAAATCTCTAGGAATGAAATGCTCATATATATATGAGAGCATTTCTTCTCTTGTTTTATAGTCCTGCTCTGAAGGTACTTTAGTATCCATTAGTATCAACAACTCAACTTCCTCACCTTGATTCTTTAGTACAGTTGCGATTTTATAAGCAATTGCACCGCCTAAAGACCATCCTCCAAGACGATATGGACCTTCTGGCTGAACACGTTTTATTTCTTCGATGTAAAGTTGAATTACTTCCGGCAAAGTTAACTCGTCAATTTCTTTCTTTTCTATAAGAGGATTCTGTAAACCATAAAATGAACAATGGTTCTTAAGCAATCTTGCTAGTTGAATGTAACAGAATACATTCCCCATAAACGGATGAACGCAGAAGAAAGGTCTTTTCTCTGATTCTTGTAGTGGAACTAGCGCTACTACTGATTTCGTCATATCATGCTTATCACGAATAAGGCATGCGATTCCTTCCACTGTTGGATTCTTAATCAATGTAGACACCTTAATCTCTTTTCCAAACTTCTCCTTAATTTTTGAAACTAATTTAATTACAAGGAGAGAGTGTCCTCCTCTATTAAAGAAATCATCATTTACATAGACATCTTCTATCTGTAACACATCCTGCCAGATTTCAATCAACTGATATTCAATTTCATCCCTTGGAATGATTGGTGTAGAGAAGTTATTTTCTCTATGAATAGTTAAATTGTTCAATGCCTTTCGATCAACTTTGCCATTTGTTGTAAGAGGAATCTCGTCTACCTTAATAAAGTGAGCGGGAACCATATAATTTGGTACTTGTGTCTTGAGATATTCACGCCACTCATGCATACTACCATCTCCAACTACATAAGCAACCAATCTCTGCTCTCCTAATTTATCCTCTGTTACCAAAACTACTGCTTCTTTTACCAATGGATGCCTCTCTATACTCGCTTCAATCTCTTCAAGTTCAATACGAAAGCCCCTAATTTTCACTTGATTATCAATTCTTCTCAAGTAATCTAAATTACCATCAGGTAAATAACGAACCAAATCTCCCGTACGATATAAACGTTCTTCTTCATTAAATGGATGACGGATAAATCGCTCTGCTGTTAATTCTGGGCGATTCAAGTATCCTCTCGCTATACCTGCACCCCCAATATATAGCTCACCTGTTACACCAACTGGAACAGGTAACAAATTTTTATCCAATACATAAGTTTGAACGTTCGGCAACGGACGTCCAATTGTTACTCTCTTACTATCTTTTTTGATATGATAACACGTTGCATCAACCGTACATTCTGTAGGACCGTATACGTTATAAAAATCAATTTTTTCGGTCTCTACTAGCTGTTCCCATAATGACGGCATGATTGCTTCACCACCGACTAATATCTTACTTGGTACATGAACATCAGCACTTATTTCTAGCAATCCTCCATCTATAAGTAATTGAAGTAATGAAGGTGTCATATCAAACATTTCCAATTTATTCTCCCTAATATAGGACACAAATTGTTCCGGATTAGTGCGAACTTCACTTGGGATAATATATAAACTTGAACCATAAAGCAACATTTGTAATTGCTGAATAGATACATCAAAGGCAATTGACGCATTCAAACCGACGCGCATATTACTAGGTATGTCATGTGAGAAAACTTCTTTTTGTAAACCATAGGATAGGTTTATTACAGAATGGTGCTGTACTAAAGCCCCCTTTGGATTCCCTGTCGAACCAGAAGTATAGATAACATACGCTAAGTTTTCCCCTGTTACCTCACATATTGGTGAAAGTTTGCTTTCTTGAGAAAGCATTGCTTGGTCCCTATCTAGGCAAACTGTCTTGATGTCTTTAGGTATCCATCCTAGTAATACCTCATTTGTAACTAACACTTTAATTCCCGTGTCTTGTAAAATATATTGCAGGCGGCTTTCTGGATTCGATGGATCCAATGGAACATAGGCTGCTCCAGCCTTCCAAATTCCCATGAGACCAACAATCATCTCAACTGATCGATCAAAGCAGAGGCCAACTAATGACTCTGTCCCAATTCCACATTTCTGTAAATGATGGGCTAATTGATTAGCTCTTTCATTCAGCTCTCGATACGTTAGTTGCTGTTTTTCATCTACCACTGCCACCGCGTCAGGTGTACGATTTACTTGCTCTTCGAATAGTTGATGAATTACATTCTCACGTGAATAGGATATAGCATTATTATTCCATTCTTCCAATAGCTTTCTTTGTTCAGCCTCCGTAATATATACTAGCTCCGATAGATTTTGATCAATGTTTTTGAGCATTTGCATTAACACTTTGTGTAAATGACCCAGCATTCGTTCAATGGTTAATCTATTAAACTTACTACGGTCATACATTAACTTTAACGATAACTGGATTCCTGGAACTACAGCCAATCCTAATGGGTAGTGGGTTTGTTCTTCCCCTTTCAATTCACCAATTTCCAGATTTTCTGAAGATTCTTCTTTCACTGGATAATTTTCAAACACATATAAACAATTGAACAGCGGTGTACCTCTAGGAACCTCACTCCACCCCTGAATCTCTGTCAAAGAAGCATACTCATATTGTCTTCTTTCTAACTCTTCCTCTTGTAACTTCTGCAACCAATCTATTACTTTTATATCATCCATCAATTGAATTCGCGTCGGTGACGTTGTAATGAAAGGACCTACGATGTTTTCAACATCAATAATCTCCGTAGAACGCCCTGAGCTTGTTACACCAAAAACAATGTCATTTTCTCCACTATATCGGCTCATGAGATATGCCCATGCACCTTGAATTACTGTACTCAAAGTAAGTTTATTTCGTTTCGCCCATCCTTGTAACGCTTGAGTCTGCTCTTCTGATAAATACGTAACCTTCTCTGTGTAACCTTTTTCTTCCTCTTTACTTTCTAAGCCCAGTAAAGTTGGTGCAGTAAAACCTTTTAGCTTCTCTCTCCAGAATTGTTCCGCCTGCTCCTTATCTTGTTCTCTGAGCCATTGGATATATTTCTTATATGATGAGGACTTAGGTAACTTCACAGCTTCTCCATTCATGCTCTTCTGATAGACTGTAAGTAATTCATTAAAGACTAATGGTAAACTCCACCCATCCAGTAAAATATGGTGATGTGTCCAAACAATCCGATATTCTTCCTCACCTTCTTGAATGACTGTTACCCGCATCAATGGTGCTTCATCAAATTGGAAGGCTTGTTTTCGATCTAATGCCAAAAAGACTTTTCTTTTTTCCTCTATCTCTTCACTTGTCATTGTACGCCAGTCTTCTTTGTTCACTTTAAATGGGATATTTTCATACACCACTTGTATTGGTTCTTCAATTTCATCCCATACAAATGCTGTACGAAAAATTTCATGCCGCTGAATTACAGATTTCCACGCCTGCTCAAATGTAGGAATATCCATTTCCCCTTGAATCATAAAACTCAATTGCACTATATACGGTGCAACATGTTCATCCCCTTGATCATGCAATGTGTGGAAAATCATACCTTCTTGCAAAGGTGATAGTGGATATAAATCAGTAATCTGATTGTTCTTTCCACGATGCATTTTTTTTAGTACATTTGTCAAACCTTCTTGGCTAAGATTAGCCATTGCAAAATCCGAAATGGTCAGTGCAGATTCTCTATCTGAAGATTGAATCAATCTACTCAGTTGATATAGCATATTCTGTGCAATACTTTGAATCGTTGATTTGGCAAATTGTCCAACATTGTATACCCAAGTGAACTGAAGTTTTCCATCCGTTACAACCCCAATTACATCAATTACATGCGATCGCTTGGAACCGGCAGCATGATCTAAACGCTTAAATTCGTTCTCTGGAATAAACATTGCATCGCTAGAAAACATTTGGTCAAATTGTCCAAGATAGTTAAAACTAATAGACGGTGTATATTGGGAGCTTAATGGCTCACACATTGTTGTGTTCATGTAACGCAACACCCCATAATCAACACCCTTATTAGGAATTTTGCGAACTTGTTCTTTAACTGCTTTTAATGCTGCAATTGGCGTATTAGCATTAGTAATATTTAAATGAACTGGGTAAATACTTGTAAACCATCCCACGGTTCTCGATAAATCAACATCTTCAATAATCTCTTCTCGACCATGCCCCTCTAAATCTACGCTTAATATCGGCTGCCCCGTACATGCTGCTGTAGCTTGTACCAATGCTGCTAATAATACTTCATTGATTTGGACACGGTGAGTGCTTAAAGTCTCTTGCAATAACATACGGGTCTCATTCTCGTTTAACACCACAGTAATTTCCTCAGTTACTGCGCTTACTGGATTACTTATAGTACCATCTACTGGCAGTATAACTACGTCTTGTTCAACCTGCTGCTCCCAGTAATGTAGCACTTCTTTTGATATTCCAGTTTGAGCGTAATGTTGTAATTTCTCCGACCATTCTTTAAAAGATGTACTCTTCATAGGTAATTGAATTTTTTGCCCTTGGACCGCTTGCGTATATGCTGTTTGCAAATCTTCCAATAAAATTCGCCAAGAAACACCATCCACGGCTAAGTGATGAATTGTCCAAAATAATCGACCAGTCTCCTCACCTTCATCAAAATACACCATTCTCATTAAAGGACCATCATGTAAATTCAATCTTTCTTGTGCAACATTAATCTCTTTTTGAATAACTTCATGCCAATCCGCTTCCGGCACTTCGTCTAATGAAATGACAGTCAGCATCAATTGTTCTTCAATTCCTTCATTCCACTGTTCCCAAGTCCCATTAGGTAAACGTTCATATCTTAAACGCAGGGCATCATGATGAAGTAGAAGGTTACGCGCTGCCTTTTCCAGTGATCCTATGTCCAATTTTTCTTTCGTTCTAAAGAACATGGATTGATTCCAATGATGTGGATTAGGATGATTTTGTGCAAAAAACCTTTGCTGAATAGGTGTAAGTATCGTCTCTCCAGTTATAATTCCTTGTTCAGCTTGTACACCTTGTTCTTCTTTGACTACTTGCGCTAACTCAGCAATCGTTTGGTGTTCAAATAGTTGTTTTGGTGTCAACTGTAAACCAGCTTGCTTTGCGCGAGAGACAATCTGAATGCTAAGAATTGAATCTCCACCAATTTCAAAAAAGTTATCATAAATACCAATACGTTTTGAACCTAGCACACGTTCCCAAATGATAGAAAGCTTATGTTCACGTTCATTTCTTGGGGCCGCGTAGCCTTCTTGTATTCCTTGATAATCTGGTATAGGTAACGATTTCCGATCAACCTTTCCATTTATGGTTAGCGGTAATTCTTTCATTTCGACAAAGTAGGAAGGTATCATATGGATTGGCAGTTTTGTTTTAAGATACTCTCGCCATTCTTCTACACTACCTTCGCCCACTACATAAGCTACTAACCTCTTATCTCCCGACTGATTTTCCCTAACTATTACAACTACCTCTTTTACCAAGTCATGCTCTTGTAAAGTCGACTCAATCTCCCCAAGTTCGATTCGAAATCCTCTAATCTTCACTTGATTATCCATTCTTCCTAAGTAGTCTATATTACCATCAGGAAGATATCTCACAAGATCGCCTGTTCTATATAACCTCTCGCCTTCTTTGAATGGATGAGAAATAAATCGTTCGGATGTTAACTCTGGACGATTCAAGTACCCCTTTGCTAGACCTACTCCTCCGATATAAAGTTCCCCCATCACACCAACTGGAACTGGCAACCTATTACTATCTAATACATAAGTTTGGACGTTAGGCAATGGACGCCCAATTGTTACTCTCTTACTATCTTTTTTGATATGATAGCATGTTGCATCAACCGTACATTCTGTAGGACCATATACATTATAAAACTGTATTTTATCAGTCTCTACTAGCTGTTCCCATAATGACGGCATAATTGCTTCACCACCAACCAGTACCTTACTTGGAACATGAACGCCATCGCACGTTTCTAACAATCCGGCATCTATAAGTAATTGAAGCAATGAAGGTGTTATATCAAAGATTTCTAACTTGTTCTCCCTAATATAAGCTACAAACTGCTCCGGATCACTTCGTACTTCATTCGGAATAATATACAAACTTGAACCATAAAGCAGCATTTGTAATTGCTGGATAGATGCATCAAAGGCAATTGACGCATTTAAACCGACATGCATGTTAGATGGTATCTCATGTTCGAAAACCTCTTTTTGTAAACCATGCGACAAGTTTAGTACAGAATGATGCTGTATCAAGACACCCTTTGGATTCCCCGTTGATCCTGAAGTATAGATAACATACGCTAAGTTTTCTCCTGTTACTTCACATTTTGGTGAAAGAATGCTTTCTTGTGAAATCATTGCTTGATCCCTATCTAGACAAACTATCTTGATTTCTTTAGGTATCCAGTCTTCCAATGACTCGTTCGTAACTAATACTTGAATTCCAGTGTCCTCCAAAATATATCGTAGACGACTCTCTGGATATGATGGGTCTAATGGAACATAGGCTGCTCCAGCCTTCCAAATCCCCATAATACTAACAATCATCTCAACTGAACGCTCAAAGCAAAGTCCAACCAATGATTCATTCCCAATCCCGCATTGCTGAAGATAGTGGGCCAATTGATTAGCTTTTTCATTCAGCTCTCGATACGTTAACTTCTGTTTTTCATCTACCACTGCTACCGCATCAGGTGTACGATTTACTTGCTCTTTAAACAGCTGATGAATCGTACTTTCCTGTGGATATGCTACAGCATCATTATTCCACTCCTCCAACTGTTTTTGCTGTAATCCTGACAATATAGGCAACTTAGCTAATGATTTATCAGGATTCTCCACGATTACATTCAACCAGTTCCCAAAATGTTCAGCCATGGATTCAATAGTTAAGCTGTCAAATAAATCAGTTCTATAAACAAAAGTAAGTAATAAACCCTCTTCCACTTCTGCAGCAGTTAAACTTAAATCAAACTTAGCGATAGGAGCATTACTTTCCATTACTTCTATATTTCTTCCATGTAGTTCTGGTAGCTTCTGTCCCGTATTTTGCAAAGTAAACATGGTTTGGAAAATCGGAGAATGGCTTGTATTTCGTTCAGGTTGGATAACCTCTACAATTTTCTCAAACGGAACATCTTGATACTCATACGCCTTCAATGCTTTTATCCTCACTTGAGACAACAACTCTTGAAATGCCGGTGCATTACTTAAATCAGCTCGATAAACCAATGTATTGACAAAGAAACCAATCAGCCCTTCAATTTCTCGATAATTTCGATTTGCAATTGGGCTGCCAACAATAATATCCGTTTGTCCCGTATAACGAGCAAGGAAACTTTGATACGATGCCAATAAGGTCATGAAAAGTGTGGCCCCTTCTTGACGACTTAGTTCGTTTAATTTATCCAGTAATGAGCGCGATAACAAAACATTATGAGTTAACCCATGGTGGGTTTGCACTGGCGGACGCGGACGATCCATTGGCAACATTAAGACTGGTAACTCACCGGATAATTCTTCCTGCCAATACGCAAGTTGTTGATATAGTACTTCATCTTTCAACCATTCTCTTTGCCACTGAGCAAAATCGGCATATTGAACTGGTAGTGGTTCCAGCTCTGCTTGTTTTTCACCAATCGCATTCTCATAAAATGCCATCCATTCTTGAAGCAAGATTTCCATCGACCATCCATCTGAGATAATATGATGCATATTACATAGAAGAACCCATTCTTCTTCTGAAATTCTTATGAGTTTCCCACGGAACAATGGCCCTTTTTCTAAATCAAATGGAGATTCAACTTCAGTTTGAATCCATTGCTCCAACTTTCTTTCTCGCTCCTCTAATGAAAGCTTAGTTAAGTCCATTTGCAGAAGCGGACGGAAAACGGACGGTTGAATCCGCTGCATAGGATGGCCATCCTCTTCATAAAATACAGTCCGCAAAGATTCATGACGCTCTATCAACTGATTCCATCCCAACTCCAATGCCTCAGGTAACCAATTCCCTGTAAGACGGCATGCCATTGGCATATTATAAAGTGCACTATTAGGTGCAAATTGATCAATAAACCATAAGCGCTGTTGGGCATAAGACAGTGGAATATTTCCCCCTCGTTCCATCGGCATCAATGGTGGAATTTCTCGTTTTTCGCTCCCCTTACGTAACTGATCTATTCGTTTCGATAATGCCTCGACCGTTGAATATTCGAACAGTTCACGTACTGGCAATTTGATTTGAAAGACTTCCTGTAAGCGTGAGACCACTTGTGTAGCAAGTAGAGAGTGACCACCGAGCTCAAAGAAAGAATCCTGAACATCAATGTCTCTTATTCCTAGCACTTGACTCCACACTGAAGCAATAAGTTCTTCCAGCGGAGTTCTTGGGTATACAGTATTTTCAGCGGATTGTTCACTAAGTATAGGCAATGCCTTCAAATCAAGCTTTCCATTCGGTGTAAGTGGTAAAAATTCCATCTCAATAAAGTTTGTTGGAACCATGTAATTAGGTAAATGTGTTTGTAGATGTTCTCGCCATTCATGGACACTTCCTTCACCAACTACATAAGCTACTAATCTCTTATCACCTTGATTATCCTCTCGCGCCAATACAACAGCTTCTTTCACAGAAGAATGCGCCTGCAAAACAGCTTCTATTTCTCCCAATTCAATCCGGAAACCACGAATTTTCACTTGGTCATCTATACGTCCATGGAACTGGAGATTACCATCAGAAAGATAACTTGCTTTGTCTCCTGTATAATAGAGACGTTCTCCTGACTTGAAAGGATGTGGAATAAATTTTTCCTTTGTAAGATCCGGACGATTAGCATATCCACGTGCAAGGCTCTTCCCTCCAATATAGAGATCTCCAATTACACCAATTGGTACTAGCTGAAGATGAGAATCTAACACATAAACTTCTGTATTCGCAATCGGTCGACCAATCGATGGCGTACCTGTTGTCACTCCTACAGGTACGTAACAATCTGTGGTAACAACGGTATTTTCCGATGGACCATACTGATTAATTACCGCAAAAGGAATATCGTTAGATGGATACTGCGTTAATTGATCCCCACCAGTAATGATAAAACGAAGCTCCGTTTTATCTGGCCAAGATAATTTCAATAGTCTTTCCAGAATAGGCGTAGGTGCAAAACTAACTGTTATTTGTGAATCGATGAGCCAGTCCCTTAGCGCTTCTGGATTAATTCTCAGTTCCTCTGTTGACAAGTAGAGTGCTGCGCCAGCAGTTAGATACGGCCAAATCTCCTGGACAGCCGAATCAAAAGCAACCCCTGCAATCTGAGTCGCACGATCCTCTGCTGAAATATGATAAACTTCTTGATGCCAAGAAACCATATTCATTAATGAGCGATTTTCAACCATGACACCCTTCGGTTTTCCTGTAGAACCAGAGGTATAAACAATATAGGCTAAGTTCTCTGGATTTATTTGACGTGTAGGTGCGATTACGCTTTCCACTGTTAGTTCTTCTAACCTCACCATTTCGACGTGTGCGAAATGTCCTTCTTGTCCTTCCGCCGTCACTACAAATTGAATTCCTGCATCTTCAATCATGTATTCTAACCTTGATTTTGGATATAACGGATCTAAAACAACATAAGCTCCACCAGCTTTTAAAATGCCTAGTAAACTTGCCATTAGCTCAGCTGACCTCGGAAGATAAACTCCTACCACTGACTCTGGGGCTACTCCCTTTCGCCGTAAAACATTTGCCAACTGATTTGCTTGTGTATCCAGTTCACCATAAGTCCACTGTTTTGTTTGATCAACTACCGCAATCGCATCCGGACGCCTTGCTACTTGCTCCTCAAATCTGTCGCAAATAAGACCCTGATGAGACATTTCCATTACAGTGTCATTCCATGTTTCTAATAACAAAGTACGTTCGGGTTCTGATAGCATGCTCAGGTCATGCAACGGATTTTGTGGGCGATGAGAAACTTCATGTAGCCATTTCTCAAAGTGTCCTGCCATCCGTTCAATAGTAGTAGCATTGAATAAATCCTTATTGTACTCAAAAGTAAAAAGTAATCCCTCTTCCGTCTCAGTTGCCATTACACTTAAATCAAACTTTGCAATTGGACTATGGCTTTCTATCATTTCAATACTTCTACTAGATAACATCGGAAACTCTTGTTTCATATTTTGCAAGATGAACATAGTCTGGAAGATTGGCGAATGACTTGTACTTCGTTCCGGTTGCACAACTTCTACAATTTTTTCAAATGGAATATCTTGATATTCATACGCCTTCAATGCCTTTTGACGAACCTGATATAGTACATCTTGAAATGTCGGTCTACCACTTAAATTAGCTCGATAAACCAGCGTGTTAACGAAGAAACCAATTAGTCCTTCAATCTCTCTATAATTCCGATTCGCAATTGGGCTTCCGACCAGGATATCTTCTTGTCCCGTATAACGAGATAGAAAACTTTGATATGCAGCTAAAAGCGTCATGAAGAGTGTAGCCCCTTCTTTTCGACTAAGTTCATTCAATTTATCATGTAGCGTGCCTTGCAGAACCAGAGTGTATGTCGACCCGTGATGAGTTTGTATTGCGGGACGCGGGCGATCCATAGGAAGTTGGAGTACAGGAAGCTCCCCAGACAATTCTTCCCTCCAATATTGGAGTTGTTGATCAAGCACCTCCTCCTTTAGCCATCCTTTTTGCCACTGAGCAAAGTCAGCATATTGAACCGGTAATTGTTCAAGTTCCGCTACCTTTCCATCCATTGCTTTCTCATAAAATGCCATCCATTCTTCAAGTAGGATTCCCATTGACCATCCATCTGAAATGATATGATGTAGAGTACAAAGGAGTATCCATTCTTCCTCTCCCACATGCAAAATACTTGTCCTGATTAATGGACCTTCTGTTAAATCAAATGGCACTTCTGTTTCTTGTTGAATTAAATGTTTAACTTCTTCTTCTTGATCTTCAGAAGAAAGCATAGTTAAATCCGTTTTCGGAATTGATTGAAAAGCATACGGTTCAATTTGCTGTACGGGTTGACCGTTCACTTCGTGAAAGACCGTCCGCAGTGATTCATGACGTTCTATTAGTTGATTCCATCCCGTTTCCAATGCTTCAAGTAGCCAATTCCCTGTAAGGCGGCATACCATTGGCATATTGTAAAGGGCACTATTAGGTGTAAATTGATCAATGAACCATAAGCGTTGTTGGGCATAAGATAGTGGAATAGCTTCTCCTCGCTTCATTGGTATTAGCGGCGGAATCTCTCGTTTTTTATCTCCTTTACGTAACTGATCTAGTCGCTTTGCCAGTGACTCCACCGTTGTATATTCAAATAGTTCACGTACTGGTAATTCGATTTGAAAAATTCCCTGTAAACGTGAAACTACTTGAGTAGCTAGTAGTGAATGACCACCGATTTCAAAAAAGGAATCCTGAACATTAATATTTTTTATTCCTAACACTTGGCTCCAAACGGAAACGATAAGCTCCTCCACTGGTGTTCGTGATGAAGTAATATCTTCACTTATGAACTGTTCTTCTAATTCCAGTAAGGCTTTCCGATTCACCTTACCATTTGGAGTGAGTGGCATACCTTCAATTTTGAAAAAGTATGCCGGAACCATATAATGTGGCAGTTGCTTCTTGAGATATTCACGCCACTCCCCAGTATCGCCTTCACCCACTACATAAGCTATTAACTGCTTATCTCCTGGTCGATCTTCCTTCACCAACACGACTGCCTCTTTTACAGATGAGTGATCATGTAAAGCTGCTTCAATTTCTCCCAATTCAATTCGGAATCCTCTAATTTTAACTTGATTATCTATTCTTCCAATATATTCTAAGTTACGATCATTCATATATCTCACCAAGTCACCCGTTCGATATAATCGTTCCCCGTCCTTAAAGGGATGCGGAATAAAACGTTCAGTAGTTAAATCCGGTCGATTGAAGTAGCCACGTGCTAATCCTACTCCTCCAAGGTAAAGTTCCCCTGCCACACCAATCGGGACCACTTGTTGATATTGATCTAACACATACAACTCTGTATTATTAATCGGACGACCAATCGGAATAAGCATTGGTTCTTTTTCTAAATCACAATCGTAATAAGTCACATCCACAGTTGCTTCAGTAGGACCATACAAGTTAATTAACTTTGTTTGCTGAGCATTGTAAAAAATCCCCTTAAACCGGCGAACCTGCTCAGTGTTTAACGCTTCTCCACTAGTAAAAACTTGAATTAAAGACGAGACATCCCTTTTCGAATTATATAGTTCCATATAATCTAAGAAAGTAGATAACATCGACGGAACAAAGTGCATGGTGGATACACGGTATCGTTCAATATACTCCTCAATCACCGCAGGATCTTTCTCTCCTCCTGGTGGAAGTAAACAAACACGTGCTCCTACAAATGACCACCAAAATAATTCCCAGACAGAAACATCGAACGAAAACGGTGTCTTTTGTAGGATTGTATCCTCCTCGGACAATGGATATTTTTTCTGCATCCACTGTAGGCGATTGATAACGGAATGATGTTCAATCATTACCCCCTTCGGATTTCCTGTCGAACCCGAAGTGTATATGATATAGGCTAAGTTATTTGCTGTTACTCCACTTACCGGAGCTAAATTACTCTCTTTAGAAATCATCACTTGATCCCGGTCTAAACAAATTGCTTGAATATCTTTAGGTAACCAGTCCTGTAGTGTTTCTTTTGTTAACAGTACTTGAATTTGTGAATTCTCCAAAATATATCTTAGGCGGTTTTCGGGATAACTTGGGTCCAGTGGGACATAAGCCCCACCTGCCTTCAAAATCCCAAAGAGACCAATAATCATATCAGGAGAACGTTCAATACATATACCAACCAATGATTCAGGTCCGATACCTCGTTTTTGTAGAAAATGTGCCAATTGATTCGATTTTTCATTCAGTTCTTGATACGTTAGCTTTCCACCCTCATAAACTACCGCCACTGCATCAGGTGTCCGTGCAACTTGTTGCTCAAATAGCTCATGAATCATACGATCATGACCATAAACTACGTCCGTATCATTCCATTCTTCTAGGAGTTGTTTTTGCTCAGTATCCGATAACATTGACAGCTTTGTATATGATTCATCTGGATGATACGTGATTTCATTTAGCCAGTTCTCAAAATGTACTGCCATACGCGCAATGGTACTACTATCAAATAAATCCGTGTTGTATTCAAATGAGACGAATAGACCTTCTTCCACTTCATAGGCAGTTAAGCTCAAATCAAATTTAACAATAGACATATTACTTTCTACCATTTCAATACTTCTATCAGGCAAATCTAGTCGTTCTTGTTTTATATTCTGTAGCGTAAACATGGTCTGAAATATAGGGGAATGACTCATGCTTCGTTCAGGTTGCACAGCTTCTACCACTTTTTCAAATGGGATATCTTGATATTCGTATGCTTTTAACGCCTTTTTCTTTGTTTGGTTCAAAATCTCCCGAAAAGTAGGGGTGCCACTCAAATCTGATCGATAAACCAACGTATTAACAAAGAAACCAATTAATCCTTCTACTCCCTTATGGTTCCGATTTGCAATCGGGCTACCAACTAGAATATCTTTTTGTCCCGTATAACGAGCAAGAAAGCTCTGGTATGCGGCCATTAAAGTCATAAATAAAGTAGATCCTTCTTGTCGACTTATATCCTTCAATTGACTGAGCAATTTATAAGGAAAAATCACATGATGCGTAGCCCCAGAGTAGGTCTGCTTAACCGGCCGAGGTCGATCCACTGGCAGTTGTAAGATAGGAAGCTCACCAGACAATTCTTCCTGCCAATACGTAAGCTGACGATTTAGCACATCACCTTGCAACCACTCCTTTTGCCACTTCGCAAAGTCTGCATATTGAATGGATAATGAACTTAATTTAGCAGGATTTCCACCCATTTCTTCTTCATAGAAAGCAAGTAATTCATTCATGAATATACCAATGGACCAAGCATCAGAAATAATATGATGCATCGTACACAGTAATAACCATTCATCCTTCTCTAATTGAACAAGCTGATTACGAATTAAAGGACCATTCATTAAATCAAATGGTTCTTGCGCTTCTCTCGCAATTAAACTATCTACCTCTTTTTCTTTTACTTTTAGAGGAAGTTGAGAGTAATCCCTTACAGGTAATGCTCTAGGAAGAAATTCGAGAATTTGTTGCACAGGCTCTTCTCCTACTTCTTTAAAAACAGTTCGTAATGATTCATGACGTTCAATGAGTCGATTGAATCCCTTCTCTAATGCTTCAGGTATCCAATTTCCTTTTAGATGCCATACTGTTGGAATATTATATAAAGAACTATTTGGGTTAAATCTGTCCATAAACCACAAACGTTGTTGCGCATAAGACAACGGGAGTGCTTCTTTATTCTCCTTTTTTTGCATTTGCTTCTGAAGCCATGCTCTCTTCTCAGGAGAAAGTGAACTCAGCTTTGCAAGTAAATCACTTCTCATTTTTTTACCCCTTCCTCAATCAAATTACTCTCGAATATCCCATGTGCTTCTTCCTCTGATAGCTCTTCTAATTGCTTAAGCAGTTCTAGTAATTCTTCATCATTACTGACTGCTGCTTCTTTTTGAATATAGTCTTGAAGACTTACATTCTCCTTAATATCATTCTGCATTTCTTGATTTTTGTTATAGAGCAATTGATCAATCTGTTCTGCCAATTGCTGCACCGTATGAAACATAAATAAATCATGCAATGGTATCTCGATTTCAAAAGCCTCTTTAAGATTGGAAACAGCTTGCGTAGCGAGTAGTGAATGGCCACCAATTTCAAAAAACGAATCTTGAATTCCGATGTTTTCCATACCTAAAACTTCATGCCATATCGAAACGATTGTTTTTTCCGTAGACGTACGAGGAGCAATATAACCACTTGCTATCTCCTGTCTCTCTGGCGCTGGTAAGGCCTTCCTATCAATTTTCCCATTAGGAGTGAGTGGAAATGCATTTAATCCAACAAAATAGGCTGGAATCATATAATTTGGTAGTTGATCCTTGAGATAATTACGCCACTTTTGAGCATCCCCGTCTCCTACAACATAGGCGATCAAACGCGGATCGCCAGGATAATCTTCCCGCACCATCACAATAACTTCGTTAACTAGTGTATGCCTTTGTAATGTCGCTTCAATTTCTCCTAGTTCAATCCGGAACCCACGAATTTTCACTTGATGATCGATTCGTCCAACATACTCCAAATTTCCATCTGGTAAATACCTTACTAGATCTCCAGTCCGGTATACTCGCTCTCCTTCTTTAAACGGATGCGGTATAAAACGATCTTGCGTTAAGTCAGGGCGGTTTAAATATCCACGCGCTAACCCTGATCCACCAATGTATAGCTCACCAACTACACCAATTGGAACCATTTTTTGTTCGGCACTCAGTACATATACTTCTGTATTGAATATTGGTTTACCAATTTGTGGTACCCTATGCATGTCACACTTTTCTAATTCCATATACGTGGAATACGTAGTATCTTCGGACGGTCCATATAGGTTGTACACCTTTTCGATCGTACTTCTCTCGTATAAATCTTGAACAAGCGAATATGGCAATGGTTCTCCAGCCAAATTCATCACCTTTACCGAAGAAGGGATTGTTTTTGCTCGAACCAGTTCCTTCGCTGCCGATGGCACAGTATTAACCAAAGTCACACCTTTGGTAGACAACTTCTCTAGATGTAGAGCATTTTCAGTGACAATCACCTTACCACCCATCGTTAAGGGAACAAACACTTCAAAAACAGATAAATCAAAAGATAGCGAAGTTGAAGCTAACACTCCCGCTAATTCCTTTCGAGAATACGTGTGATGCGCCCAATGAATCATTGTTACTGTATTCCTGTGCTCAATCATTACTCCCTTTGGATTTCCAGTGGAACCTGAAGTATAGATAATATAGGCTAAGTTATCGCCCGTCACTTCACTCGTACATACTGTAGTTACTTCTTGTTCTATTTCTGCTCGATTACGATCAATACAAATCACGTTGACGAATTTAGGTATAACCATTTTTTGTTGTAAATTTTCCTGTGTCACCAGTACCTTTATTTGAGCATCTTCTAAAATGTACTGCAGTCGACTTTCCGGATACGCTGGATCAATTGGGACATATGCTCCTCCCGCCTTCATAATTCCTAAGAGACCGACAATCATCTCAGATGAACGTGTAACGCAAATCCCAACTAATGATTCGCATGTTACACCATTTTTTTGTAAATAATGTGCCAACTGATTCGAGCGTTCGTCCAACTCTCGATATGTTAGTTCTTCATCTTCGCACACTACTGCAATTGCTTCTGGTGTTTTTTTCACCTGTTCTTCAAACATTGTATGAATCGTACTTTCTTCCATATCTATAAAACGCGATTTCTTCCATCCCTCTAGTAGTTGCTTATATTCTACTTTCGATAACATATTCAGTTCTGATAATACACATTTTGGATGAGAGACAATTTGATTTAACCAATGTTTAAAATGACTTGCCATACGTTCAATGGTTGTATCATTAAACAAATCAGTATTATATTCAAAGGTTAGTGATAATCCTTCTTCCGTCTCAGAAGCAAATAAACTCAAATCAAATTTGGCAACAGAAGCATGGCTTTCCATGAGTTCCATTTGTCTTTCAGATAGCTGAAGAAATTCTTGTTTCGTATTCTGTAAAGTAAACAAAGTTTGGAATATTGGTGAATGACTTGTATTCCGTTCAGGTTTTACGAATTCTACCACTTTCTCAAATGGGATGTCCTGATACTCGTATGCTTTTAGCGCTTTTTTTCTTACCTGCGACAATAATTCTTGGAACGTCGGATTTCCACTGAAATCAGCTCGATAAACCAACGTGTTTGCAAAGAATCCTATTAATCCCTCAATCTCTTTCACATTTCGATTAGCGATTGGGCTTCCAACTATAATGTCGTCCTGTCCTGTATAACGAGAAAGGAAGCTTTGATACGCTGCCATCAATGTCATAAATAAAGTGCATCCTTCTTGCAAACTTAAATCTTTGAGCTTTTCCTGTAGGGAATTCGCGACTATTAAGGACTGACTTGCACCACGATGGGTTTGAACTGCAGGTCGAGGACGATCCATCGGTAATTGTAAAACCGGTAGTTCCCCAGATAATTCTTCCTTCCAATATTGAAGGTGCTGATTCAAATTCTCCTCTTTTTGCCATTCCTTCTGCCACATGACAAAATCTGCATATTGGATAGATAACTCCTTCAATTCCACTGGTTTTCCGGTTAGTGCTCCTTCATAAAAAGCCATCCATTCTTCAAGTAAGATTCCCATTGACCATCCATCTGAAATAATATGATGCATCGTACAAATGAGAACCCATTCTTCCCTGTCCACTTTCAATATTCGTGTTCGAATAAGAGGACCTTGTCCAAAATGAAATGGTTCCTCCGCCTCGTTTTGAATAAGGCGTTTCATTTCTCTTTCCCTATCTTCCAAAGAAAGATCTGTTAGATTCGTTTGAGGAATATGTCTGAACACATGAGATTGAACCTGTTGAAAAGGTTCACCCTCTTGTTCTAGAATTGTCGTCCTTAATGATTCATGACGCTCCAACAATTGATTCCATCCGACCTCCAATGCTTCAATTGACCATTTACCTGTTAAGCGACACGCTGCATGAATATTGTACATAGCACTATTTGGCATTAATTGATCAATAAACCATAGACGTTTCTGCGCATAGGAAAGTGGGATAACTCCTTCTCTTTTCATAGGTACAAGAGGAGCAACCTCTCGTTTTTTATCTTCTTTTCGTAACTGATTCACTCGTTTCGCCAATGCTTCCACTGTATCGTGCTTGAAAAGTTCACGTAATGGAATTTTAATTTGGAACAGTTCTTGCAATCTAGAGACGATTTGAGTAGCAAGTAGTGAGTGCCCACCACGTTCAAAGAAGGAATCCTGAATACCAATATTTTCTGTTCCTAACACTTGACTCCAAACCGAGGCAATAAGCTCTTCCGATGGCGTCCGGGGTAGCACATTTAAATCTTCAATAGCTTGCTCATCAGGTGCTGGCAAGGCCTTTCGGTCAATTTTCCCATTTGGAGTAAGCGGGAAATGTTCTAACTCTATAAAGTGCGCTGGAATCATATGATTCGGTAATTGGTTTTGTAAATACTCTCTCCACTCTTGGGTATTTCCATCGCTTATTACATATGCAACCAATCGTTGATCATCTGGACGATCTTCTCTAACTAATACGACAGCCTCTTTAATAAACGAACATTTTTCTAAAGTGGCTTCAATTTCACCTAATTCAATCCTAAAACCACGCATTTTGACTTGATGATCCATTCTACCTATAAATTCTATATTTCCATCAGTTAGATATCTTACTGAATCTCCTGTTCGATATAGTCGTTCCCCCAATCGAAATGGGTGCGAAACGAATTTTTCAGCAGTAAGATTCGGACGATTTAAGTATCCACGTGCTAAACCAGCACCACCAATATATAACTCACCCTCAATTCCTATTGATTGCAAGCGTTGATTTTGGTCTAATACATATAATTGCGTGTTCTGTATTGGCTGCCCAATAGAAACAAATTCTTGATTAGGCTGAATATCAAATGCATTGACATAAATAGTGGCTTCAGTTGGCCCATAAAAGTTGGTTAATTTCACTTGTCCACTATAATCCCATTTCTGTTGAAAACGTCTAACTAACCCTGAACTTAGTTCTTCTCCACCAGAAAATACATGGCGTACGGACGAACAATTCATGTTCAATTCAATATGATTGAAGTAATCTAAGAAAACAGATAACATCGAAGGTACAAATTGAACTATAGTAACCTGATGTTGTTTAATCACTTCAGCTATAATAGAAGGATCTTTTTCTCCACCTGGAGGTAGGAAAGATACACTTGCACCAACATGAATGCCCCAAAACAATTCCCAAACAGAGACATCAAATGAGAATGGCGTTTTCTGCAAGACCACATCTTTTTCAGAAAGCGGATATTTATGTTGCATCCATTCTAGATAATTAATTACTGAATGATGCTCAATCATTACTCCCTTTGGATTCCCTGTAGATCCTGAAGTATACATAACATACGCTAAATTTTCTCCTGTTACACCACTTATACATGGGGTTGTTTCTTCTTTTTCAATTGCAGTGTAATCTTTATTCATACAAATCGTTTCTATATTTTCAGACACAAACAAATTTTTAGAATTTTCTTCCGTCACTAGTACTTCGATTCCAGCATCCTCTAATATATATCGAAGTCGACTCTCTGGATAAGTAGGGTCAAGTGGAACATACGCTGCTCCTGATTTTAGAATACCTAATAACGCTATCATCATTTGTAATGAACGTTCCATATATACCCCAACTAGAGACTCTGGGCCTACACCATGCTTTTGTAAATAATGAGCTAACTGATTTGCACGCTTCTCCAACTCTTTATAGGTAATTTGTTCATTTTCGTAACTAGCCGCGATTGCTTCCGGTGTTTTTTTTACTTGCTCCTCAAACATCGTATGAATCATGCCTTCAGCCGAATAATTAACTTGAGTATGATTCCATTCCTCTAGTAACTGTATTTGTTCTTCTTCTGTTAAATGAGTAATTTCAAATAGTTTTGAATCTAGGCTCTTCGTCATCTGAATTAATATTTGCAATAAGTGATTCTGAATCAGATTTATTGTTTCTTCATTAAAATAGCTTCGATCATACATCAACTTTAAAGTAATTTTCTTACCGGGCATTACAATGAGTGTTAAAGGATAATTTGTTTGTTCCGTGCTTTTAACATCTAGTAATCTTAAATCATCATTTCTCTCACCTTGAATTGGATAATTTTCAAACACATACAAGGTATGAAATAAGGAGCAATTTCGCGGAACCTCACTCCAGCCTTGAATATCTATCAACGAATTATACTCATACTGTCTTCGTTCCATTTCTTTCATTTGTATTTTACGAAGCCAATCTACTACTGATGCATTATCCGTTAATCGAATTCTGGTAGGTAATGTGTTAATAAATAGCCCCACCATATTCTCTGCTCCTATTAAATCAGTAGGACGTCCAGCGCTAGTTACGCCAAATACGACGTCACTGTCACCGCTATACCTACTCAGCAAATAAGCCCATGCACCTTGTACTAACGTATTCAACGTTAATCGACTATTTCGTACCCACTTTTGTAAACTCTCAGTAAGTTCCTCAGATACTTGATAAGCAAACTCTCCATAACCCTTCTCTTGTCCTTGATCCTTTCTTTCCATTGCTAATGGAGTGGGTGCATAGAACCCTTTTAATTCTTCTTTCCAAAATTCCTCTGCTTGACTTTGATCTTGTTTATTTATCCATTGAATATATTTTTTATAAGGAAGAGATTTAGGAAGATTCAACAATTCTCCCTTTATCATCTTGAGATAAACTTCCATCACTTCACTAAAGACCAATGACACACTCCATCCATCTAGCAAAATATGATGATGTGTCCAGATAATTCTCGTTTCCTCTTTTGCTTCTTTAATCGCAGTGACTCTCATCAATGGTGCTTCATCCAATAAAAATCCTTTCCTACGATCTGCAGTCAAAAACTGTTGTAATTTCTTCTCGTTCTCCTCATGCGAATAGGTACTCCAATCCTCTTGATGAATAGTAAAAGGAAGACGTTCGTAAACTGCTTGTAGAGGTTTTTCTACTTCTTCCCAAACAAATACTGAGCGCAGAACCTCATGTCGTTGAATAACATATTCCCAAGCTTTTTCAAAAGTAGCAACATCCAATTGCCCCCCGAGCAAGAAACCTACTTGTACAATATAGGAAAAAGAATGTTCATCATCTTGATCGTATAAAGTATGAAACAGTATTCCTTTTTGCAAAGGTGATAAACCATATATATCAATAACGTCTCCCATTTTTACACCCTCTTCTTTGTTAATTTAAGTAATACTTTGCTTAAGCTTTCTTCCGTAAGATCCTCTGCATCAGCAAAATCTGATACCGTAAAAGCAGACTCTGTTGTTGGTTTATTTATAAGTTGACGGAGATGCCTTAACATACCATCTGCTATCACTTGAATTTTTAATTTAGAAAACTGTTCCCTACTATACATCCAAATAAAATGTAACTTTTCATCTTTCACCATTCCGATAACTTCAATTAGATGAGATGGTTTGGAATCTGGAGCATGATCTAAAAATGTAAATCCTGTCTCTTGCATAAACAAAGAGTCCCTTGAAAACACCTGATCAAATTGGCCCAAATAGTTAAAGCTTATTGAAGGCTTTTGCTGATAAAACGGAAGTAATCCTTTATTCAAGTAACGTAAAATACCATAGTCAACTCCGCGATTTGGAATTCGACGTAACTGTTCTTTGACAGCCTTTAACCCTTCAATAGGTGTCTGAGTTCCTTGAAACTTGAGATGAACGGGATAAATACTCGTGAACCAGCCCACTGTCCTTGATAAATCAATACCTTCAATCATCTCTTCTCTTCCGTGTCCTTCTAGATGAATAGAAACGGTTTGCTGATTTATACAATCAACGATAGCTTGTCCTAATGCCGTTAATAGTACCTCATCAATCCTTGTCTTATGAGTGACTAGAACTTCGTATAACAATGTTTGTGTTTCTTCTATTCCTAGAGTCCTCGTCACTTGATCAATCGATTCTTCTGTTGTTTCTTGTATTGGATAGTCCATTGGAATTTTCATCGTTTCTTTTTCTACTTGTTCATTCCAATAATTTTGTACTTCTTTTGAAATACCCGAATCACTGTATGTCTGGAGTCGTTCAGACCACTCTTTAAAAGATGTACTTTTCGCAGGTAAGCGAACTTCTTGACCTTGTTTCATCTGGTTATATACCACCTGTAAATCTTCCAATAGAATCCTCCATGACACTCCATCTACTACTAAATGATGAATCACCCAGAATATTCGATCATTTCCAGTCAAGTTATCTTCAAAGTACACTACTCTCATTAACGGACCAGTAACTAAATTGAAACTAGCTTGATTAATGTTCATCTCTTCTTGTATTATTTTATTCCACTCTTTTTCATTAACTTGATTACGTTTTACAACATGGAGTACTGACAGCTCATCAGTCCCTTCATTTCTCTGCCTCCACGTTCCGTTTGGTAACTGTTCGTACCGGAAACGTAAAGCATCATGATGTTTCAGTAAATTTAATATCGCTCCCTCTAGTAATTTCACATTCAATCTTTCTTTTACTCTTAAAAGCATTGATTGATTCCAATGCTCTGTATGTGGATGTTCTTGCTCGAAGAACCAGCACTGAATTGGAGTAAGAGGCACATCACCTATCACAATTCCCTGCTCCGCTTGTACTCCCTGCGTTTCTATAGCCACTTGTGCCAGCTCAGCGATAGTTGGGCATTCAAACATTTGCTTTGGAGTAAGTTTTAACCCCACTTGACTTGCTTGAGATATGATTTGAATACTGAGAATCGAGTCGCCACCAATTTCAAAGAAATTATCATAGATTCCCACCTTTTTAACACCTAATACTCGCTTCCAAATGGTAGTCAGTATCTGTTCGTTACTATTCCGAGGGCCAACACATTCACTATTAATCTGCTTTTCCTCTGGCATAGGTAAGGCCTCACGATCAACTTTACCGTTAGCTGTAAGTGGAATAGCTTCCATCGCCACAAATCCCGAAGGAACCATATAACTTGGTAGTTTCGCTTTAAGATACTCTCTCCACGCATCTACATTTCCATCTCCTACAACATATGCTACTAATCTTTTATCGCCCGGCTGATCTTCTCTTACAATTACAACTGCCTCTGTTACAGATGCATATGTATTTAAAGTAGACTCAATTTCCCCAATCTCAATTCTGAAACCACGTATTTTAACCTGATAATCAATTCTTCCACGATAATCTAGATTCCCATCTGGCAAATACCTAGCTAAGTCTCCTGTCCGGTATAATCTTTCTTTCGGATTACTACTAAATGGATGAGATATAAAACGCTCTGCTGTTAATTCAGGTCTATTTAAATATCCACGTGCCAATCCTGCTCCACCAATATAAAGTTCACCATCAACACCTATAGGAACAGGTTGTTGATAAGCGTCTAGTATATACACTTCTAAATCGGGAATCCGCTTTCCAATATTACTTCTTGAAGCATGCTGCACATCATCTTGAGTAATTGGATAATATGTAACATGAACTGTAGTTTCTGTAATTCCATACATATTAATTAACTGTGTTTTTTTCTCCCCATACCTTTGAAACCACGGTAACAAGCCAATAGGTTCTAACGCTTCTCCGCCAAATATCACGTAACGCAGCTGCAAATTTTTATTCTTATCTTCTTGTTCACACACTCGTATTAATTGGCGGAATGCGGAAGGTGTCTGATTTAGAACTGTGACTTCTTCCTCCACCAATAATTGATAAAAATCCTTAGGTGATCGACTAATCCAGTACGGAACAACAACTAATTTCCCACCATATAATAACGCTCCCCAAATTTCCCATACTGAGAAATCAAATGCATACGAATGAAAAAGCGTCCAAGTATCTTTTTCATTAAACTGATACAAACAATCCGTCGATTTAAATAACCGTATAACATTGTGATGCTCTATCATAACGCCTTTTGGATTTCCCGTTGATCCCGAAGTATAGATTACATATGCCAGATTTTGGGGACCGACACTAGAAACCGGCAAAGTCTTACTTTCTTTCCCAATCTCATCTTGATCACGATCCAGGCAAATCGACTCAACATTTTCTGGTAACCAGTTCAATTCTTTTAAACTTTCTTGCGTTACGAATAACTGAATGCTAGCATCTTCTAAAATATATTGAAGTCGCTGCTCTGGGTATGTAGGATCAAGTGGAACATAAGCCCCACCAGCCTTCAAAATCCCTAAAATACCTACAATCATTTCGAGGGAACGTTCAACGCACAGTCCAACTAAAGTATCAGGTCCTACTCCCTTTTTCTGCAGATAATGAGCTAACTGGTTTGCACGTTCATTAAGCTCCTTATAAGTAATTTTTTCTTTTTCATACGTAACTGCAATAGCATTTGGATAAATCATCGCTTGCCGTTCGAACATTTCATGAATAGTTACTTGAGGTGGGACATCCAGTTTAGGATTGTTGAACTCAACTAAACTTTTTCTTTTATCTTCCTCAGAAATGATTTCTATTTCAGCCACCTTCTGCTTTGGGTTTTCAAAAATATTTTCCAGTATCACTAGCATAACGTTAAAGAATCGTTCTATCTCTTCCTTAGAAAATAGCTCCTCACGATAATCAATATGTACATGTAAAGAGTCTATATCAATTAGATTTTCAATATGAACTGCAAAATCTTGTACTTCTTCACGGTTTGGAATCCATAGTGAGTCACCACTTTCATCACGATCCCTATAATCAATCGTAGTTCCGAAAAGTCTCACATTACTGTTATTCTCTTTATTAATCTGCTTTAATAACAAATCAAATGGATATTTCTGATGTCTTAATGATTTACTTTGTTTTCTGGACACTCTACTAATAAATGAAAGTACTTCTTCTTCTGGATCAATATCCATTCTTAAAGGAACTGTACTCACCATCATTCCAATCAATTTTCGTTCCATTTTACTCATACGGTTGCCGTAAGCCATTCCTAAACCAATATCAAGCGATGAGGTCCACCGATACATGGACAACGAAAAAGCAGCAACAAAAAGAGTATATAAACTATTTTTGTAATCTTCAGAAAATTTTTCTATCTTTCTCTTCAAATGTTCCGTTAATATAAACGTCTCACGTGATGCTTTTGTACTAACTTGGTACGTATTATAAGGCTTCAATCCAGTCACAGATGGCAGTGTTTTAAATTCCTCTAACCAAAATTTTTGATCTTTTTGAAAGCGACTACTATTCAAGTATGTTTGTTCGTTGGTCAGAAATTGAACATATGAATTTTTAATTTCGCCTTCCTCATTCTCGCTATGCATGTCATAATAATATTTTGCAATCTGCTCAGTAAATATTTGAATTGATAAACCATCCATAATAATATGATGAACATTTCCAAAGACTGCACATTCATTATCGTTTAATTTTATTAAAGCGAAATAGTATAAATTTGAATTAAATAATGTAAACGTTTCTTTTGTTTTCTGCTCAATCCATTCCTCAAGCAAATTTGTATTCTCCACATTACTGAAATCAAAAAACTCAAATTCTTGTTCTTCATGTTTAGTAAAATATTGTTTCGGTTCCTGATGCCCATTTTCTTTTAACCTAATGCACAGACCGTCATTTTCACTGATAACGCGATTCACAACTTGGTTTAATTTTGAATAATTCATTTTTCGATGAAGTTTAAATAAAAATCTTAAATTACATATTCCTTTATCAGAATGAACGACTTCTGTATACCATATTCTTCGCTGCGGATGGCTTAATGGATAGCATTCCTCATTGGTCATAAAAATCTTCCCTTCAAAAATTATTTGCTCTTATAGGTTCGTGTTTATGTTTAGCCCATAAATATTTCTGCAGTGAAACTCCAATTACTCCAATAATAACAAGCCCAATCCCTCCATAAACATAGAGTTGAGTTACTCCAAACAAATGCACTAATGGACCACTCATAGCAGGAGAAATAATTAGAACTGCGTTTGTTAAACTGCTTTGTATACCAAATACTCTTCCTACTTGATCTTGATCGGATTCTATTTGTAAAATGACTTGATTAGATACAAGCATCAGCCCACTTCCGATACCAGCGATAAAACTAATTAAATAAGCTAAAACGAAGACCGTACCGGGCGTTATCAAACCAATCCCCCCAAAACCAATTCCCATTAACACCATACCTCCACATACTACCCAGCCATATTGAAATTGTTTTAATTTCTGAGTTAGTAATGCACCAAGTATTCCGCCAAGACCAATAATAGAAATGATATATCCCATTTTACTTTTATCATGTGGGAATAAGCTCTTAAATAAAGTTGGGAATTGTGAGTCTACTAATTGTAATACTGCCATGGCTATTGTAACGAAAATCATGGTTGATAATATTATCCGATTAGATAACACATAACCCCACCCTTGTACCCAAGCGGTCCAAGTACTTTGTTTTTGCTTTTCAACAAATTCTTTCGATATAGTTTCTTTAAATTTTATTGTGGGTATCAGAACCAAGGTAGCTAATAAACAACTTATAGCTCTTATAATGAGGCAGAACTCTGGTTGAAACCAGCTCAGCAACATGCCCCCTATAAGTGGGCCTACTATCTTTGTACCCTGCTCTACTATTCCGTTGATACTTACTGCTTTAGTAAGCAAGTCCGGGGATACAATCTGTCTTGTTAGTGTTTGCTGTGCAGGATAATAGAAAACAATAAAAATGGAACGAATCATTAATGCCACTAAGAGCCAGTGGATATCTTGTACAAATAAAAGAGCAATTGTTATTAGACCAACCATTAGATTACAGAACATCATAATTGGAATTTTTCTAAAACGATCCGCAATAACACCTGCCCATGAGCCAAAAATAATTCCAGGAAGTGCATATGCAACAGGAATCAATCCAATCATAGTAGGATCTACTTCCCATTCAAACCCAACTATAGTCATAATCGCTAACATATCAATAAAAACACCAAGCATAAGCAATGAATAGGCAGAGAAAACTTGTAAATAAACCCTATTTCCTAATAGGCCTTTTGAATCAGTAGTTTTCATAAAAGCAAGCTCCTTAGGTTACTAATATAAACGCTTTTGCGTATAAGGTACCTCTTTATTAAACCTAATTAATCATTATTGACATCTCACCTAGAATTTAACTTCGTCAAAACTCAAACCGGTATTATTTTTCGTATATTTAAAATAGTCAGACAAACGAAAGCGTACCTATTCCTTCATTTTTATATCAACTGTTACAAAATATATCTTTACCTTACACTAATAACAGCTAAACGTTGCCTTAATATAACCCTTTACAGTCGTTTACACATTCAATTCACATCCTTTTTAAAGTTGGCTTTTTTCTATCTCAAATACTATCACACAAATATTTCACCTACTATATTCATAAAGTTGAAATATTTGAATCAGAAAATTCGGATAAAAAAACCAAATCCACAAATCATAACAAACTATTATTTAGTTATATTTTCATTTTATAGTTAGCTTTAACCATAAGGGTATTAAGAATTAAGTTTTTTAATTTTATTAACATAATAGTTTAAAGAGACCGTAAATCCAACTAAACAAAAAAAATATACAATAAAGTATATTTTTTCTAATCCTACATATTTTCTATGCAAATTAATTCCAATAACTAAAGTTGATAACAAAAATATAATATTACCAATCACTAATGTACTCATAACAAGAATTGAATAATATAGTATTAATACTTCTGCACCTACTACCTATTCTATTTATTGGATATTTATACTTCAAAAAAATTACACATCATTCACAATTAAGATACATACCCAAAATATGATTTGAACGTTTTATTATATTTTAAGATAATATAAAATCAGTTTTTCTATAAGAGAACTTAATTTTTATGTAGTACGAAACTGTTAGTAATACAGTATATACTAATTTAGTTATAAAAACATTTAAAGACCACCTATTTCCATAAGTGATCTTTCTTTGTGATTCTGTATTTGTGCACTACTGTAGAAATATATCGTAGAAACGCTTTGTTTGCTAAATGTTTAGTTCTTTCCATTTACTAAAAAACATAACTTCATACACTTAATATCATATTCGTTAAATTGCAAACTATTATTTTATCTTCTGTACAGGAAAACTACTAAAAATTAATTCAGCAACTTTTAAATATCCTTTTGAGTTTGGATGAATTAAATCCTTAGACCAAAGCGTATTGTCATTAACTAAATGATGATTCCAAAAATCAACATGATGAAGCTTATACTCTCTGCTCAGTGAATATATAACTTCATTTGCCTCTAATAATTGTTCTTTTATTACTTGTTTTTTTTCAGAAGCAAAAGGAAGCCTAACTGTAAAATCTGGAAGGTTTGCTATAATAATATCAGCCCCTGCTTTACTTAATGTATTTATCATAAATTCCATATCGTTCTTATATGCATCATGATTCCAACGTCCTTTTAAAACATCGTTTGCCCCTGCAATGAGACTAACCAAATCTGGATTAAAAGTTAACGCCTTTTCCAATTGCTGCGAGCGAATTTCTTTAGTTACTAACCCACGCTTTGCAAAATTGGCATATTCTATATCGTTTTCACACAGTTGAACAAAATGATCTACCCAGCTTTTTAATGCAATTCCCTCAACTTCATCCCCTATCCCCTCTGTAAAACTATCACCAATTGCTACAAATCGCTTCCACATATGTATTCCCCCTTTATTATTAACCATATCTATACTATACAATAGCTCACACCGTAATTGTTATTTCTAAGTGGTTTTCGATTTCAATTATATTCCACTTTACTATATTTACATTTAGAATCCAAAATTGACCGATTCCTAAGTATACTTAAGAATCGGTCATATTCATATATTTACTAAAGAAATAAAATCTATCTAGTAATTATACTTTTTTCAAAAAATTTGTTGTTCTTTGTTTTGCCCAGTTGATACATTTCTTTTCGATTAAATGATATGAAACTATAGAAAAAAGTAGTGTCATTGCAATGCACAAAGTAAGAAGGAAAAAGATAGGTATCTTTGTATACAAAAGTTTAAATAATACCATCATGATTGGAAAATGACACAAATAGATACTGTATGAAATTTCTCCTAAATATACAAATACACTCTTATTTAAAAATGCTTTTACTTTTAGGTTACTCATAGCCATTATAATAAATATACTAACCCCCATTACGACACCCCAATCTTTTAATAAGAAAGTTGTATCATTACGGGAAAAACCATAAATTAAAATGGAATATAAATATAGAATAATCCCTAATGCAATAAGAAATCCTTTTTTAAATTTTTTCATGTTCCTATATGAGTAGATAAGTTTTTCCTGATACTTAAAAAGTAACATTCCAACCATAAACATAGATGTAAAATGCAGTGTATCAGCATAACCATTATAAAATCCTTCAGCTTTCCCAATATGCAACATATTAAGAACAACACTAATTAAAGAAAAGCTCAATGCAAATAGTATCGTTTTCTTCCAATTCAGTTTATAAAAAAGAAGGAATAACAAAGGAAACACAATAGATATACGCATTTCTTGAGCCAATGACCAAATAACTGGATTATAATTTTCCGTAAAAAAGTTATTAAGAAGCACAAAGTGGTTTAGAATATCTAATTTTGTTATAGACCCTTGCCACCTATCATAGAACCAATCCCGTAATCCTACCACTTCATACAACGAAAATAAAATAAATAAAACAAAGGTAACGATTATCCAAAAATAATAAGGAATATAGATTCTTACAAATCTCTTAATTAAATATCCCCAATAATTTGTTTTTGAATGATAAAGTGCCATAGATAACACAAAACCACTTAGTACATAAAAAACGATAACAGCTTCCCCACCCGCCCATAAAAACCTAAGCGGGGAAAATTTAATAGAATTAGGCAACGATGGTAGCATTAAGCAAAAATGTCCAAATACCACAGTAAGTGCCGCTAACCCTCGTATGGAATCTAATTCTTTTATTCTCTTACTCATAAAATGTTCTCCTTGTAAATTGTAAATTTTGCTGTTCATAAAGGCCAATATAAGAATGTAGTGGGAGAATTGTACATATTCTTTCTTTAAATTCCTAATATAAGCAGTATAAAGTTAATTTGACCTCCATTTCTTTATATACATAATGTAAAACAAAATATTTAATACAAAGAAAAGATTTTATTAAATTTTTATAAAGTGAAACATTTAGTTGTATCCTATAAAATTAGCTTTTTACTATATCAATCGCACTATCCCACATACCACTAAAAAAAGATCCTGTTTTACGTATAAAACGTGTAAACCAATTTGCTTGTTCCACATCAGATTTTGTTACAAGGTCTATTTGTAATGATTTACCTGATAAGAACCCAGGATCTGTAGTATCTTTAGGCGAGATAATCATTTTACTAATTGTTACACCTTTTTTAATAGGCACTTCTTGTTTTTTATTCAATACTTTAAATTCTTTTTTATAAATGTCTTTATTGCCCTTCGGCATTGGAAGTGAAACAGCTTGCTTCGTTTGAACTACTACATCTTTGTCTTTTGCATTTGCTACTCGCACTGTTTCATGCCCTTTTACTACTGAATCTTTTCTGTAGACATTCTTCACTTCAAAATTCGCAAATCCATAATCGTATAATTTCTTTGTTTCATCAAAACGTGCCGTATGAGATTTTGCTTTTATCACTACAGAAATTAGGCGCATACCATTTCTTTCTACTGTACCAGTGAAACAATCTCCCGCTTCTGGAGTCGTTCCTGTTTTCAAACCATCTACACCTTCATATTGCTTAATTAAACCTTTTAACATCCAGTTAAAGTTCGCCATATCAATTGGATATTTACCACCCTCTTGGAATGTTTTTTTAGGAATTTTTGCTGTATTTAATATTTGGGGGAAATCTTGAATAAGACGTTGTGCTAAAATTGCACAATCCCTTGCAGACATTTTATTTTTCTCGTCTAGAGTTGTCCCTTCTGGATGATATCCTTTTAAATCGTGATTTGTTAAGCCTGTAGAGTTTACAAATTTATAATCTTTCATTCCAAATTCTTTCGACTTATCGTTCATCATTTTTACAAAGTTGACTTCTTTACCAGCAATCTCTTCAACTAAAGCAATTGTTGCACCGTTTGCAGAGTAAATTGCCATTGCCTCATATAACTCTTTTACCGTATAAGAGCCACCATTTTCTAATGGAACGTTTGATAATGAGCGATCTTGCGAAATCTTATGTGCATATTCAGAGATTTTAACTTTTTGATCCCATTTAAGTTTTCCTTTATCCACCGCTTCATGAACTAAGTATTCGCTCATCATTTTTGTCATACTAGCAATTGCCAATGATTCATCTGCATTTTTTTCATATAAAATTTTCCCGGAATTTGCTTCTATTAAAATTGCTGATCCTGCTTCAACCTCTATAGCAGAAACTGTTTCCGCTGCTGCTCTTCCAAATGTAACGAACATGCTAAAAAATAGTGTAAGCACTGTTACTATTGCAATAAATCTCTTGCAAAACATACCTTTCACTTCTGTTACCTCCAATATTTTTATACTCAAAAAAAGCGTTATTCTAACATAATCTCAAAAAATAGACAGTGTTCTCAAATTGTATATACATATAAGACATTAGAAGCGCTTTCATATAGACCATCTCATCCGACACTTTTAGGTACCCTAATACTTTGTATTCCCACACATATCACTATTTTTAATCCCCTTATATTTTTCAAAATGATTCGTACTTTCATATTTTTTAGGATTACAATTAATAGACAATCTAAATAATACATTTGTTCCACATTTACAAAAAATAAAGTGAAACTTTAATCAGTTGTGGTCTTACTGCCCGTTAATGCTTTATTAGCTATCAAGGATTTTAATTACTCAATTCAGCTATTTGCTAGACTTATATTAGAGATGAATTTTCTTTAGTCTAAACTATTAGTTTTTTGTAATAAAAAAACTACACCCTATACTGGATGTAGTTTTTCTAACAGATTTATTTATTTTTCACTTCATTTTTATAAAAAGCAAATAATGGTTCGATGGATGGACTAGATAACAGCGGAATTGCCTTCTCAATCAATTTCCTATCCCAATCAAACCAACGCATTTCCATTAACATGTTTATTTCTGTATCAGTGAATCGTTTCTTTATTTCCTTAGCAGGATTTCCACCAACTATTGTATACGGCGGAACATCTTTACTTACGACAGATCCTGCAGCAACAATTGCCCCTTCACCAATAGTAACGCCAGGCATTATTATAGCATTCATTCCAATCCAAGCATCACTTTTTATGACTGTATCACCCTTAGGTTCATATGATTGTTCAATTTGCTCAGCGAATGGATATACTGTAATCCATTCTGAGTGATGATTATGGTTACCACCCATTAAAATGACTACTCCACTTGCAATGCAAACATAATTCCCAATAATGAGTTTATCAAGATGCCATCCCATCTGTTCAATTGGATTGAAAAGTGCTTGAGACTTAGCATCCCCCCACAAATACCTTACACAGCCATCTTCAAAATTTTGATGACTATAATAGCCTGAATAATAGGAGTACTCTCCCACTTCAATGAGTGGATTTGTTACTATATCTTTTATATACTTTGTTTCTGACCAATGATTAAATAATGGATACTTCATAACTTTATTCCTCGCTTCTAAGTATTATATATTTTGCTATTTACTTAGAAGCTTACTACGACAGCTACATTTTTTAGCTTTCTCAAACGACGAATCATTATCTTCAAGCCTTTCTTTTATACTAAAAAAAGCATAACGCAATACATTACACTAGTCAAATTGTGTAATTTTGAACACATCTTAAACAGCGTAATACTGCAATAAGAACATGAAAACACTCTAACTTTGATCCAAATAATATATTGATTACATTCAGTTTATATTTTGTAAAAAAATTTTAATTGCCATGACAAAGCAAACAATAACCACTATTGGTCGTATTAATGCCGTCCCTTTTGTAAGCACCATCTTCGCCCCAATATATGATCCTATAATTTGACCAAGCATCATAATCAATCCAATTGTCCAATCGATTTGGCCAAAAATAATAAAATACAACAAAGCAGCGAAATTACTTGTAAAATTCAAAATCTTAGCATTTGCAGTTGCCCGTGTAGCACTATATCCACATAAGAGAATGAACGCTAAAGCAATCAAGCTACCTGTTCCAGGGCCGAAGAAACCATCATAAAATCCAAGTAACGGAGCCACTGTTAACGCAAACAACAACATACTTATTTTTCTCGGTCGATCTTCGTTTGCTATATTTGGAGATAATAGAAAATAAAGACCAATAATAATAAGTAAAAAAGGTAATATCATAATTAGATATTCTGCCCGTATCTGTAAAACAAGCCATCCACCGAAAACGGATCCCAAAAAGGTCATTAAGATGGACAAACGCATATCTTTGAGATTAATTTCTTTCTTCTTAATAAAAATCATTGTTGCCATGAGGGTTCCGCTACTCCCTTGTAGTTTATTAGTTGCTATCGCTACAGAAGGAGACATACCTACTAATAACATTATCGGGATAGTTATCATACCACCGCCCCCAGCAATTGTATCTATCCATCCTGCTAATACAGCTACTAAAAATAGTAGTATGAGTAATTCAATAGTAAAATCCATACAAAGAATAGGGGCAGGCTTGAGCTATTATAACCCAAACCTCCCCATCGCCCCTCCTCTCTTTAAACTAGTTAATGATATCTGTAAAGTAACTTTCTTTCTGATCACGTAATCGGCTGGAAACGTACTGCCTGCAAACAATTCTTCTTCCGTACTTATTATCTCCAATCGGGATTTTATATTCTTCCTCAGATAACCTTTCCCTACCATGAGTTACATTTGTTTGTTTATCATAGTATGAATTTGGAATAATTAATAAATCTTCAGATGTAAGTGGAACCTTATAAGTGGGCGTTGTTCGTAAGAGTTCTAAAAATATGTCAAATTTCAATTTTTCTTCTTCACTTTCTCCCACATAAATCAATCTATTTTCTGCTCCATTCAAACAAGTTGCAATAATATCACCATTATCATCCAAAAATATAATTTGGTTTATTTCCCCTACAAATCCAGATATTTCACCATCCGCCATTCCTGCGATATGAGCAATAGGCATTTTACTTATCGCCAATATATCATCTTTACTGAAGTGATTTTCTTCAAGATGCTTTTGAAGTAATTTTGGCGTTCCAATATGAGTTTGAGTTTTTAAATTTAACACTCCTTTTAATAAAAGAGCATCAACTCTAGTAAATTTTCCACAAGTAATTTCAGACACTATTTGTTCCACGGATTTATTAAGTCTATTTGATACAATTTCTAAATTCGTATTGAATGTTTTCAATCTTGCTTCAATATCTGATTGGTCTTTCATATCTGTATACACTGTGGCATCGTTATGTTGATAAAAGTTCCCACCACCGGTGCTTGCACCGACATTTCGCAAAACTTCATCGTTGTTCAAAGGGGAAATGAGGTGAAATCTATTTTTCCCTGCATGTTCGGATGGGTGAATTAAAGCATCATAATTAAAAAGTGTGGCGAATAGCCATGTGACCCATTCTGCATAAAAATATTTTTTCATTCTATCGTCTTCGTCTTCACCATAATTAAAACCTTTGCGATTCTCCCCAGGTAATAGGGTTTCCATAGGATCACATGGAATATTTTTAATAAGAGTAGGTGGTACGTTCCCACCACAATTCGCAACTTTTATCATATGTAGTAGTTTTTTCATGTCTGAATTCGAAGTTTTCTTTAAATAATCAATCAAACAATTAAGCCACTCTCTTGAAAAGCTTGCAGCTATTTCTTGATCACAAGTATAAGGATTATGAGTTTTTAATTCATGGTCTATTAGATTCTTCATTTTATCCTTCAATACATTAGGAATGCTAATTTCTTCGATTTCTGTAATCTGCAGTGTTCCTTTATTCATTATAAAACCTCCGTTGTTTTATTTTTTCACACCATATCTTCTATTGAATGAACTACCTACTTCTTTTTTGCTCCTTTGCTTTTCTTCAAAGCTATTAGAACTACCAATTTACAAATAAAAAACGTGGAGTATAAGAGATTTCTTCTTAGTCACATTTCCCCCACGAATCTCCGTTAAATTGGCAAATTTAATTTGAAAATCTGATTCATTTTCATACTTTACTTTCAAACTATGTTTATATGATTTTCAATTCAAGTAAGAGTATTTCATTTTCTAAAGTTTTCCTGAGTTTAAAATCAGAATTTTCAAGATAAATATATTGACACTAAAAATATAACACGAAACCAAAAAATGTAAATAAATAGTTTCTTTATAAAAAAATAGTCAGACTATTTATAAGGTAATTCGTATTTCATTGAACCAACTACGGCCTCTCAATTTTATTGATAACAATAAAAAGGTCCCCTAAATGGTGATAGAGGACCTTTTTCCAAGTATATTCTATTTTAAATTTCTTACTTACCTTTTATTTTAAAAGATATTGCTGTAACTTCTTTGTTAACAGTTCCATCCCGTTTGGGCTTACAATAATCTTCCCATTCGCTAACGAAATATTGCTGTCTGAAATATCCCCTGTAAGTGCACAAGCTCTTGGTGATTGATATTTTCGTAAAATAATCTGGTCCTCTTCTATAAACATTTCAAGAGAATCTTTTTCTACAATTCCTAAACTCCGTCTTATTTCCATTGGAATAACAATACGCCCCATGCTATCTGCTTTACGAGTAATTCCTCTTGATTTCATAAAATGCCACCCTTTATATTTATCTAATATTACGGTATTTATTTTAGCAATAAATAACAATTAGGAATAGTTCGTATTACAGTACTTTTTTTAGGAATAAATACCAATTAGGAATAACTTATGTTAGAATTATTTCTTGTTTATTCTTGATTTTTAATATATTTATCCTTGATCATTTTTATATATTGTTTTCTTTCTGTTAATTCAAATATAAATAATGCCTTTTTTATGTATGTTAAACCAACTTCATTAGAGTGCTGAACTTTTAATAAAATTGCACCTTTTTCAAAAAACAATTCACCTAATAAGTATAAAGTATTCATATTTATAGCTAATTTTATGCCTATTTCACTATACTTTATTGCTTCTTCATATTGATTTGCAAGGTGTAAACATTTTGTTAACGTATGAATGAGTCTTAATTTGATTTCTTTTTCTCTAGGGAATTCTATCTTATTAAAATTAATTAAACTTTGTTTTAATATATTTATGCTTTTCTCATAGTCTTCATTTTCTGCATGTATTATAGCAATTGAATTCATTATGCTTATTTCTTTTTCTGATAAAAAGTTACTACTACTTAAGGTTTGTTTTAGTGCTCTATTTAAAATGTCAAAAGCATTAATTGTTGCTCCATTTACATAATATATAGCAATCGCTTCATGCCATAATAGAAATTGTTTATCTTCTTTTGATTGGAAATTATTTTCGTTTTTCTCTTTTTTCACTATTTCGTAAAGCTCATTATATTCTTTTTGTTTCACACAATCTCTCATTACACATTTTACATTTTCAATATATTTTATTTTTTTGTTTTTCGTTAGCGCAAATATATAATTTGGATCAATACCAAGTCTTTCAGATAATTGATACAACAATATGCTAGATGGATAAATAATACCTTTTTCTATCTTACTAATTTGGCTTTGTGAACATATTCCATGACATAATTCAGATTGTGACATGTTTTTTTTCTTTCTAAGTTCTTTAATAATAATACCAAGATTGTAGAATTCCATCTTTCCTCCCTCAAATGTAACACTTTATGAGTATAAGAATATTTTCCAACTTTTAATGTAATGTAAAATTAATATGGTTACAATTACTAATTATATGGATTTATAGTTTCTTTTACAAACTTGTATCACAATACGAGAAATTATTAAAATATGGCTCACTAATAATCAATGGGAGTTTTATTCATCATCACTGATTATTAGTCCACTCCAGGTAGGCTTTTACAGGGAGTCCGACTTCTTTGCCACATCTAAATTTTGAGGTGGGAGTCTTACTACCCGCAAATAGCCAGATTAAAATAAATATGGTTTTTCACCTTTATTTCTTTTAATAGTTTCTTTTGATTTTTATATAGATAATTTCGAAGGAGCGTATTTTATGAAAAGAATGTTGACCGAAAGAGAGTTAGAAGTGGCTATTTATGTAGCAAAAGGATTTACAGATGTAGAAATTTCAAAAAAAATATATGTTACCCCTCGAAGAATTTCAACGATAATTAATCATATTAAAGAAAAATGGCATATTAATTCTAGAGTGGAATTAGGTATTTTAGTTTATCATTATGGTTTTATAGATGCACCCTTATTTTCAAATAAAGAAAATCATTTATTCGAAAAGGTTGCACAATAATTGGCCAAGTATAATGTGTTCATTTACAAATAAAAACAGAAAAGTCGCTGAACTTTTATTATTTAAGGTAATTCTGAAGCTGATGGGCATGTATGGCTTGCTAAAAGAAAAAATATAGATTGTATTTAGATATTTTAGTAAGAATGATTGTACCAGAAACTTTTAAAACCCCAATAATAGAGGACTCTTTGGATGTTTTATTGAAGGGATTCAAACGACTTTTAAAAGGTAAAAACATACCTTTAGACAATGTTTCTTCTTCAACAGCAAGTATAGCTTTTAATGTAGAAAATCCATCCATTTTGATTAAGCTTTTTTCAAAAAGGGTGGGTTTCTTCAGTTTATAGGAAAGGTATACTTAACTCATAAAAATTACAATAAAATAGGTAAAAATACCATCGCATCTTTACCTATCCTATAGATAAACAGGTTTTCATAAGAAATAGAAAACTCCACTGAACACTATAAATATATTATTTTAAATTAATTGGTTGTTGTTGAGTAATACAATGGATCATACCACCATTTTTATAAAGCTCTCTTACATCAATCCCCACAACTTTACGATCAGGATAAAGTTTTTGAATCATCTCATTTGCTATTTTATCATTAGGATCATTATAGTTAGGAACTAAGATAACTTGATTCGCTATATAATAATTAATATATGAACCTTTATAATCAAGCTGCTTCCCATTTTCTAATGTAACATTATTCTTGCTTAGCGGCAGATATACATACTTGTACTTATTCCCCTCAGCATCTTTTGCCTGCAACAACTTGTTAATATCTTTATCAGACGTTCCCCATTCAGCTAAATCTTTTTTGTTTAATGTTATAATAGTAGATTTATCGTGGAATTTTGCAAATCCATCAATATGAAAATCAGTAATATCTAAGTTAGGTACTCCATCTAACCAAATAAAATTTGTTACCCCAAGGTCACTAATATATTTTTCAATATCTTTTTCTGACAATTTTGCATTTCTATTTTTATTCGTCACAGCACTTCTAGTTAGTAAAGCAGTTCCATTACCATCTAATTCAAATGCGCCACCTTCAAGAACAAATTTATTCCAATCAATTCTTTCAATTCCTAACTGTTTACTAAGATTCTCACGAAGACGAGCATCTTTCTTATATGGTGTTTTCTTTCCCCATCCGTTAAATCCTGGGTCTAATATCTTTAGATTTTTGTCATTATCATAAACAAAAATTGGTCCAGTATCTCTCGCCCATACATCGTCAGTAGGTGCGATAAAGAAATCAATTTTCTCCATATTTACCCCGTGATCTATTAAAACCTCAGTAATTCTTTCTTTTTCTTCTTGATCATATGCAACAATATGAACTTTTTCGCCTTTACTTAAAGCATTTGTCATTTGAATCCAAATTGGCTCTACTTCTTGCTGATATTTTTGCCCATATGTAAATTCATGAGGCCATTGTAGCCATGTTCCTTCATGTTTGTTTTTTTCATCTGGCATTGTATACTTTCCTATTTGTTTTCGCACCTCTACTTTCTTCATATCTTTTCTTTGCGTTTTTTCAATTTCCTTCGCCTGAACTTTCTCAATCCCCTTCCCTAGAGCATAACCACTGAAAATAGATGTGGTTAGTATAGCACTCATACACAAATTCGTTATTTTTTTCATTTCTTAACCTCCTTTTCTGTCTTACTGTAAACCTTTACATAGTGTGAAGGTCAAGCTGTTCCATTTGAATTATTTAAATATTTTAAATGTAAAGTGTAATTTGAATCGAACTTTATACAAAACAAGTAAGAATCAACCATTTCTACTATAATCATCATTTTTTCATAAAATCTTACACTCTTTTCTTTTGTTATCCTTTTTATACTATGTACTGTATTATTTTCGAAAATAATACAGTACATGAAATTTCATATTAAATACATATTCATTCATTTATTAATTTGTTTATTCAGTTTATATTTAACTATTCAAAAGCAGTTACAATTCTCTCTTTCATTTTCTGTAATACTTCACTGCTCAATACTTTTTGACCAGTAGGAAGTTTTAATATGGCAGCGGCACCTTTACTAAGGTATATTTCTTGATCATTATTTTGATTTACTACCAATATTCCTTGCCCTTCAAATTCGAAATAACTAATATCTTTTTTATCATTTGTATTATTCTTTATTGCTGTATATAATCCATATAAATCTTTACTTCTATTTTCTCCGCCCGTTCGAATCGGTTCAATATCATTCGCAACAATTAGTCCTTCTGGCTGCTCACCCTTCATAATAAACCACAGCTTTTCATTTGTTGGTAATAGTAAATTCTTAAATTCAGAGCTATTTAAAATTTGCTGTGCTGGAATTGTTGCATAGATTGGTAACGAAAATGGAGATGTTGTTATTTTTTCAAAACTTAAATTTTCAGAAGAACTTCCCTTACTATATTGATAATCTTTTAATGCGATCGATTGTACTGATTCACTTTTATTTTTTGATGCATAACTAATTTTACTAGCGAAAATAATAACGGTCATTAAGCACATGCACGGTATCACAAGCTTAAGTAGTTTTCCCATTTATGAACCCCCGCTTTTAATATTATTAGTTTGCATGGATATTATAAACAGTTTCACTCCACCAAAAATTATTATTGTTATGGAACGTACTGAAATTATGATTATAATGATCACCATACCAAGGGTCCATGTACGTTATATAATCTGTTCCATTTGTCCCTTTATAAAATCCATCAAGTACTAAAAAGTGTCCGATGTTAGCCCCATTTTGCCACATAATGAGTGCAATCATCGGCTGATTACTATTAATTTGACTTTTGAACCAATCATATGATTTTGCTCCAGAACTTATAGCTGAGCTAACACCATATCCTGATAATCCATATTGTATTTCACGTGAAGTTGCAGGATTATTATATGATCCACCCTTAACATACCTAACGTACTGATCTTGTGAAGGAGTTTTCCCAAAATAATTTAAAACTGAAACCGAAGTGCCTGCCCAACACCAATTTGATCTTTCTTGTAATATGTTAGGTACAGATAATTTACGATCTATTGATGTATTTGGAGGATTTCCATTAATATACGCTGACGTTACATATACTTTTTTTCCATCTTTAAAATAATAAAACCAACGATTATCTAAATTTCCTGTCCAGTAATCTTTAACCGCTTCACCATACTCCCATCCTTTAAAAGATACTGTTGTATTTCCGGGAATCACATCTACAATATTTGCATTCAAACTTTTTGCCTCTCTAACATTTACATTCAATGGAGCTGTTGTTCCTGTAAATTCAACTTCTTCTGCTATTATTTTCTGAACACCAATAAAACTAAATGTGAAGAACAATAAAAACATACAAACAATAAAATGCTTTCTTCCCTTCATTTCTCCACCCCTTCATCAGTACTAAAAAACATCAACAATTCATCCTTATTAATTGTTCAAGCTTAATATTACATACTAACGAAAAATGACTTCTCATAAAGTGAAACTTTGATCAGTAGTGGTTTTATTCATCCCCCACTGATTGTTAGTTAAACCAATCGGGCTGCTCTGCAAATAGCGGGATAAATTCCAATACAAAAAAGGAGCCTATAAATTTTTATAGGCTCCTTTTTATTTCGTCGTTATTACTTAGCTAATTCTTTTGTACCCTTCATTACATCAATGAAGAATCCCCAGTTATTCACTACAGAAGAGATACTGATATGTTCATCTGGAGTGTGGACGTTAAAAATGTCTGGTCCGAATGAAATTGCATCTAATTCAGGCATTTTTTGAACGAATGCGCTACACTCAATCCCCGCATGCACAGCGAAGATTTCAATTTCTTTATTGTATTTTTCTTGATGCACTTTTTCAAATAAATTACGAATTTGTGAGTTTGGATTGTATGGCCATTCTGGATACTCTGACTCTATTTCAAATGTAGCACCAACTAATTCAGCAATATATTTGATTTCTTCTGCAACATGTTGTTTTAAACTACTTACAGAACTTCGCACTTCGTTACGTAATTTAATTTCATCTTGCAACGTTTCAATAACGCCTAAATTTGTTGAGCTTTCTACAAGACCTTTAATATCCATGCTCATACTTTGAATGCCATTTGGAATTAAGAATAATGATGAAATAAGCTGCTTTTGTGTCTCTTTAGCAAATACTTTTTCAACTTTTCCATCCAATTTTGTCAGTGTAACATGAACATCTGGATCAACAGCACGCATTTCTTCTTGTAATACACGTGTCCATGATTCTAGTTTTTCTTCTACTTGTCCTACATCTTCTGTACGAATTAAAATTGTAGCTACACTTTCACGCGGAATTGCATTCGTTTTTAATCCGCCGTGAACTTCACTTATGTTAAACTCCGTATGTGCTGATAAATCACGTAATACTCGTCCTAATACTTTGTTCGCATTACCACGTTGTTTATCAATTTCCATACCAGAATGTCCGCCTTTTAGACCACCAACATATAGACGGTATGCATCCATATTCGCTGGCGTTTCATCCCAAATTACGGGAATTGTTTCAACAGCTTTCGCACCACCTGCACTACTTACAAGTAATTTATGATCTTCTTCAGAATCAATATTTATAAATATCTTTCCTTCAAAATGATTTGGATCAATAGCAAAAGCCCCGCCCATTGTCGTTTCTTCTTCAGTAGTGATAACGACTTCAAGTGCTGGATGCGTAATTTCTTTTGAATCTAATAAAGCTAATGCATACGCAACTGCAATACCATTATCAGCACCTAAAGTTGTTTGATTTGCATATAACATATCCCCAATGATTCTTAATTCAATTGGATCTTTTTCAAAATCATGTACTGTTGCTTGATTTTTTTCGCAAACCATATCCATATGACCTTGAATAATAATAGCTGGTACATTTTCATAACCAGCTGTTGCTTCTTTTTTAATAATGACATTTAATGCTTCATCTTGAATGACTTCTAAGTTACGCTCTTTTGCAAAGCCCACTAAATAATCACTAATTTCCTTTTCATTACCTGATCCTCTAGGAATCTTTGAAATTTCTGCAAAATGATAAAATACAGGGTGCTTTGTTAATTGTTCTAAAGTAGAATACATTTTTCAAGCTCCTTTCAAAATGAAAAAATATTATGTAAGTCTTTTATCATTATACCATGATTCATTATTTTACCTTTCTTTTAACTTTTATTGTTCATTTTATGTAAAACACTCTTACAACATTGTAAGGGCATTGTAATCTATATCGATTTTTCTCATTTAATAATAGCCGTATACTTTTTAAAGAAACACATTAAAGGAGATAAAGAAAATGAAAAAGTTTTTAGCAATTATTACACTATGTTTATTATTTTCTAGTTTTACTATTGGCTGTGAGAGAGCGTCACTAAATAGAATTGGTAAAGATGTATATTACATGCAGATAAAAGGCGAAGGAACTATCGAAAAGGTAGATGGTAGAAACTTACGAAACTATACGCTGCCCGCATATGATGAAGATGGCGTCAAAAAACAAATTACATTTAGAAGTACAAAAAAAGAAAACAATCATAAATTAAATGCAGACGCGTTTTTACGCCTTTATGTAGATCAAGATGATAATAATAAAAATGAAATATCATCAATTGAAGTAAAGTCCTATGAAGAGATTCAGAAAGCAGATTTGCCTGAAAAAATAAGAGAAAAGTTTACTATTAAATAAAAAAAAAAGAAAATGCTCTATGCATTTTCTTTTGTTCTTTTCACCTGTATATATTTTGAACTACTATTATTCATCAGTTTCTCTAACCGATTTATATTCTCCGTTAATGCACCTTTCACAAGAGAGAAATCTGTATTTGATTCTTCTTTTTTTTCTTTAAAAAACGAAGACTTTTGTACATTGACTTCAGCCATCTCTTCTCCCCCTTTTCAAAAAGATACAACCTTTTATTTATATTATATAGCAAATGTAGAAAGAGTGTACACTTATGATTTTCTTTTTAATTCTTCTTCTAATTCTTCTACTTGCTGCAACGTATCCCCTTTTATTAAAGAGAAATCTGTTGTATCTTCGTTATCTTCTTTAAAAAAATCATTGTCATAATCTTTTACCACTACAATCACCTCTACATGCTAGTGTAGGAATGATTGTCCAATTTTATTCAACTTTGTCGGATTTTGTTTTTAATTTATGTATATAAGAAAAGGACAGAAAAAGATTCTGTCCTTATTTACTAAAATAACTATGATGTATTGTTAAATTATATACATTTTCAAAATCCCGATCTTGCAGGTTATTTTTCTTTCCATCAATAACAATGAAAACGTCACTTACTATTTTTGCTGGTATAATCCCGACATTTTCTACTTGCACCGCTTTCTGCTCATTCAATTGCTCGATATGTTCTAACGGAACGATAATACTAAATTGCGAGCGAATACCACGAAAGTTTGTATTTAACTCTTTCGCGGCTTCAAAAACAACAATTTTCGCGCCAATCTTTTCCCCATATGAATCTAAAAATGCATTTAAGCTCTTTGTATATTCCTCTTCCGTATGCCATTCCATCGTACCGAATACTGATGGATTAACATTTTGAATAATTGTCGTGTATATTTCTCCTCTCGCTTTAGATGCAATTAATGATCGTTTTATCGATTGAACTGTCTTGCCAATATCACTAAATTTCGCACCCCATATTTCTGAAATATTAGGTGTTAAAATGAACGCAATATCAACAAAAATAACCATCGCAGTAAACATTAAAAGATTTTTCCAGAGGGTTAAATCGATTCCTTTTATCATGAAATACACAGTGACAGATATGATAAACAAACCATACCAAGTCTTTCTAATACGTTGCTTTTTCTCCTCGTACAACTCCTCATTTTTCCAAAAAAAGAAAACAAGGACTACAAAGACAATCGCTAAAACAAATAAGCCAATTCGAATGTTAGAGATCATTAATCACATCACCCTCCATTCAAAAACTACTCACGATATCATTACATGCGCAAGTTGCTCTCTTTATGACAAAAGACGTGGACAAGCTTCTAAAATTAGCTACATCGCATATATATTAGAAGGTACCACGTCTTTTATCCTGCTATTTGTGGGCAGTAAGACCCCCACTGATTAAAGTTTTACTTTACCATGAGTCTATATTGTATATGTAGACAAGCATTCATTTCAAATTTTCGTATTAAAAAGAAATATGTTTCGGAATTTCCCCTTCAGGTACTTCTCCATCCATACTTAAATAATAATGACGAATCGGACGTAAGTTTTCGTCTAATTCATAAACAAGCGGAATGCTAGTGGGAATATTTAATGAAACTACACCATCACTTGAAAGGTTGTCTAAATATTTTACTAGCGAGCGAATTGTGTTACCGTGTGATGAAATAATTACTTTATTACCACTTTTTAATGTCGGCGCAATTTCTGAATGCCAATAAGTAAGTACTCTCTTCTCCGTATCCTCTAAACATTCAGTTAATGGAAATTCACCTTTTTTGAGTGTTTTATATCTTGGATCATTCGCTTCATATCGAGGATCGTCTTCAGTAAGAGCCGGTGGTCTTACATCAACACTTCTTCTCCAAATATGAACTTGCTCCTCACCATATTTTTGTGCAGTTTCATCTTTATTCAGCCCTTGCAATGCACCATAATGTCTTTCATTTAGCTTCCAAGATTTATGTATTGGGACCCAAGTAAGATCCATCTCATGAAGTACAATCCATAACGTCCGAATTGCGCGTTTTAATACAGATGTATAAGCCACATCAAAAGTATATCCGTTTTTCTTTAATATTGCTCCTGCTTCTCTCGCTTCACTTAATCCATTCTCTGATAGATCAACATCTGTCCATCCAGTAAAGCGATTTTCAAGATTCCATAAGCTTTGTCCGTGACGAATAAGTACAAGTTTTATCATTATAATTCCCCTTTCGGAAATGTGAATTTTATTGTTCCATTGCGTACACGTATAAAGTATCTAGTAATGTATCTTTTTATCCATTCACTCTATGACCAAATCATAGTTGCCAAATGTATGGATAAAATTTGTTCTTTTTCAAACGATAAAAACAGAAGTTTTTTCATTATTTTTGATCGACTGGTAGTTCACGTTTCGTTATCCAAGCATCAAAACCTGATCGGCTATTTGCCATTTCATTCATAACTTGGTGCCAATTGTCCTCATATGATTCACCAAATTTTGAAAAAATAGCACCCATTTGTTGTCTTTGTACATCACTCAGTTTTTTCTCTAAATCTGTACCTTTTTCTGTTAAAGACAACTGTTTCACACGTCGATCATGCATAGCTTCATTACTCTCAATTAAGCCCTTCTCCACAAGTTGACGTAGCGGTCCGTGGAGAGCTTGTTTACTTATTTCTAATAGTGATAATAACTCATTTACACTTATCCCTGGAAAACGTGCGATAAAAAATAAAATTCGATGATGTACTCGTTGAATGCCATATTCTTTTATAATTTCATCTGGCTTTTCAGTAAATGTTTTATATGCAAAATAAAATAATGCTAATGCCTCATTCATCTGTTCTTCTTTATGTTGTGTCATCTACTTTCCCCCTGTATGTAAATTATACCACAATCTAGTAATGAATATTTTAATCAACGCATTAGAACTTATTTAGTCTATTGAAACATTCATTGCATAATTAGGAGATGATTCATTTGAAAAAACAATATACTGTAAGTACATATTTATTGGATAGACTACATGAATTAGGAATTGAACATATATTTGGGGTTCCTGGTGATTATAATCTTGCCTTTTTAGATGATGTGGTAGCACATGAAAATTTAAAGTGGATTGGCAATTGTAACGAATTAAATGCTGCATATGCAGCAGATGGGTACGCTCGCATAAAAGGAATCGCTGCTCTTATTACTACTTTCGGAGTTGGAGAATTAAGCGCTATTAACGGTATTGCTGGCTCATATGCGGAAAACGTGCCAGTTATAAAAATCACGGGTACGCCACCAACAAAAGTAATGGAAAATGGAGCAATCGTCCATCATACGTTAGGAGATGGAAAGTTCGATCACTTTTCCAATATGTATCGAGAAATCACTGTGGCACAAACAAATGTAAAACCTGAGCATGCTGCTGAGGAAATTGACCGTGTTTTACGTGCATGTTGGAATGAAAAACGCCCGGTTCATATTAATTTGCCGATTGATGTATATAATAAACCAATTAATAAACCTACAGAACCAATTTTATATAAACCGATTTTAAGTAATAAAGAAGCGTTGGATAAAATGCTACTACATGCCACTTCAATAATAAATAACGCCAAAAAACCTGTAATTTTAGCTGATTTTGAAGTAGATCGATTTCACGCTAAAGAAAATTTACATCAATTTGTAGAAAAAACTGGGTTTCCCATCGCGACGTTAAGTATGGGAAAAGGAATATTCCCAGAAAAACACCCTCAATTTATAGGGATTTATACTGGTGATGTAAGTTCTCCGTACTTGAGAAAAAGAATTGATGAATCTGATTGTATTATTAGTATTGGTGTGAAGTTAACTGATACTATTACAGGCGGCTTCACACAAGGTTTTACAAAAGAACAAGTTATAGAAATCCATCCCTACACTGTGAAAATTATAGATAAAAAATACGGTCCAGTTGTAATGCAGGATGTTTTACAACATTTAAGTGATTCAATTGAGCATCGTAATAAAGATACCCTTGACGTTAAGCCATTTATTTTAGAATCATCACCTTTTACTGAAGAGTTCATCCCAAAAGCACAAATGGTCACACAAAAACGTTTTTGGCAGCAAATGTACCATTTCTTACAAGAAAACGACGTCTTAATTGTAGAGCAAGGAACACCTTTCTTTGGTAGTGCTGCTATCCCTCTACCTAATAACACTGCATATGTAGGACAACCGTTATGGGGATCTATCGGATATACACTGCCCGCTCTACTTGGTACACAGCTCGCCAATTTATCACGGCGCAACATTTTAATTATTGGTGATGGTTCTTTCCAAGTAACTGCCCAAGAGTTATCAACTATACTACGTCAAAATTTAAAACCGATTATATTTTTAATCAATAACAACGGATACACCGTTGAACGTGCCATTCACGGCCAAAACCAACCTTATAATGATATACAAATGTGGGATTACAATAAACTATCAATGGTATTTGGGTCAGAAGAAAAAAGTCTAACATTTAAAGTAGAAAATGAAGCAGAATTAGCAGAAGTCTTAACAAATATAACTTTTAATAAGAATCAACTTATCTTTATTGAAGTTATAATGAGCCAAAGCGATCAACCTGAATTGTTAGCTAAACTCGGGAAAAGATTTGGTCAGCAAAATTCTTAATATAAAAGCATAACCTAATTATACAATTGGTAGTGTAAAACTTGTTTTGAGAATAGTTTCGACACTCAAAATACATAAGGAAAAGGATGGAAAGCACCATCCTTTTCTATTTTAAGAGCATTCTTCGACTAACGCCCCGTATGACAAGCAAAAATTCTTAATCCATCTTTAACTTTATAGCTTTTGTCGCAATAAATGTTTTAATATGCTTATCTAATATCCTTGTTCCACCAAAATCATCCTCAAAAAAACCTGTTATAACAAAACCAGCTTCAATTTGGCCTTGGATTTGGTCTTCTAAAGTATGCGCATATTCTATTGTTTGATTTGAATCGATGTAATCTTGAACTTCATCCTCTGGTAAATAATCCAATGTTGATGAAGGAATTGAATGTTTAACATCAAGAATACCTTTTTGCTCTTGGTTATCATCAAAAATCCATAGTAACGGATTTGTAAATCCAGCAATAAGAATACCTTTATTCTTTAAAACCCTAGAAACTTCATCCCATACAAGATGAACATCTTTTACAAACAAATTAGAAACAGGATTTATAACAATATCAAAATATTCATCCTCAAAATCACCAAGGTCTGACATATCTCCTTGTACTGTTTTCAAAGTCAAACCATCCCGTTTTGCTACCTTTTCATCTTGTTCCAATTGCTTCTTAGATATATCAGTAACTGTTACATCTGCTCCAGCAGCAGCTAGAACAGGTGCTTGTTGTCCGCCACCTGATGCTAAGCAAAGTATCTTTAATCCATCTAATGACTTTGGAAACCACTTTCTAGGAACTGATTTTTCCGTAGTGACTGTAATCTCCCATTCACCTGATTTGCTTTTCTCAATAACCTCGCTACTTACAGGCTGCGTGTATCTAGAACCTTCTTCAACCTTCTTATCCCATGCATTACTGTTTTGTTGTGTAATATCCATTGCGATTAGTCCTCCTAACGATCTAGTTGGATTTTAAGTGTAAACTTATTAACTATTTATGCTTTCCTTTTTCTATTAACCCGCCTGATAGTTCATACATAGTTGTCTATATTTATATTAACAGATAAACACTAATAATTACTAAAAATTCTAAAAAGACACAAAAAAAGCATTCCAAATCTGTTGACAATTGGAACGCTTTTTTATGTTATTTAGTTTTTCAAGCTTTTAACTAAATCCATTAAACAAATAAGCTATGCTTTTTCTTTTTTATTCAGCAAGAGTTAACTGCCAAGATACACCATACTTATCATTTAACCAGCCAAACTTTTTACTAAACGGATAAGAACCTAAAGGCATGAGAATTGCTCCATCCTGCGCTAGTTTATGAAAGACCGTTTCAATTTCTTCTTCTGTCTCACAAGTTACATAAAGAGACATAGCTGGAGTGAATGTAAAATTATGATTTACATAACTATCAATACACATAAACTCTTGGCCATTTAGCGTAAAAGTTGCATGAATTACAGTTCCCTCTTTACCAGGTCCATTTTCATCGTAGCGAGAAATACTTACAATTTCCGATTGATCAAATAGCGACGTATAAAAATTCATTGCTTCTTCAGCTTTGCCCTCAAACATTAAAAACGTAGTAATTTTTTGATTTGCGTTACTCATATGGAGACAGCCCCTTGTTATGTATTTATGTAAAACATACGTCACTCAAAAACCGAACGTATATTCCTATTAATATATTGTCTATAAAAACGATGAGTTTGTCAATTATCTACTTTATTATTTCTTCTTAAATAATGCTGTCCAAAGAAATGATTCTCCAAACATTTCATTCGGTTGTTTCATTTGTTTCATCCTTCTAATCTCAATTACCTCAAATTCTTTAAATATCTCTCTTAACTTTTCTTCCGAGTATGCAAGACCACCTTGTAGACTCCATTCTCTATATACGTCCCAATCTGTTATTTCTGATCCATTTCGCTCATCTAAATCGCCTGCTGCAAAACATGTTAATCCGAAATAACCACCCGATTTTAATGAGTTTTTAATTAAATCCACATAATTTATTCTTCTATGCGGTGGAATGTGATGCAAACAGCCCGAATCATATACAAAATCAAATTCATTTTGAACCTCTAAATTAAAAATTGAATCACAAATAAAATGAATTTCTACCCCTTTTGCCAATGCCCTCTCTTTTGCCCAGTTAATGCCTTCTACAGATAAATCCACTGCTGTTACATCAAATCCTTCATTCGCTAGATAAATTGCATTTCTACCCGGACCACATCCAAGTTCTAATACTTTCCCTTTTAAAACTCTCTCTTTTTGTATATAAGAAACTAGATTCTCATCTGGAACATTTTCAAAAAACGGAACATCCTTTTCTCTATTCTCATAAAACTCATTCCAAAAGGGTTCAGCAGGTCTTAATAATGAATCGAGCATTTTTAAAATATCTTCTTGTGTGTGTAACGTTTCACTTTTCATTTGTACCCTCCATATTTCAATAGTCAGAAAATCATTATATAACTATCCGAACATTCGTACAAATTAAAGCTCCACATTTTATTTTTTCTTTATTTTTTTAATTACTTTAAATACGGTAAATGAAATTATAAACTTTACTCTTATGGTGCAAATGCATACCAACCTAATCTTAAAATACAAAAAGAGCCACAAATTTTGTGACTCCTTCTGCATTAATAATTGTATCAGGATTTTTTATTATATATATCGATTTCTCTATTAACAAACGATATAACTCTTCATCCCAATTACCACTTCACACTTTAACGACCACGTCTTTGCTGACCTTGCTTTGTACTACCTTTTTTATTACTTGGCTTATTAAATGATCGGTTATTTTCATTTCTAGAACTATTTCTCGAACTATTTCTTGAATCACTTCTCGAGCTATTTCTCGAATCACGTCTTGATTCACTTCTTGAACCTTCGCGGCTATCTCTTTGACGATTTTGACCTGATTTCTTCGGAGCCGGCTTTGGTACCGGTTTTCCATTTTCATCTACACGTTTTATCTTCGGTTGTTCGATTATTTCTCTTTGTATTGGTGCACCAAGCGTTTTTTCAATTTCTTCTAAATGTTTTTCATCTTTCGCTGCAACGAACGTAATTGCAAGACCTGATCCACCTGCACGTCCTGTTCGGCCAATGCGGTGAATGTAACTTTCTACATCTTCAGGGATATCAAAATTAAATACGTGCGTTACACCATCTACATCAAGTCCACGAGCTGCTACATCCGTTGCGATTAAGTACTGAATTTTAGCTTCGCGGAAACTCTTCATAACTCTTTCACGCTTCGCTTGAGGTATATCACCATGAAGTTCAGCACAATTATAACCTAGTCCTTTTAAATTATCATAAAGCTTACTTGCTCTAACCTTTGTACGACAGAAAATAACTGCTAAAAATGGCTGATCACGATCCATAACAAAACGAAGTGCATCTGGCTTTGCACGGTCTGTCGTCTCAATGACACGCTGCTCAATTGTATCGACCGTTACTTCTTCACTTTGTACTTGAATCATTTGCGGTTCATCCATATAACGCTTCGCTAATTTTTTAATATCTTTTGGCATCGTTGCTGAGAATAACATCGTTTGTTTACTACCTGGTGTCTCATCTAAAATATCTTCAATATCATATAAGAAACCAAAATAAAGCATTTGATCCGCTTCATCTAGTACAATCGTTGAAAGATTACTTAAATCAATTGTTTCACGTCGTATATGATCTAATAATCGTCCTGGTGTTGCAACAACAATATGTGTATTACCTTTTAATTTTCTCAACTGTTGCGCTACATCTTGTCCACCATAAATCGCTAGTACATTAATATCTTCTCTTTGAACAAGCATTTTTTTAATTTCAGCTGTAATTTGCAGTGCTAGCTCCCTTGTTGGTGCAACAATTAAAGCCTGAACATCACTAGACGCTGGATCGATTTTTTCTAAAATCGGTAACACGAATGCAAGTGTTTTACCTGTTCCAGTTTTTGCTTGACCAATTATATCTTTACCAGACAGTATTACCGGAATCGCTTTCTCTTGAATTGGTGTTGCTTCTGTAATTCCATTTTCACGTAATGTATGATTAAAAGTTTCACTAATTCCTAATTCTAAAAAGTTTTTCAAATAGACCACTTCTTTTCCTTATTTTTCACATTAGCTTTCATTGTACCATTTGTTTCGCCAAATATGAAAAATAAAAAAATTCTTATCTTCTTTTTTTATATTCATCCTGTACTAGATGAACAAATTCTTTTTGCTTTTTCTCAGATTTTATTAATGCTTCCATGTTAGTAGAAGACAAAATGAACTTCTTAATTTTTCTATTACTCCAAATTAATCTTGTATACTTCGGATCTTCATGTAGATTTCGAAACCACTCTAATTCACTTAATTTTGCGATATGGTGTTTCAATTTCATGTCATTTCGAGGATAAAATAAAATGATTTCTGCTATTACATCAAATAACGAACCCATCTTCTCCCCCCTATACTCTTGCTCAAATTATATATATTCTTCTTTACATATATATTTCAATTTTACCGAAATATAATGTTACTGATTTGGTTGAAATCGCAAAATATATGAACTAAAAAACCGATCTTTTCGATTTAGGAAAGACCGGTTTTCATTATTTTATAAAGTAAGCTTTCCTCCATGATAGCAATAATACTGTGCTGCTTTAAGACTTTTAATCCTATTTAAAGACTGTTCCGCCCTTTCTATATCTAAACAAAAATTCGGATTAGCTATAACTAATTCTCGATTCTCTTGAACCGCTGCATCTCCTGTAATTACACAGTCTAAATTCGGAAAATATAATGAAATATGCCCCGAGGTATGTCCTGGCGTTGCCACTACTTGACATTCATTATTCAAAATCATTTGACCATCATGTACTTTTTCATCGACGGAAATATGTTTTATATTTTTTAACTGTTGTATAAACCATTTGCCAAATTCTTTTTCTTCATTTGGCATACGTTCTAACATTTCTTCAGCTTGAACTAACCTCTCTGATTTTATATCACCATTAATATAGTTAGATTCAATTTCACTAGCAATAACATTAATATTTGGATATTTCACTTTAAAATCATATACAGCCCCTATATGATCGTCATCATAATGGGTAATAATTATATTCTTTAAGTTTTTCATCTCATATCCATGTTTTAATATTGCATTTTCAATTAAAGGTAAAAAACTTGGATATCCTGTATCAACTAACGTTAATTCATTATGTAATATAATTAAACTTGGATAAATACATTGTTTTTGCCCGTTAAATTCGAATTCAATTGGTAGTTCTATTATTTTCATTTTTCTTCCCCCATACCGCTTATAAAATGCATAATAATAACTAAATCATACACATACATTTTACTGTACATATCACAAATAATTTGAATCCAAATATCCATTTTGTTAGAATTCACGTTTAATGTGTAATTTCTATATAACAAAGAAAAAAGCACCCGTTATGGATACTTCCTTATCTTACCTGCTCAACTACATAAATCAAATTGGGTCTATCCGAAACCTGATATGTATAGTCTTCATTTTTATGCATATATGTTTCTATCCTATTTATCACTTTAAACATTCTGTCTGAATTCGCACTGAAACGAGATACTGAATCACATAAAACTATTGACCCTTTCTTATAAAAATTTATAATTTCATAAATATCTCGTTCTAAACAAACTTCTCCTACTTGCAAATCCTCTTTCGCTTCATAATTATAAATTCCCATTCTCATTTTCCCCTCAAATTGTATTTTTTCTTACAACATCCCCTTGTTACATAAATAATACCACGATAAAATTCTAAAACTCAAACTCATCGGCTTCATTTGAGAAAATAAAAAAGCCATCACCGAAGCGACAACTTTTAAGAAAATGGGAGAAAAGAGAGGAAAAATGGTTCGAACCAAAGTAACACCTGAAATGCTAGATGAAGTGGCTAATCTTGCAATTAATACCAGAATTACATTAGAAGCCTATGAATCACCAGCGAGTAAAGAGGCTATTTAAGAATTACAAAAGTTCTCATCAATAAATGCACCCTTAGATTATTTAGAAGTAATTCAATATTGTACGAATGCAGAGATTAATGTAGAAAATGAACTTTAATACGTATTACCACCAAACGTTACCTGCGTAGTACCTTTACTTGGAACGAACACATACTATGTAACGGAACACTGTTCAAAATAATCCACATTATAATATTTTGAACAGGTATTCCCCTATTTTTATGGAAATATATAATTAAGAAAAACAATAAAATTGATTAATCTCTCACTTCTTTGTCCATCCTTTTAAAAAATCTATGTTTTTGTAAAAGGAGTGTTTATATGGAGAAACAGACACTTTGGAAAAAGTTCAAAAAAAGCTCTGTAAACCTCGGTAAATCCAGCGTATATGAAAGTATTTATTTTATTCTACACAATGAAAAAGAAAGAATTACCTACTAAAGCGAAATTCATAATATTAGCCACTTTATCTTATTACGTATTAGCAATTGATTTCATTCCAGATATAGCTGCTATTATTGGGATCGGCTTATTAGATGATGTTTTAGCAATCGCTGTAGCGCATAAATATGTGATGCGCCATGCAGATGCTGAAATTCGAGAGAAGAGCAAAGTAAAGATGGAGTCATTATTTACTTCAGCACAAGCATAATTAAACTATCTAGTCATTTACCATGAGAGCATTGCAGAATAAATTCCTAAACAGTAAAAGAATTTCTCTTAGTCCTCAAACCGTAAACAAATAGGGTGTCAGCACTTATTCCTAAGTTCTGGCACCCTTTTATTTGTTCTTATTTCTATCTGTTATACAGTTGCATGTGTCCCCTTATACAAAACTGCTATTGCCGCGACTATAAGGATCACACCCATAAAAGCAGGTGCAGCATGACCAAGCGATACATAGATTTGCCCTCCAATAATAGGACCAATCATTCTTGCTAAAGCTTGAATAGATTGGCTTCCACCTTGAATCCTTCCTTGTTCACTAGAACTAACAGACTTTGAAAGCATCCCGTTGAATGAAGGTCCGAAAATTGAATCCCCAAAACCATACATCAGCATCCCAACGATAAGTAGTGGATAGAGTGAAAACAAAGCTGATGCCGCAATAGAACTGTATCCTATAATCTCCGAAACCATCCCAAGAATTGCTATTTGTTTATCACTAAGCTTGATCAAAAGCTTTGGCATGATAAAACTTTGTGAAACAATGTCTTGAAAGCCCAAAATTGAAAACATAAGTCCGATTAATGCAGGTTTCCAACTGAAAGTATCCATTGTAAATTGCGTGAAAATTGCTTGTAAAGATCCGTTAGGTATCCAAAGTAAAAACGCTGAGACAAGTAACCACTTTAAATTTTTCATGGAAAGTATGTTTGCTAGCTGTGCAAAAGGATTTAACCTTACAAAAGTAATCTCTTTCAACCTATTATTTTTTTCAAGGCTCTCAGGCATATATTTGATTCCATATACAACATTTATTAACGTTATGATTGCACCAAAATACATAGGTACAGTATCACCAAACTTGGCAAGTATCCCCCCAATGGTTGGGCCAATGATAGTTCCCGCACCTACAACTGCACTCACCCATCCAAAGTATTTCGTTCTCTGCTCTTTTGGAATAATGTCTGCAAAATATGCGAAGATAGTACTTATGCTCCCGCCTGTTATTCCTTCTATTATGCGTCCAGCAAATAGTACCCATAAAGCTCCTCCTATACCAAAAACTAAGTACCCAATTGCAGAACCAAATAAGCATATTAAAAGTAATGGACGACGCCCATATTTATCGCTTAAAGCTCCGAGTACTGGGGCAGCTAAAAACACGCAAGCCGCATATACGGAAGTTAGTAGTGTAACAACTAATGCTTGTTCTTCTGGATTACTTATATATGGCTGTACTAAGAATGGAACTACAGGCATGATGATACTGAAACCTATACCACAAAGAAATACAGAAATAAGTCCGAATAGTAAAGCATGTTTATCTATGTTTTTTTCAGTTTCCCTTTCATTTTGTGATCTAAATATAGACATTTAACTTCTCTCCTTAAAACATTTTTGTTGCTGCGTCAACAAAATGATAACTCCATTTTTGTTGATTAGTCAACAAAAATGACATAATAAAAAAGCAGCCTATTCTCATTAGAGTAAGGCTGCCTTTTCATTATTAAAATGTATTACGATTTAATATGTATACCTTGTTTCTTTATTTCCGCATCCAAATGTCTACTATACTTTTCCACAAAGCTAATTATACTGTTGAATTCTTCTTCAGTTACTTGCTCAAATACAGCTTTATCCCGCTCTTGAAACTCTTTATGCAAATTTTCATGGATTTTATAAATTTCTTTCCCTTGTTCGGTAAGCCTAAAATAAATTTCTTTCTTATTTTCTGACTTTTGGTAGCTTTCAACAAGGCCTTTTTGTATGAGCTTCTTAGTCATTCTACTTATAGCACCGCGAGTCACATAAAAAGCCTCTGCGAGTTGTGTCACGTTAGAATCTGCATTGTTTTCAATATATTCAATGCAGTGGACTTCAGAAGACTTAAAACCTTTAAGACCTTCTTCCATCTTATCTTTATTAAGCCAAACCAGCTTATTATATAATTCCCTGAAACCGTTCATGACCTGTTCTTCTTTATTCATGACCTGCCCTCCTCACCGCTCATTAGCATATTAAAACTATTATATTAAATTTCTGCTTATGTTTCGACAATATTGAAATAATTATTGTAACATTCAAGATATGTGTAAAAATTGGCGCTTAAATAAAACAATTCATTAAACAGCAAATTTATTGCTACTTACAGTAAACGGTAGACAAAAAGTAAGAGCTAAGATCATTTCTCTTAGCTCTTCTTTTATAAAACTATTTCACTTCATTAGCGACAAAAAAGTGCTCACATACACTTGATATGCGCTGTAAGTCCACGTTCCCACCGGATATAACAGCTACTACTTTTTTCCCTTTTATATAACTATCAACTTTTCCTGCAAGAAGTGCAGCAGTTGCTAATGCACCTGCACCTTCTACAACAGCTTTCCCACGTTGTAATAAATCTTTCATCGCTACTTCCAGTTCTTTTTCTGATACAGTTACAATATCATCTACTAATTCTTTTACAATTTCAAATGTTAATTCCCCTGGTATTTTAACTGCGCAACCATCTGCAATAGTAGGTGCCTCATAATGTTCTACGATTGCTCCTTTATCGTAAGATGCCTTCATTCCATGAACATTATCTGCTTGGACACCAATTATATTAATCGATGGATTAAAAGATTTCAATGCTACAGAAATACCAGAAATAATTCCGCCTCCACCTATTGGTACAATAACAGTATCTACATCCCACATATCATCAAGAATATCTAATCCAATTGTACCTTGACCAGCCATTACCTCTACATCATCATATGGATGTAAGTATGTCTCACCTGTTTCCCTTATAATTTCTTCACATTTTGCCTTTGCATCATCAAAGGTTTCACCATGTAAAATCACTTCAGATCCATATCCTCTAGTTGCTTCAACTTTCGCCTGCGGTGCAGAAATTGGCATAACAATTTTACTCTTAATACCGAGTAAATGAGCAGATAATGCAACTCCTTGTGCATGATTACCTGCTGAACATGCAATTACACCTTTTTCTTTTTCTTGATCCGTGAGCCGCGACATTTTATTAAATGCGCCACGGAATTTAAAAGAACCCGTTAATTGCATATTTTCTAATTTCAAATGAATTTCTCCGCCCGTTTTACTAGTCAAGTAAAAAGATTTTACTAATGGCGTTTTACGAGCATTTCTATCTAGAATCTTGTGAGCTTTTTTAATATCGTCTATATGTAATGGTAGTTTTCTAGTTATCATACTTACACCTCTTCCAATGTTCTATTCCTAAGTTTTCGTAAGTCGTAGCTCCTTTATACGAAAAGAAAAAGTCTTTATATATGTACCCCACTCTGAAATAAACACATTTGCAAACAATTTAACATCCTCTTCATATCACGTTCTTTATAATGATTCAGGCATGCAATTTGGATCCAGTTATTCTTTTGTAAATACGCTGATTCATAATGGACAATATATCCTTGTAAAGCTAACGCATCACCTACCGTTTTAGAAGACTGACCTTCGCTTAATTGAATTGTAAATATAATTTTCGCGGCATGTTCTTTAGGTGAAACAAGCTTTAACCCCATATCAGTAATAACTTCTTCAATATACTCGTATGTCTCTTTAATTTTTACAAATACCTTTTCATCTTCAAATCTCTTCAACGCTTCTTGCAATGCATAAATTAAATTCCATGATTGTGAGTATGGAATGCTTTCATTTTCTTCATACATACCAATGTCCATATAGGCCGGCACAGCCTCGTTTATTTTTACAATGTGGTTATGAAAAACGAAAGAAATTCCTGTATATGATTTAATCGCTTTACCGCTAACACCACTTGCAAAATACACATCCTTTAAGTCTAATGGTATTGCTCCAATTGAGCTTATGCAATCTACACATAGTTTTATTTGATTCTCGTTACAAAGAGTGTTTAGCTCGTTTAAATCGTTTAACATTCCAGTAGATGTTTCATGATGAACAAACCAAAGCCATTCATAATTTCCAGTTGTCATGATTTCTTCTAATTCGGTATAAATAAATGGATCTCCCATTTCCTTTTTATAAGTATCAAAATGTAACTGTGCTCGTTTTGCATGTCCAACTAATCTATTACCAAATTCCCCATTTGTTAATACTAGTCCTTTCCCTTTTAAAGAACGTAACTGTAAAGCGATCGCATCATTTGCTAACGTCCCTGTTCCTAACATAAGCTGTACATGTTTTGCTTTTGTCATGTAAAGTAACCGTTTTTTCACATTGTCCATCATCACTTGAAATGACTTAGAGCGATGCGAAATAGGCCGCGTAGAAAATGCCTTTCGAACGTTCTCTTCAATATCTACTGGACCAGGTAAAAACGTATATTCTTTCGTCATAATCCCCCCAACGCTCGATTCTTCAAACATAGCAGGGGTAACATACATTGGCTGAAAGGCCGCTTCTTCTGTACCAACTAACGTATGGAAAACTTTGAATCCCATTTGCTCATATAAAGCTAGTTCACGTGTTGTTGCAGAAATGAGTGCTAATTCATATCCATTTAGAAGCAAATAACGATGTAGAAAACGGATTAATCCTAACAACGCTCTTCCATTCCTATATTCACGTTCTACTGAAAGTAAACGAATTTCATACACTTTTTCTCCATGCTCTTGCAAATAAACATCTAAATTTGAAATTTTATAATCTAACGAGAATGGTCGTTTTCCCCGCACCGCGACCATACCTACTAATCTATCCTCATCTAAACAAATTAAATATGTATTTTCTTCATGAAACCGATCTATACGATACCGGTCTTTCGTTTCTTCATGTTGCGGAATCTCTTCTACAAAAGTTTTATAATTTAATTTATGTATACTTTCAAATTCCCAATCTTGATCAGCAACTTTATAAATTAACCCCATGCCTTATCTCCTTTATCTATTTAATAAAAAATGATAAGTGGAGATTATCCCCACTTATTAAACATTTATTTTATTCTCGATTTACATATAGAATAAGTACAATAATCATTCCACTTAAAATAGTCGTAACAACAGAATAAGAATAAAGAATCATACAAATTGGTAAACAAGCAATCGTAATTAGTCCTGGCTTCGTAAATCCTTTGAATATTAAATAAAATACAATAAAAATGCCTATGAGGGTAAGCGCTATCAAATAATCAAATGCAATTAATCCTCCAATAAATGTTGAAATACCTTTACCGCCCTTACCTTTAAATAAAACTGGGTAAATATGTCCAATAATAACGGCCAATAATGTTAACATTACGAATGTAGGGTCTTCAAACAGATATTTTGCAACAGTAACAACGATTGCCCCTTTAATCGCATCCCCAAAAAATGTAGCAATGAAATACCCTTTTCCATATACGCGCCCCATATTTCTTGCGCCAGGATTTCCGCTTCCTTCATCCCTAATATCAACGTTATGTCTCAATTTTGTTACTATATAAGCGGTCAATATGTTTCCAATTAAATAAGAAGCCACCAAATATAAAAACTGCATACTATTAATCATGTAATCATTCACTTTCTAAATAGGAATACATATACAATATTCAATTACTACGTATATTGTACGTTTTTAACATACATCCCTTTATACATTTTAACATCATATTTTTACAAATCATACAAAAATTCTCATGCGCTATTTTTAAAAATATATATCCCTCATTAAATAATATGTTCCTTTCACTGCCATTTCTGCTTGTGATACGAATGTAATTTCTTTCATACTTTCTTCACAGCATTTCTTAAATGCAGCAAATATTTCAGGAACTAAACGCAATATACTGCCACTTACTGCAATTGGAGTTGAGCGCTTAAATTGCATCTTGTTATAAACATCTACCGTAATTCTTGCTAATTCCTTTCCAGCTCGCATTATAATTTCATGCGCATCATCATTGCCATTTCTCGCTGCCTGAATAACTAATGGCGCGATTGCTGCAATTTTATCTTTAGAAGAAGTATATACTAAGTTTTTTATATGAGACGGTGTCAAAAGTTGAAACTGCCTTTGAATATTCAAACTCAATGGACAAAGGCTGATTCCTTGATCGAATTGAATTGTCATTTTCTTTAAAGCTTGTAATGCAATCCAATATCCGCTCCCTTCATCACCTAAAATATGTCCCCATCCACCGCTATACTCATACACTTCTCCTTTCTTTCCGATACAAATTGCCCCTGTACCACCTATAGTTAATATTCCATCCTTACCTTTTAAAGCAGCTGCATGCGCGATCATTGCATCATTAAAAATTTCAATTTTTGTTCCGTATTTCTTTTTTAAACGTAATGTTAATTCATTTGTATTCGCTCCGCTTATACCAGCTAACCCTAAACAAATACAAACGCAATGCTCATTTATTAAATTCTTCTGGCATTGATTAATTGCTTCCATAATATGCAAAATCGCCTGATCAAAATCTATTAATACATTTCCAAATCTGCTCGTACCTCTTACAACTTCATTTCCATTTTGATCAAATGCAATTGCCTCTGTCTTCGTTCCCCCGCCATCTACTCCAATCATATACTTCATATGTTCGCCTCATTTTCATTTACATATTGGAGGGAATGTTACATTCCCTAAAACCACGGAATTCTTAGCACCTGTTGCGCTCGGCACATTACTCGGATTACGATGATACGTTTCGTTTGCTAAAATAGCAAATGCAATTGCTTCTTTCGCTGCTGAAGAATGACCAATATCTTCTTGTATACATATGCTACATTTCTCTTCTCTTAATCCATTCCGTAACATTTCAACAAGTGTATTATTATAACTTCCACCACCAGCTAAAATCACCTCATCAATTTCATAATACGGCAAAATAAACGCCTTATAATGATGAACAATTGAACATGCTGTAAACATCGTGACAGTTGCCAATATATTTTCTTTACTATGCTTTTTAAATCGATTCAATAATTCAGTCACAAACGCTTCTCCAAACTGTTCTCTACCTGTTGATTTTGGTGGTTTCATGTTCAAAAATGGATGGTTCATACAGTATGTTAAAATTTCATCTACAACTACCCCCTGCTTTGCAATCCAACCATTTTGATCATATGGTACATGAAATAATCTTTGACATACTTCATCGATTACCATGTTGCCTGGTCCAGTATCAAAAGCAATAACACTCTCTTTACTTCGTTTACTTGGAACCACTGTAACATTACCAATCCCACCAATATTTTGTAGTAGTCTATTTTTAGTTTGATGCCGATATAAAATAATCTCTGAATATGGTACAAGTGGTGCACCTTGTCCCCCTGCCGCCATGTCCATCGTTCGGAAATTCGAGATAACCGTCGTGTTCGTTTCATATGCTATTACTGCTGGTTCCCCAATTTGCAATGTTGAAGAAATAATATTCCCTTCTTGCTTTGGCTGATGATAAATCGTTTGTCCGTGAGAGCCTATTAAATCTAATTGTCTCAAAGGAAAATTGGCCTCTTTACAAACTTCCTTTACAGCATTGGCGAAGCATAAACCAAGTTTAAAATTTAAACTACATATAAGTTGGACATTCGAAATTTCAATTGATAACGCTTGTTGGATCTCATTTTTCATATCATTACAAAATGGAACAGTAGTAAAATGGATGAGTTGGATTTTAGAATCTACACCACTTCCTTCTATATGAACGAGCGCTACATCTATTCCATCTAATGAAGTACCAGACATTACCCCTGCAATATACATAACGTGCATGACCTCCTATTTACTAAAAAACAATCATGTAAGTAACGAACGTACAACAAATCGAAAACAATATAAATCTAAAAAACAACTGAGCTTTTGATGCAAACGATCCATCAATGAAAGAAACAACTACCGTAAGCAAAACGCTTGCCGCAATACTTGTAACGAGCCATATACTATGCATTTGTGATAGATTTAGCATGCCTAATAAAGGGACAAAAAGTAAATTTGCACAAATCACTCCAAATAATAATAAAAATACGCCTTTATAACTAAATTTTATATTCATTCTATTTCCCCCTTTCTAGTTTTAATGTGAAAGAAGTGATAGACAAAAAGTCTATCACTCAAAATAACAGCGTGCAGATTAAGGATTAACAGATTCCCCGTCACCATTCTTTTCAATTTCAAGCATATTTTTGTCGTACATTTTAAAGAATGGTAAATAAATAAGGAACGATATTGCTATATTTATAAAAACTAATACAATCGCACGCCAATCTCCACCTGTTGCTAAATATGCACCAATTGGAGCAGGTAATGTCCATGGCGGCATAATATGCGTTGGTGTTACAAATCCCATCGCAGTTGCTGAATATGCAACAGTTGCTGTTACAAGTGGTGTAATGATAAATGGGATAATTAAAATTGGATTTAGTACAATCGGTAATCCGAATATGACTGGTTCATTAATATTAAAAATACCTGGAACAATACAAGTTCTTGATAATGCTTTCGAATATTTCGATCGACCAAATATAATCATAGCTAATACAAGCCCTAACGTCGCACCAGAACCGCCAATCCATATAAACCATTGATATAACGGCTCTGGTGAAATAAATGGCAACTGATCTGCTCCACTAGCAACTGCTTCACCATTTTTCCCTAGGTATACTTCCCATAATGGCCGAGCAACAGTTCCAACAACCGACACACCATGGATTCCGAATGACCAAAAAAACGTAATTAAAAACACTGGAATCATTACACCGAAGTAACTATCCCCAGCTTTTACTAATGGTGCTGCTAATTTATCAACAACATGGTGTAAATCAATGCTAAAAACGACAGTTACTAGACTCATTATAATAATAACGAATGCAGCAGGTATAAGTGCTTCAAATGAACGCGACACAGATGGCGGTACTTGTTCTGGCATTTTAATCATTACATTTTTCTTCTTACAAAATCTTAAAATCTCTACGGATAAAATAGAAACAATCATCGTCACGAATAATCCATGACCTCCGAGATTTGTCATTGGAAGCATAAATCCTTTTTTATCAATTAATTCGGGGGTTAATGTTAATAGCAGTGAACATACTGCAAGCTGTGCTCCTGATAAAGCATCTAATTTATAACTTTTCGCTAAATTATATCCTATTCCAAATGCTATATATAAGGACATAATAAACATAGTTAAACGATATGGTATCAATATACTTGTTTGATTCTTTAATGCCCAAACCGATATGAAACTATCTTTCGGCAGTGGTGGAAATGCTACTATTAAAAAGAAGCTTCCTACTATAATAAATGGTAACGCCGAAATAACTCCATCACGGATTGCTTGTAGATGCCTCTGCTCAGAGAGCCTTGCCATCGGGCCAGATAAGTTTTTATCAAGAAACGTGACAAACTTATTCATAACGCTTCCCCCTAACTGATTAATTCATTTACAGTTTTTAATAAAGTCGGGCCTCCAAGTGGCGTGTATGCTTGCGGCGGTATGATGCCACACGGAATAGATTCCTCCTCTGCAAATTTTTTTACAGAATCAAATCGGTGTCTTATTTGAGGTGCCACCATTACGACATCCCAGCCATTCTTTACTTCTTCCTCTACCTCATTCGTTCCAATTGCATGCACTTCCATGTTCACACCATTTTTCTCCGCTTCTTTTTTTAAAGCGTTTACAACAATTGCACTGGACATTCCTCCAGAACAGACGAACAAAACTTTCATTTATTAATCCTCCTATACTTATAATTTATTACCCTTCAAATGAAAGGAAGTTTCACTTTACTAACAAGCATATGAAGTAGTAAATGAATTTAGTTATAATGAAAGTAAATTTCATTAAAAATATTTTTCCTATTAAATTAATGTTTCAATATGCAATTTTCTCTATTGCAAAGTCAACCTCGCCTCATATATTATTTTAAATAATCATATGATAGGGAGGCGTATAAATGATCGTTAAACGTTTATTAATGATATGTTGTATCGTCATCTTGTTCATCCCTTTCTCTTTCATTCCCCCTCACTTTACTTATGCTGAAGTAAATACTACCTACAAAAAACATGAATTACGTGCTGTATGGATTGCATCTGTTCTGAATATTGATTGGCCCTCAAAAACTGGCTTACCCATTGAAAAACAGAAACAAGAATTTATAAGGTTATTAGACGATGTAAAAAGCACTGGTATGAATGCAGTTGTTGTACAAATTAAACCAACCGCTGATGCTTTCTATCCTTCAAATTACGGTCCTTGGTCTGAATACATTACAGGAACACAAGGAAAAGATCCTGGTTATGACCCGCTCGCATTTATGATTGAAGAAACTCATAAAAGAAATATAGAATTCCACGCTTGGATTAACCCATACCGAATAACGATGAATCACACCGATATAAATCGATTATCAAATAATCACCCTGCAAGGCAACATCCCGATTGGGTTGTCACTTATGGCGGAAAGTTATATTACAATCCCGGTATTCCGGAAGTGAAAAAATTTATAACAGAAGGCGCTTTAGAAATCGTACAAAATTACGATATTGATGCGCTGCATATGGATGATTATTTTTACCCATATAAAGTAGCCGGTGAAGAATTTCCAGATCAGAAAACATACGAAACATATAATAATGGTAGATTTACAAATATAGAAGATTGGCGACGTAATAATGTAAATGAACTTGTAAAAGATTTAAATACTGCTATAAAACAAGAAAAATCATATGTAAAGTTTGGCATTAGTCCGTTCGGCGTATGGAGAAATATAGCTGACGATCCCACTGGCTCTAACACAACCGCAGGCCAAAGAAACTATGATGACCTTTATGCTGACACACGTGAGTGGATACAAAAAGGATATATTGACTACATTACACCGCAAATATATTGGAATATAGGTTTCACCCCAGCTGCATATGACATATTAGTAGATTGGTGGGTTAAAGAAACAAATAACAAACCGATTCACCTATACATTGGTCAAGCGGCCTATAAAATTAATAATAACTCCGTCCCTGCTTGGTCTGATCCAGAAGAATATCCAAGACAAATTGCATTAAACCGGCTATATCCTGAAATAAAAGGTAGTATGCATTTTAGCTTAAAAGATATTAATAACAATCCACTTGGAGTTAAAGATAGACTCTCAAAAGACATATATAAACATCCTGCATTAATCCCGCCTATGCCTTGGATTGATCATGATCCACCAAAACAACCGACTTTAAAAGGCGCCATTCCAAGAGATGAAGGTATTGCAATCGGTATCATTGACAATAGAGATAATGATTCTGCTTATTACGCTATTTACCGCGTGAATGGGAAAAATGAAGGGGATATACAAAATCCCAAAAATTTACTTACTACTGTAAGAAAAACAAAACCTGGAGAAATTTATGTAGATAAAACCGCTATTTCCGGAGAAACGTATACCTATGTCGTAACTGCAGTTGATCGATTGCATAATGAAAGTGTGGCTTCTAGTAAATCTACTATTCAAGCAAAATAAAAGTAAGAGCCCCCATTTTTTTGAATGCGGGCTCTTACTTTTATTTTCGTAGTTCACTATATTGAATATGAATTCTATTCTCAGGGTTTTTATCTACTGTGTAAAGTACAAATAAGAAGAACCATTCTAGTGGCTTCATTAAAATATAAACAAAATCAGCCGACCATTTCGTATTAATATGTTTACTAATCGGATAACCGTATTTATCATAAAAATTACGAATAACTTTATGACATTTTGGTACCCGCTCCTCAATTACATTTTCAAAAGCGTTCGCAATTAATAACTGTCGATTAACTGTAATTCTTTCCCCATGCCTAATTCCTGCTCGTAATGGCTTAACGATGTTTTTATGGCCTTTCACAGAAACTGTACATAAATAATGCCCATCCCCGGAGACAATTTGAGGACTTGGGGCAGGAATCTTAGAATAATTAAAACTACTTGTTTCCATAAACACTCTTATAAAACTATCTGGTTTTTGGCCAAACAGTATTAAAATAAATTGAACAATTAACAAGACAGGAAATAAACTTATCATCCAGACTGTAGCCATTTTTTGATATCCAAAAGAAATACGATACAGCAATAATATAATTCTGTTGCTCTGCGTATAATCTTTCTCATTCTGAGATTGTATGAAATAACCTAATGTATTTCTTAATTTAGCTAAGAATAATAGACTAAAGGCAAGCATTCCAACTTGAATACAAAAGACTGGAATGTATCTCAATCCTCCTAATTCCGTATAAAAGGCAAAGCCTGTATGGGTAATATAGATGAATGTATATACAATGTTTACTATCATTAAAGTACTATAAAAAATATAAAATATTGGTGAAAGTTTTATTAAGCCTGTTGTTAATTTCCAATACGAAACTCCACCTAAAATAACTAAGAGAACTACTATCGTAATGTGGTCATGGGCTAAAGAAGCATATTGATCAGACATCATTCCGTTCTTTTCAAATTTATGTAATGGTATTCCTGCTCTTACATCATTTGCATTCCACATAATACCTAAACCAAAGATAAAATAACTCAAACCCAGTGATAATATTTCCTGTGGCTCGAACTTTAGTATACTTGAGGAATTCTCCTCCTTCGATTGGAAACTATCCCAAGCTTTACTAATAGGGTAGCCAAGAAATATAAATAGAATTACAAATAGTATAACTAACTCAAATAGCACAATATCATACCCCTTTTATAATAATTGTTTACACAAAGTATAAAAAAACACTCTATATTTTACCATTTATTAACGTTTGTATATATAATTTCACAAAAGATTGCACTCTCTAAATTCACAAAAAAAAACGCCTAAAAGCTGAAACATTCAACTTTTTAGGCGATCACTTCTATTTATTCTTAAACTTCTCAGTCGCTGCTCTCATCTTCACATTTAAATCGTGATCAATTGAGTCGCGAATATCTCGCTCTACTACTTCCATTTCTTTTTTGAAATTTTCCAAGTAGATCTTCAGTTCTTCTTCCTTCTCTGGTCTTTGTGAAGGTGGTAATTGTACTACCAACGATAACATGGCCGTTAAATCTTTCATTAAGAATGTTTCAAGTTTATGTTGTTGTTCAAACATGCGTTGCTCTTGATAGTACGGAAGTGCATTTAATACTGAAATTGTAATATCATCAACCGTTCTTTGTAATGAAGGATTTATTGAGCGTTTATACGCTTGAATTGTATTTAATGCGTCTGGATAACGGTCATAAAAATACAATTTGTAAAATGATAAGTCTGTCGGTTTTACAGTTTGCTGCGCTTCTTGTCTTAAGAAATCTTTCACTTTCATCGCAGCCACATCAATATCTTCATTCGTAAGCTTTTTCGTAGTTTTTGCCATTACATGCACTTTTTTCTGCTTTTCTTTCGGTAACATCGAGAAGACTTGCTCTCTCGTACGTTGACCTGATGCACAAAATAGAGTATTTAATGTATTTTGTTCTTTCTTTCCTTCGATGCGAATCCAGCGATAAAACAGTGGATGTTGTGTAAATTCTTGTAGAAACGGTATTGATTTGTTTGATATCTTATCTAAAGAATCTTGCGCTCTTTTATATGGCTTCGTCCATGAAAAATACAGTTTCCGCCCGAAGTATACGACTAAAACAACGACAGTAAATGCTATTAAAAGCAATGTACCGAGTAGTAATAGTACTGTTTGAATGAAACTCATTTGTTCACCTCCTCTAATAATCCGTTATTTCCTTGGACGCTGAATGAGTTTCTGCTTCATCTCATCATTAAATGTGTCTAGTTCAATAACGAACTTCTTGCTTGACTCAATAATACGTTCTGACGATTTTTCAGATGCTTCAATTGCAGCGAACACATTTTGGAATGATTCACGTAATTTATCCATGCTAATAGCAGGGTTTTCAAGCAATTTCGTCGTTTCTTCTGTATTTTGTTTTAACGCTTGAGAATTACTTAATACCATCGATTCAATTGCTTCATTCGTCGCATTTACGGCATCAATTGTTTTCCGTTGATTCGTTAATGCAAGCTGAATAGCAGCTGAAACTGTTACAACGTTTTGTGTCATCGTAATCGCATTACGTATCGCCTCTGTTAATTTTTCATTATTTTTCTTAATGATGTCTACAGAAGCTATAGATTGTAATAATACACTTTTCGCTTGCTGCATATTACGTGTACGTACAAGTATCTTTTCTAATGCATCGTTAATTAACGGAATATCCCTTTGACGCTCTGGGTTTTGTTTCTCAGCTTCAAGCATGCCAGCAAGCTTTTTCCCTAAGTATACTTGTTTATCAAGAGCATGAATTTTATCGTGCGATTGTTCTTTTAACATTTCAAGACCAACTGTATCCTCTTGTAAGTTATCACGACCAATTAGAAGGGATCTAATAATTTCCTCAATTTGCTTATCTATAGATTGATATTTATGCACGTATGTTTCAAGTGGATTTTTCTTAAATACTTTAAACATAATTTTCTTCATACCACTTGCTTTTAATGAATTCGGATCAAGCTCTGATACTACTTTGCGTAATTCTAACAATGTATTTGGAATTTCTTCATTCTTTCCATTCATCATCGCTGTGACAGGACGTTTTAAAGCTGATAACGTTTGTCCTGCTGCTTGTTGCTCTTTATCCCCTAAATCTCCTAGCTGAGACAATACTTTTGATAAATCTGTATTTTTCTCGCTATTTAACTTTTGTACATAAAGATCAGCTTCTTTATTTAGTTCCTCTAATTCTGCATCTTTTATAACTGTATCAACTACTACTTCTACATTATTATCTTTCACAATGGATACAGGTTCTTTTTTCTCGAGTTCAGTCAACAAAATCGCTCCTTTATATATATGTGCGAATTTATATGCACTATATTTCATCTAATATATTGTATTTCATTTGCAAACAGCCTATATGAAATCAATTTTCAAGAAATACCTGCTTATGCAGTCATTCCCTGTTTCTTACTATAAGTATACCTGTAAACAACATAATTTTCCTCAGACTTAAGACCTAGAGGCCGACATGCTGAAGGCGGATTCTTCGTATGTTACGTATATAAATTACGTCCTTCCCATACTACTGCACGCAATCTTTTGACATACACCCTTTTTCAATGTGATAATTATATTACACTCAATCCTATTTCTTCTTACGCGCTACAAATGCACCCTTTTGAAATGCCAATAATACTGTTTCAAACATTTCATCTTCTTCAATCATTTTTATAAACTCAACTAATTCACTCGCATGAGAAGTAGCATTATCGACAACAAGAAGACCTTGTGGTTGTAAAATGCGTTTTATATGTTCAAGCCACCACATGTATTGCGTACGCTCTGAATCTAGGAAAATAAAATCAAATGAATCATCTAGTTGTGAATCTAAAAATGCCCCTGCTTCTTGATTGTGAACATCAATCCTTTGTAAAAGGTTTGCCTTTTCAAAATTGACAAGTGCCTCTCCAACTCGTTCTGAAGAAAGCTCTACAGTTGTTACATTTCCATTTGTTTCTTCTACCGCATTAGCCAACCACAATGTAGAATAACCATTAGAAGTTCCAATTTCTAAGATATTTTTTGCATTACACCCTTTTACTAAAATTGATAAAAATTGCCCCATCTCACGAGAAACATTCCGTAATTTTTCTTCCCGTATTTTTTTATTCCGATCATGCTCTTCTCCATATTGTTCAAGTTGAAGTAATAATGAATCTAACGTATCCATTCTTTTCATCGCCTTTCCAAGCAATATGATGAAAAAGCTCTTGCTGCCCGTCTACTTTTATTATATGCGAAACGAAATCCTTTTTCCCGTTATATGACAAAGATTTATAATTTTTTATAGCATATTGTTTCGTTTTTTGGTAAAGTTAATTTCTACGTGCAATTATTCCATTCATATTATTTCATATTAAAATTGCAGTTATTAAATTATATAAACCCCATTTAAATGAATCGGTATTTCAAATTCAATTAAGCGCCCTTTTCGGACGCATTTTCTTTGTTTATATATTTCCAGAAGAAAGGATGCTTACAAATGAACGTGATTAGCTTAGATGCTGCTCGAAAACGAAAGCAGCATAAAAAATTAATGATTACTATACCGATTATTACACGTATTTATGAAGAAGACGGGGAAATTAAATTTGAGGTAGCTGGCGAAAAAGATGTACCTCTTGAAATGTTAGAAAAATAATAAAAAAACGCATTTCTAAAGAAATGCGCTTTTTTATATTTTTACATTTAAATGCATAAGTTTTTCAGGATTAACCATCATATAAATATTTGAAATTTTCTCATCATCAAATGCAAACGAAAGAACATATGTTACTTTATTATTTATCGTAACTATAACTCCTGGTATACCATTAACCATTTTGAAATCAACAGTGTACTCTTCTGTCAATCGTTGTGCAATCCCAAAGAACAAACGTATAATTCGATCTGCAGAATAAATCGGATTGATCGCAGTTGTAACTTTACCGCCACCATCAGCTTTGAATATAGCATCTATTTTTAATACTTCCAACATACCTTCCATATCCCCACACTGTAATGATGCTACAAACTTTTCAACATAAGAAGCCATTTTCTCCGTGCTTAATTTTGATTGCTTCGGTTTCTCCAACATGCTTTTTCGTGCACGTTGAAAGATTTTTCTACAGTTCACACTACTCTTATCAACAATTGAAGCTATTTCTTCGTATTCATAACTGAAAACCTCTCTTAATATGAAAACAATCCTTTCTACCTCAGATAGTTGTTGTAAAAGTAATAAATATGCGGTGGAAAGGGATTCTTTCATTATAAATGACTTTGATGGCTCATCACTCTCGTCTACAAGTGGCTCTGGTAACCACATCCCTACATACACGTTACGTTTATGCGCTGCCGATCGTAATTTATCAATTGAACGATTTGTCGCCATCTTACATAAATATGCTTTCATATTTTCTATAGATTGAGGATCTTCTATATTATTTAGCGAGATAAATACATCCTGAACGATATCCTCAGCATCCATAACACTCCCAAGGATTCTGTATGCTAACGAAAATAATAATGGTTGATACGCTTCATATAACTGCTCCGTTTCCATGATGAACTGCCTCACTTTCATATTGCTTTAAAATGTGTAACGCTGCTCGTTTCCCGCTTGCTACCGCAGCATCAGCTAATATTTCATCATGCCCTGCCCAATCTCCTGCAACATAAACACCTGGCATTTCAGGTATATTAGGACCCGGCTTTTCAACACGGTCAATATGAGGAAAATCATGTACTACTGTTATTTTCGGTAAATATTGCTGTGCAACAACTTCTCTTTTCCAATTTGGATGTAACAACTCCATCGTACTTTCCAACTGTTCTTTATCTTCATGAATATGATTCATTTCTAGCACAGGATTATGGTACTTAATTAGACTCACTGCAATTGATCCATCTTCACTTAATTTAGCTGCTCTCGATTGATTTGTGAAAAATATAGGTTGATCTAATCCTAATACAAATTGATGTGTAGGATTGGGTAATTGTCTCAAGCCAATATCTAATGCAGCAACAGTAACCGGTACCGATTGTTCATTCCATCTATGCAAACTTGTTCCTTCTGCACCTTTTATTATTTTACAAGCCTCTTTTGGCGGAGTCGTCACGATGACTGTATCTACTGCAAAAACCTCATCATCAACACAATGTACTCTTTGTTTATCTTCATAATGCTCTATTTCCAAAACATGCTTTTTAGCCAAAAATTTTACCCCGACATCATTCGCTAAATCTCTTAATTTTGTTATTATCGTCTCCCAACCACCATCTACATAAAGCACTCCTTCTTTTATAGAAAGCTGTATTTGCTTTAGTACAGATGATGCTAATTGTATTGTAGGAGCAAACGTATATGTTGTTGTCCGGCATAGCGCATAAAATATATTACGAACCATTGGATCTTTTATTTCATTTTCTGCCCATGTAGTTAGACTCATTTTCGGAACTTCTCCTACATCTAAATTTCCTAAACGAATCATAAGACGTGAGAATTGTACTTTTGCAGACCACGAAAGTAGTGGTGTTGATAAAATTGAGCGAAAATCTGTTGGGATGGTGAATATATCCCCTTTCCATATTCCATGTGCTTTTGTAGATGGTATTCCACCTGGAAGATTCAAACCGAGCTCATTAAAAGTTATAAACGCTGCCCCGCCTCTATATAAAGCATGTGCACCAAGATTCATGCAGATTCCATTTTTATTTATAGTCATCCCTCGGCCACCGAATTGACTGGATTTTTCTAATACAATCACTTTCTTTCCAGCTTTCGCTAAATATATAGATGCTGTTAATCCAGCAAGCCCACCGCCAACAATTGCTACATCAAATGTATTCATAATAAAATCCCTCCTTATCGTTCTACATACAAGACGAACGATTAAGGAGGGATGTGACATGAAAATAAATTTTTATTACCCTACTTTATTTCATTACTTTTTAATTCGGTCATATTGCATACGAAATAACTCAATTGCAAATGGAATATCCTCTTCACTCTTTATATAATAACTGATCCATCCTGATTCAGGTAATACGTGATGTGGTTTTACCAATCCTTGCTTCACTAATTCATCTCGCTTTAACTTCGGAAATGGTAAATCAGCTAATTTATCACCATGAAGATGGCCAAGTTCTTTCTTACCATAATTTATTTCAATACCACCAAATCGATGCGGTTTTTCAGAAACACCCGCCCAGCTGAGTACTTCATTTCTAATCATTTCACTAAATGACATGAACATTCACTCCTTATAAATGATTGATGTACTTTTAAATTAACATTTTCATTACTTTTTTCCATCAATCCAAAGTATGAATGGGAATACGAATATAGTTTAATCTTTATACTTTATTCTTTATGGAATAAGTGAATTTATTAAGCTACCGACAACAGCACAAAACAAAGACTAGACACATATCCTAATTTTGTAACCTAACTTACCTATAGAAAGGCGGGTAATACAATTGACTGCCAACATCGACTATACCTCCCCCTCAACCAATTTTACTTATGATGTAAATAAAAGTAATTTTTTTCGGAAAGATGCCCAAAATTATATAAATGTACTTGGTATTAAACAATTAAACACTTTAGAAAATACTTCTTTATTAGATATTTATTTAAGTACAGGAAATGTTGTAGAACCACATATTCATCAAAATGCAGCTGAACTTGTTTATTGTATTTCAGGGTCTGCTGTTGTTTCTTTACTTAATCCATTTACGAATCAAATATTAAACTTACCGATAAAACCGGGGCAAGTTGCCAACATTCCACAAGCGTGGTGGCATTATGAAATTGCTACAGCTGATAATACTCATTTATTAGCTATTTTCAATGCCCCAGCGCCAGAAGTTATTTTCGGTTCTGATATTTTAAGATTAACTCCGGCTCATATGATGGCCCATACTTACTGCCTCAATGAACAACAATGGAAACAAGCGGTTTCTCCTATTCAATCAACTACTGTTATTGGCCCTCCGGCAAACTGCAATCAAAACCGTGGAATGAAAAATTACCCAACCCATCCCCTCCCTCAACAACATAATCCGTATCCCCAAGATTCTTATTACTTTCCTCTTTACTGGGGCTATTAATTTGTAAATTTTTAAAAGAATCATCATTTATCTCCTAGGAAAATACCGAGGAGATTTTTTTATTGTATGTTCTCTTCCTATTAATAATAGTAACAATTGATAGTGTACATACATATAATATTTATATATTAAATTGGAGGTGATAGTACTATGAGTAATTATAACTATCGAAAAAACTACTCTTATAATAAAAATAGTAGCTCTTCAGCATCCTCTCAATCTTCCAATTCTCAATCTTCCAATTCCCAATCGCAAAGAGACTTAGCCGAGCAAGGCTATGTAAAGAAAAAAGGATGTAACTGCAATAAAAATAAATAGTTTATTTTATGGATGAATTCTTTTTTTTAAGAATTCATCTTTTTTTCTGATCGAAAATTTTTAAAGTTACATAACTTATTCCTTAAATGAGAAAGGGTAAATTATACTTTTTTATACGAACTTAACAAAGAGTAATTGTTCAATTGATTTATTACTTATTTTCCAAAAAAATATAGTCCTTCCTAAATTTATTAGGAAGGACTATATACAAACCCCTGTTTAATTTCCTACTAAACATTGTAACAAATTAAACGATATTAATACCTGCACTTACAAATCCAGCAACTGCAGCTATTGGACTTGCTGCTGTTAATGAAACATACAGTAGTATTTTATCTCCAGCCGCTACTGGAATAGCTTCAGCAATGATTCCTGATGCTGTAGAACCAATCGCTATTGCGGCAAATGCTGGTGTTAATAAAAGAGGTGCGCCTTGTACTGTAAACGTATTGCTTGCTGCAGGTGCAGTTAATATTTGTATTTGCACTTGAACAGGTGATAATGGAGCTAAAGCAGCTGTTGCACTAAAGAAACCAGCTAATGACGTAATAACCCCTGCGCGTGGTGCTACAAATGCATAATCACCTACACCTAATGCTAATGTGATACTTGTTCCACCAGTTAAAGCTACACCAGGCTGACTAAATCCAAATCCAAGAAGAGTTCCTGTATTAGCTATTAACGCGTTAACTAACGCAGATGGTGTTGTACCTGAAGCAAATGGAATAATAGCTCCGCCACCAGTTGCTCCTGTTGCACCAGTTAAGCCTGTTGCACCAGTTAAACCTGTTGCTCCCGTTGGACCTGTTGCTCCTGTTGGACCTGTTGCTCCTGTTGCTCCTGTTGCTCCTGTTGCTCCTGTTGCTCCTGTTAGGCCTGTTGCTCCTGTTACTCCTGATGGACCTGTTGATCCTGTTGCTCCTGTTGGGCCTGTTGCTCCTGTTGGACCTGTCGCTCCCGTTGGACCTGTTGCTCCTGTTGCACCAGTTGCTCCTGTTACTCCTGCTCCTGTTGGACCTGTTGCACCAGTTGCTCCTGTTGATCCTGTTGCTCCTGTTGCTCCGCCTCCTGGACCTGTTGGACCTGTTGGACCTGTTGGGCCGCCTCCTGGAGTAGCACCAATTAATTGAGTTAATAAGTTTAATAAAAGTTGTAAGCTTGCAGGGTCAATAATTAAAGAGAAGAAGAATGGTGCAAGAGCACTGTAGAATTGTTGTAATAAAGAAAGTAATTGGCTTAGATTTGGGTTAGGAGATTGTAGTAAATTAATAATACTTTGAATTAATTGTTTTAAGAAATTCCCTTCTGGAGAAGGTGCTAATTCATTTAGTAAGTTCAATAGTTGAGTAAACAAATTGAGTAAAGCTAATCTGTTTGCATCACTTGGATTTGCAAAAAACGCTGCAATAGCCGAAATTAAAGAGTTTAGTAAAGTAATTAATCTACCTAATTGCTCACTAGTAATTGGAACTGTTTGTGGATTGTTACAGCAATCTGGAGTGAAAACAATCGGATTATTGCAGTGGTTATGACCGAAACAATTATTACTTGTCATTTATGTCCTCCTTACTTGTTTTATATTTGAGTTTTTCCTATTATAAGGATCATAAAGTTGTAAAAGAGTATGTGTTATATATTGACTTAAAATAGGAAACATGAAATATAATTAAACTTGCAAACGCTATTTAATTATGTTCATGACTCACATATTAATTATATGTTTTTAATAATTGACTGCTTAGATTAAATACCTAAACTTAAGAGTTTATTTTATTTTTCCACGTTTATCTCTTAGGTTTAAATACACATATTAATTTGAATATACTCAACAATTAACAGTGCCATTTTTTTCATATAAATATACCTTATTTCTTTACTAAGATTGTGTTCTCTTTTTTAAACATGAAGCCGTTTGTATTATAGAGAACTCTCATATACTATATTGAAAAATTCATTTTATATTTTATTCCAATACACTATGAAAAGGATTGAAGTTAAAATTCCTATCATTCAACCATTTATAACAGCTAGAAATTGAATGTACCTTCACTTAACTTTAACTATTCAAATATAAAACAAAAAGGACAGATTCCTTTTCATTAAGGAACTGTCCTTTTAATTAATAATGATAAATTGTAATATAATTGAAGATCCTTGCGATGGTGGTTGCGTATCCAATAAAGTTAATTTACCAGCACTCACTTCATATAATGGTTGTGGTTGCAGTATTCCGTTAACAAACAAATTAATATAAGAAACTTCACTAGGAGACAAAATATTCGTTGTACCATATTGAGGTATCCCGTCAGCATCTGTATATATAAGTTTCTCTCCATCTGCAAAAGTGTAATATAACAAATTGGTTGTGGTTATAGGACCAATGCCCCCAGTAGGACCTGTTGCTCCTGTTGCTCCCGTTATCCCTATTGATCCGGTTTCTCCAGTTGGTCCCATTTCTCCGGTTGCTCCTGTTATTCCAGTCGGCCCCGTTTCTCCGATCGACCCCGTTATTCCGGTTGCTCCTGTTATTCCGGTCGGTCCCGTTTCCCCGGTTGCTCCTGTTATTCCGGTCGGTCCCGTTATTCCGGTTGCTCCTGTTATTCCGGTCGGTCCCGTTTCTCCGATCGACCCCGTTATTCCGGTTGCTCCTGTTATTCCGGTCGGCCCCGTTATTCCAGTTGCTCCTGTTATTCCGGTCGGCCCCGTTATTCCGGTTGCTCCTGTTATTCCGGTCGGTCCCGTTTCTCCGATCGACCCCGTTATTCCGGTTGCTCCTGTTATTCCGGTTGCTCCTGTTATTCCGGTCGGCCCCGTTTCTCCGGTTGCTCCTGTTATTCCGGTCGGCCCCGTTTCTCCGGTTAGTCCTGTTATTCCGGTCGGCCCCATTTCTCCGGTTAGTCCTGTTATTCCGGTCGGTCCTGTTACTCCGATCGGCCCCGT